>JACPDM010000006.1 GCA_016184045.1 Micavibrio aeruginosavorus | reverse complement strand
CCTGATGATCGGCCCGACCGGCGTCGGCAAGACTGAAATTGCCCGCCGCCTCGCAAAGCTGGCGCAGGCTCCGTTCCTGAAAGTCGAGGCGACGAAGTTCACCGAAGTCGGTTATGTCGGCAAGGATGTCGAATCCATCGTTCGCGATCTGGTCGAATCCGCCATCCATATGGTTCGCGAAAAAATGCGCCGCGCCGTCACCGCCAAGGCGGAAATCTACGCCGAAAACCGCGTCCTGAATGCGCTGGTCGGCGAAAATGCCGCCGATACCACCCGCGAAACCTTCCGCCACAAGCTGCGGCAGGGAGAGCTCAACGACAAGGAAATCGAGATCGACCTGCGCGATACCGGCAGCCCCGGAATGCCGATGTTCGATGTCCCCGGAATGCCGGGCGCGTCGATGGGTATGGTCAATCTCGGCGATATGTTCGGCAAGGCTTTCGGCGAGCGCACCAAACGCCGCCGCATCACCGTCGCCGAAAGCTACGATCTGCTGATCACCGAAGAGGCCGACAAGCTGCTGGACGAAGACCGCGTCGTGTCGGCGGCGCTGGAACTGGTGCAGCAAAACGGCATCGTTTTCATCGATGAAATCGACAAGATCGCAAGCCGTCAGGACATGCGCGGCGGCGATGTCAGCCGCGAAGGCGTGCAGCGCGACCTGCTGCCGCTGATCGAGGGCACGACCGTATCCACCAAATACGGCCCGGTTAAGACCGACCATATCCTGTTCATCGCCTCCGGCGCGTTCCATTACGCAAAGCCGTCCGATTTACTGGCCGAATTGCAGGGCCGCCTGCCGATCCGGGTGGAGCTTAAAGCCCTGACGCAGGACGATTTCAAACGCATCCTGACCGAGACCGAAGCCAACCTCATCACCCAGTCCAGCGCCCTGATGGGGACGGAAGGCGTCAACCTTACCTTCGACGGCAGCGCCGTTGATGAAATCGCGCGGCTGGCGACCATGGTCAACGAAACGGTTGAAAATATCGGCGCGCGCCGCCTGCATACCGTCATCGAAAAATTGCTGGAAGACATCAGCTTTACCGCCCCCGACCGCGGCGGCGAAGCCATCGCCATCACAGGCGATCTGGTCCGCAAGCAGGTAGGCGAGCTGGCGCAAAGCGTCGATCTCTCCCGCTTTATTCTGTAATTCGCCGCAGGCAGGCGCGGCGGCGCTTTTGCATTTCCGCGTTTGCGTGTTATCTCTGATATAAAGGCCCGCAAGCCGGGCCGCTCCTGCGTTCTTTCTTCCCTCCTGATGGATGATGCCATGCGTCTTGACCGTTTTTTCCTTCCGCTCTTGTGCTGCCTTTTCAGTGTCCCCGCCCTTGCCGCCGCGCCGCAGCTGATCCTGCCCGCCGCTTGCACACCGGGAAGCGATTGCTGGATTGTCAACCATGTCGATATGAACCCGGCCGCCGATGCCGCGCAGGACTTCACCTGCGGGCCGCGTGCTTATGAAGGACATGAAGGCACCGATTTCGGCTTGCGCGACCGCAAGTCGCTGGAGCAGGGGGTAAGCGTTCTCGCCGCAGCTCCCGGCAAGGTCGCCATGCTGGACGCCCAGCCGACGGCGGAGCAGATCCAAAAATATCTTGCTGAAAACAAAGGCTGCGGCAACGGCGTTCTCATCGATCACGGCGACGGATGGCAATCCATTTCTTGCCACCTGAAACACGGCAGCGTCGTGGTCAAACCCGGCGACACGGTAACGGCGGGGCAAAAACTGGCTGAAATCGGGCAAAGCGGCGCGGCGGAATTTCCGCATGTGCATTTTGGCCTCTTCCATGACGGGCGCACCGTCGATCCTTTCACAGGAACCTATGCCGATGAAGGTTGCGGCAAGGTCAAGGGCGCGATGTGGCTCTACGGCATCAATCTCGAATACGAACCGATGGCGATTTTCGCCAACGGTTTTGCCCCGGACGTCCCCGATTTCGACAAAATCAAGCAAGACGCCTCTTCCCCGGAAACGCTGACGCCGGAGATCGGCGCTTTGACCTACTGGGCCGGGCTCTACGGCATGCAAACGGGCGATGAGGTCGTTCTGCGCATCACCGCCCCGGACGGCAGTGTCTTTGCCGAGAACACGTTGACGCAGAAAGACAACAAATCACGGCAATTTTATTTCGTCGGCAAGCGTGTCACCGCCCCGCTGCCTCCCGGCAATTATAAGGGCAGCATCACGATTTCCCGCGCCATCGCTGGCAGCACTGAAAAGCTGACCCGCACGGCGGAGCGCGACCTGACAATCGCCGTCCCCGCCGCGCCGCGATCGCTGGACGGCAGCGGCGGCGTCATGGTGCCTTAATTAAGGAAAGAAAAAAGTTCAGCGCTTCCGGCGCAGCAGGACGTAAAACGCGCCATCCCCGCCGTCGCGGGGGTGGGCGGGGCTATGCGCCAGAACCAGCCTTGAGACGGGATGAAGGCCGAGCCAGACCGGGAGCATCCGCCGCAGGACTCCGGATTCCCCGCCCCCGGCGCGGCTGCCCTTGCCGGTGATGACAAGAACGCAGCGCCGCCCGGCTTCGGCGGAAATCTGGAGAAAATGGAACAGTTCCGCCTGCGCCGCGCCCTGATGCAGGCCATGCAGGTCCAAAACCGCCTCGACCGGGATTTTTCCGCGCCGCAGTTTGTCCGCCGTCCGGCGGTCCGGCGGTGAAACGGGGGGATTTATGGAATCCGGCGCCCTCAGGCCGATTTCCGCCCCGACCCTGCTCACGTCGGGCGCGGAAACCCTTGGCGCGACAACGGTTTTTTCCGGTGCGGATGACGGGGGGAGGGGCGGGCAGGATTTCCCGGCCAAAGGCGTGATCGAGCGCGTGACAAAAGCCCAAAGCCTGCCGCCTTCCGTATCCTTGCCGTTATTGCCGTCTTTTGGGTCCGTCATGATGACGTGGTAATTTT
>JACPDM010000150.1 GCA_016184045.1 Micavibrio aeruginosavorus | reverse complement strand
AGCGGCGGATATAGGCCGGGATGTAGGCATCCTCGAGCCATTCGCCTTTTTCATCGACATACAGGTTTTCATTGTCGCGAAGACCCATCAGCGCCACCGGGGTGGCGTTGCCGTCCGGGCTGAAGGCGATGGGGTAGAAGTGGCAAACCTGCGGCATCTCGATCATGTTGATCGGAACCGCGTTCACGGTTTTGGTGAAGCTGAGTCCGAAGTTTTTCTTCAAGGACAGGTTCGCGTGCTTGCGGGCGTCTAGCGGTGCCGGGTTGGTGTAAAAGAGCGGCATGGTGCCATGGCCCGCTCCGCCCTGATTGTCCGCAGTTGCCGGGTTTTTCGCCATCGGATTTATCCTGTCTCGCAAAAAAGGTTATGGAGAATATACGCTCTAACTTAAACAGAACCGCTTGATTCGATCAATCTTTTTCAGTTTGGCTTTTTCGGCACGGGTCATGCGCGTCCGGTTAAGGGGTGCATCTGGAGCGCAGAGCCGGATCGCCGCAGGCAATATAGGCGGGCATGCGTTCCCGGGGGCGGTTATAACATAATTCGGTTCCGTCCAGATTAACCATGAACCCGCCTGCATTCTCCAGAATCAGGTGATCCGCCGCCGCGTCCCAGACAAAGCCGCTGCCTTTGAGCGGCCCGGAGCCAAAGCCGCTGGCCAGATGCACATCCGCAAGGCCTTCCGCGATTTGCAGGTTGCGCGGCAATCCGGGGATGGTTCTGGGCCGGGCGGGCAGTTTCAGGCCGGCTTTCGCCAGCGCGTCACGCTGGGTCATATATTCATCCGGGTCGGAATGTTTCTTATTAAAGAGGGTGGTCAGGCGCGGCCCGGCGGCGCGGGTTTGCAGGCGTTGCGGCGGCCCGTCGCGGACGATTTTGACCGCCGGGCCGTTTTCAACGCTGGTATAAAGGACATCCTGCGCCGGGCAGAAAACCATACCCGCGACAGGCCGGCTGTCCGCGATCAGGGCGATCTTGATGCAAAAACCCCCTGTTTTATCAATGAATTCCTTGGTCCCGTCGAGCGGATCGACCGCCCAGTACATTTCGTTCCCATCCGTGTCGTTTTCCTCAGAAATGACGGGAATCCGCGGCGTCAGACGGTTCAGTCCGGCGACCAGAAGCGCGCTCGATTCCGTGTCTGCGACGGTCACGGGGCTGTCGTCGTCCTTGATCTCGACGGTGTATTTCTTGCGATAATAAGAAAGCAGCAGCGCCCCGGCTTCGCGCGCCAGCGGCTCAACCTGCGTCATCATCTGGAAAAGGCGCGGGGCCGGGCAGGGGGCGCCGCGGCAGGCAAGGTTGAAATAGGCGGCGGTGCTGAGCGGCATCGGGTCCGGGTCCTGTCTGTTGCAAGGGAAGGATTGACCGAGCGCGCCGGATTTGTCCAGTGAATCCTTTTTTTTGACATGGAAATCCGCTAGGTTCGCGCCAGATAAAGCCATCGAAAGGATTGGTCATAATGCGCATTGCCATGATCGGCACCGGCTATGTCGGGCTTGTTTCCGGAACCTGCTTTGCCGAGTTCGGCATTGACGTGACCTGCGTCGACAAGGTTCAGGGCAAGATCGACCGGCTGCTCAAGGGCGAGATGCCGATTTATGAACCGGGCCTTGAAGAGCTGGTCGCCAAGCAAGTCAAGGCCGGGCGGCTGTCCTTTACGACCAGTACGGCGGACGCCGTGCGCGATGCCGATGCGGTCTTCATCGCCGTCGGCACGCCGCCGCGCCGCTTCGACCGCGCCGCCGATCTCACCTTTATCTATCAGGCGGCCAGAGAGATCGCGGAAACGATGCAGGGCTATACCGTCATCGTCACCAAATCCACCGTTCCTGTCGGCACGGCGCGGGAGGTTGAGCGCATCATCTGCGAAACCCGCCCCGACGGCGATTTCGATGTTTGCTCCAATCCCGAATTCCTGCGCGAGGGCGCGGCGATCAGCGATTTCATGCGCCCCGACCGCGTCGTCATCGGCACGGAGAGCGCGCGGGCGCAGGAGGTCATGCGCGCCATCTACCGCCCGCTTTACCTGAATGAAACGCCGATCGTCTTTACCGGCCTTGAAACGGCGGAGCTGTCCAAATATGCCGCCAACGCTTTTCTGGCGACCAAGATCACCTTTATCAATGAAATCGCCAATCTGTGCGAAAAAGTCGGCGGCAACGTGCAGGACGTCGCGCGGGCGATGGGCCTTGACAACCGCATCGGCGGAAAATTTTTACATGCGGGCCCCGGCTACGGCGGATCGTGTTTCCCGAAAGACACAGAAGCCTTGCTGCGCATCGGCGAGGAACACGGCGCTCCGCAGCACATCGTCGAATCCGTCGTCAAGGTGAATGAAGAGCGCCGCCGCGACATGGCGCGCCGCGTCATCGCCGCTTGCGGCGGAAGCGTGCGCGGCAAGAAAATCGGCGTGCTGGGCGTATCGTTCAAACCGAATACGGACGACATCCGCGAAGCGCCAAGTCTTTACGTCCTGCCCCTGTTGCAGGCCGCGGGCGCGGTCGTCGCGGCCCACGATCCGGTTGCGATGGAGACCGCAGCGCAGGAGATGGAGAATGTCACCTGGTGCAAGGACGCCTATGACGTCGCGGCCGGGGCTGATGCGCTGGTGATCCTGACCGAATGGAACGAGTTCCGCGCGCTCGACCTGGGCCGGATCGCGGAGCTGATGCATGAAAAGCGCATCTGCGATTTTCGCAATATCTATAAGCCGGAAGAGATGGAGAGCAGGGGGTTTTCCTACATCTCCATCGGCCGTCCGGAAATTCTTCCCGCGGGCGATATCCGCAAGCGCGCCAAGGCGTAGAGGGGTTTTCCGGATCGCGATGAGCAACACACTCTCCCCCCAGACGCAGCAGCTTTTGAAACACCTTCCGGCGCTCTGCAACATGGTGCGCCGCCTTGCCGTCAAGGCGGGGGATCATACGCTGCCCTATTTTGAAACCGTCGGGGAAGACGGCGGCACGCAAAGCCAGACCAAGGCGGACGGCTCGCCCTTCACCATCGCCGATACCGAGGCCGAGGCGATCATCCTTGCCGGGCTGCGCGACATTGCCGCCGACATCCCGGTCGTGGGCGAGGAATCGGTCAGCGCCGGATCGATCCCCGATCTTAAGGGGGCAGAATGGTTCTGGCTGGTCGATCCGATCGACGGGACCAAGGAATTCCTCCGGGGACCGAACGGCAGCGGCGATTATACCGTCAACATTGCCCTCATCCATAACGGCGTTCCGGCGCTGGGCGTCGTGTATGCGCCGGTCATGGGGCAGCTTTATGCCGGGTGCGGGCCGGGAACGGCGATCCGCTGGCGCGCCGAAAACAACGCCGACAAGGCGATTGCCGTGCGCGAGTCTCCGTCTTCCGGCTTCACGGTCGTTGCCAGCCGCAATCACGGCGATTCCAAAAGGCTTGAATCTTTCCTTTCCGAATTCAAGATCGCCAAGGTTCTGCACCGCGCCAGCTCTTTGAAAATTTGCGCGATCGCGGAAGGCAAGGCCGATCTTTATCCGCGTCACGGCCTCACATCCGAATGGGATACGGCGGCGGGCCATGCCGTGTTGCTGAGCGCCGGAGGCAAGATCGTCGATATGAACGGCGCGCCTTTGACCTACGGTCATGCGGGCCGCAAATTCATCAATCCGGAATTCGTCGCGTCGTCCGGATTCTGGCCGGTCGCGCCGTAGCGAACGCGTCAGGCGCGGCGCTTGACCATGATGACCGGGGCAAGGCGCTCGATGCTTTCACGTTTGATCTGGTCGGTGAAGGCTTGCTGCGGGTTGCCGGGTTTTTCGGGGTCGAGCCAGCCGGTCACATAAAGCCAGTCATTGTCTTCCCGCTGATAAAGCTTGATCGTCGCCGTGCCGTCGCGGCGGCGGATCAGCACGGCATCGCCTTTCTGCGGCCTTGTGTTGGGGGAGACGATGCAAAGGAAGCCGGGATGAATTCCTTCCGGTGCCATGCTGTGCCCCGTGGCGATGACGGCGAAAATTTCCGGGTCCGGCCAGTCCAGCGATGTGCTGACGCGAAGGCGCGATTCGTTGTACCAGCCCTGCAGCCCGCATTCGGCAAACCCGAAAACCGGAATGGCGTTCTGGCCTTGCGCGGGCGGCGCTTCGCCGTCATCTTCCTGCCCGCAGACCAGCCATGACAGGGTGACGCCGCAGGCTTCGGCCATGCGCACCAGCGCCCCGCGCGTCGGTTCGCCGCCTTTCATGTAACGCTGGATCGCGCCGAGCGAGAGGCCGGATTTGCGCGCCAGCGCGCTCTGCCCCCCGGCGTCACGGATCAGGATATGGATGCGCTCGATAAATCCCTTGTCCAAAAGGCGTCCTTTTTTTGTTTTCGCAATTAAAAGTAGTTGACGGCGGGCGCGCGATCATCTACTTTTATAAAAGTTATAATTCCACTCCAAAACATAAGCGGAAAACCTCCGGAAGGGAAGGGACGCCATGGCGAAAATGCGGGATGCGGAGCAAAACCGCCAGATCGGGCGCAATTTACGGGCCCTGCGAACGCAGCAGGGCCTCAGCCTTCAGGATGTGGCCGGGGTGATCGGCGTTCATGAATGCGCTGTCCGACTATTTCGGCGTGCCGTCCGATGCGTTTTTTCAGGATGACGCCACCTTTCCGGGCGGGGTGGAGGGGGACGGCGACGTCTTGTCCCTCTGCCTTGCCGTCGCCGCGGTGCAAGACCCGGCCCTGCGGCTGAAAATCCGCCGCGTCGTCGAAATCCTGGCGGCCTGAGCGGGCGGCCCTGCGCGGCGTTGGTGTTTGCGCCGGAAAAATGCTAAGTCCTTAAAGTCATGAAACACGATCTGCAACACGGCCCGCAACACGGCCAGAAAGACGACCCCGAGGCGATTGCCGCCGCGCTGCGCAGCGTGCGCGATTACATCCGCCATGCGGTCAGCCGCTTCAACGACGCCGGGCTGGAATACGGCCACGGCACGGGCAACGCGTTTGACGAAGCGGTATTTATGGTCCTCGAAGCGCTCCATCTGCCGATCGACACGCTCGACCCGTGGTGGGACGCGCGCCTGACCATGGCGGAACGCCGCAGGGTTCTGGATTTGATCGACGCCCGCGTGACCACGCGAAAGCCCGCGTCCTACCTTCTCAACAAGGCCTATTTGCAGGGCATTCCGTTTTATGTCGATGAGCGCGTGATCGTTCCGCGCTCCTTCATCGCGGAAATTCTCTGCGACGATGATTGCTTCTCGCCGGTGGTGGATGCCGCCGCCGTAGGCAGCGTTCTCGACCTGTGTACCGGCTCCGGCTGCCTTGCGATTCTGGCGGCATATCTTTTCCCGCAGGCGCAAATCGACGCGGTCGATCTCTCGCATGACGCCCTCGAGGTCGCGCGGCGCAATATCGCCGATCACGGGTTTGAAGACCGCGTGCAGCTTTTCGCGGGCGATCTCTTCGCGCCGCTGGCCGGGCGGCGCTACGACCTTATCCTCAGCAACCCGCCTTATGTCGATGCCGGGGAAATGGCGGACCTGCCGCCCGAATACGTGCATGAACCCGCCATGGCTCTCGCCGGGGGGGATGACGGGCTGGATCTCGTCCGCCGCATTCTGGACCAGGCCCCCGCGCACCTGACGGCGGAAGGCGGATTGCTCTGCGAAATCGGCACCGGACGCGAACGCCTTGAGGCCGGCCGCCCCGACCTGCCGTTCCTGTGGCTCGACACCGCCGAAAGCAATGGCGAGGTCTTCTGGCTGGCGCGGGCCGATATGCCGGAAAAGCCCTGAATACCCCTGAATACCCGGGGTTTCGGGGGAATCGCGGCCCCTTAAATCCGGGGGCTTGCTTTTCCCCGGCTTCTTCTGTAATTTCCCACCGTTCCTTAGAGATTGGGGCGTCGCCAAGCGGTAAGGCAGCGGTTTTTGGTACCGCCATTCGTTGGTTCGAATCCAGCCGCCCCAGCCAATCATATCCCATTGATTTTAAATCATTTTTACCGCTCGCGCTGGTCCGCAAGCGGCGGGCTTTTTGCCGGGCGGTTTTTTCTCGCGGAATATTTCCGCCCGGGCGCTCGGCCGCGCTTGTGGCGTAAAAAATAGGAATTGTTTCACGTGAAACAATTTCTATTTTTTGTTCCCCGAGGCTGCGGTGGAAAAGGATAAGTCGCGGTCCTTCAGTTCGTTCGTCGTTTTTTTCAGCGCCACGGACACGGGTACGGCAGGTGAATGCTCCTGAATTTTGATCGCCGGGCAGGGCATGTCGCATTTTACAGGGAAATTATAGGCATATATTCCTTTATCTGTCAAGGACAAAGGAGCGCGGCCCTGGGTGATTCAATCGAAGCCGGAATTTTTAGCCACGGATGGACACGAATAAACACGAATGCATCTGTGCCGATCCGTGGTAAAAATGAAATGCGGATTTCAATCAAATCTGACACCGTTGAGCGCAATTTGGATGTTTTTGGGGAGCGTAGATGCTGACCAAGATTCTCGTTAAAATTCTAAAAGCAATTCCTTGGATCGTTGCGGCACTGGTTATTGGGTACCTTGCTCTATTGATTGGGGTTGCATCTAAACCTGTCCCGCAATCCATAAAAAGCGAAGATGCAAAATTACTTGAAAAATTCGAAAGGCAGAAATAATACCAGGAAAAATTTTATTGCATCTTCTGATGCAACAGATGTTCCGAATGGGGTCAGTGAGGCCAGATTAAATTGAATCCCGTTATTACATTTTTATCACGGATGCATTCGTGTTTATTCGGGGTCATTCGTGGCTTGAATAAAAGCCGTAAATTCAAATCACCACAGAGGGCACGGAGGTTCACAGAGGAAATCGCGCTCCGCTCAGAACGCAGGCGGAAAACCCGAACCCTCTGTGTTTCTCTGTGCCCTCTGTGGTAAAAATGAAATACAGCTCGCACCGCCTATCCTGCGGCGGGGGATGCGTCGAAATATAAAAGTTTTTTGGCCCTGCCGGGCGGCAAAAGACTGCCTTAATCCGGCCTGTGCCTATGGCCGCGGCTTTTTGGGGCGGACTGTTCCGCCGCCGGCGCTCAGGCGCGTGCCTGAAAGGTCGGCGCTGTTGCTGTTGGCGGGCTCGAGCAGGATGGAGCCTTTGAGGCCGTCGGTTTCCACCACGCGAATATCCATTTTGGCGCCGGTGCGGTACACATGCTGCTGCCCGACGATGGAGCGCGTTTTTTCATCAAGGCGGTACTGGTCCCGGGGCAGCGCCTTCCAGGGGACGAGGCCGGTGGCGCCGAGGGTTTCGAATTTGACGAACAGGCCCGCCATGGTGACGCTCTGGATGGTGCCTTCAAACTGGTCGCCCTTGCGCGGGGACAGGAAGGTCGCCGCAAAGCGGTCGTTCGAGGCGCGTTCGGCGTTCGTCGAGGCCAGCTCCGTATTCGAGATATGCTCGGCCATTTTTGAAAGATTGGCGCTCTGGGTCTTGTCGAGGCCGCCCGCGCCCATATTGAAGTGCTCCACCAGACTGCGATGCACTAAAAGATCGGCATAGCGGCGGATGGGCGATGTGAAATGCGCGTATTTTTCCAGCGCGAGACCGAAATGCCCGGCATTGTCCGTATTGTAGAATGCCTTGGCCTGAACGCGCAGAACGGCGTCCTGCACGATCGCGGCGTAAGGGGTATTCGCGGCCGCGGTCAGGGCCGTATTGAAGAAATCAGGCTCATCGCCCTGACCCGCCGGAAGGGCGATGCCGAGCGTGGACAGATAGGTCCGCAGATCCTCGATCCTGTCGGCGGAGACGGGCTTGTCGTGAACGCGGTAAACGCAAGGGGCGTTCTTGCCGGCCAGCGCGGAGGCCGCCGCCACGTTGGCCAGAATCATGAATTCCTCGATCAGCTTGTTGCTTTCAAGCGAGGGGCGCTTGACGATGTCCTTGACCGCGCCGGTGGTGCGATCGACAACGGCCTTGTATTCGTTCCCTTCTATGGCCATGGCCCCGCGCGCGGTGCGCGCCGTGTCGAGTATGGCGTAGGCGGCATACAGGGGATTGATCACGCCCGCCATCAGCGGCGCGGTAACGGCATCCGTCCGCCCGTCTTTCGCGGCCTGCACCTGATCATAGGTCAGGCGCGCGGCGGATTTCATCAGGGCGCGCTCGAAACTGTATTTTTGCAATTGGCCCGCCTTGTTGATCCACAGATGCGCGGCGATGCAGGCGCGGTCCTCGCCGGGCTTCAAGGAGCAGAGTTCGTTCGAAAGTTTTTCGGGCAGCATCGGCAGAACCCGGTCCGGGAAATAGGTGGAGTTGCCGCGCTGATAGGCTTCGTTGTCAAGATCGGTTCCGGGCCGCACATACCAGGAAACATCGGCAATGGCGACGATCAGATGGAATCCGTCCTGCGTCGGCTCCGCGAAAACGGCGTCGTCGAAATCGCGCGCGTCGGCGCCGTCGATCGTCACCAGTGGAACGGCGCGCAAATCCGTCCGCCCCTGCAGGGCTGGAATGGTCATGGCCTGCGTCTCGTCAATCGCGGCCTGATTGAATTCCGTGCGCAGCCCCTTTTCATGGGCGCTGATGAGGCTCAGGATTCCGGGATCGCCCGGAAGGCCCAGAATTTTCGTCACGCGCGCCACCGGACGGGTGCTGCCGGAGTTCGAATCCTGTTTCGCCAGGACGACATCCCCTTCGCGCGCTCCGCCCATCCGGGCGGGGTCGATCACATAGGTCTGGTTGCTCTTTTTGCTGCACGGAGTGAGGAGAAACTGCCCGTAGGCGCTCTTGCTGATGAGGCCGACGAGGGCATCGGGCGCCTTGGCTGCTGCCGCCTGACCCTGCCGGGGGGCGCCGCCGCCCTTATTGGCGGAAAAGCCATTGTTGTTGCTGTGTTTTTTGCCTTTGTTGTGATTTTGACGTCCCATCGAAACAACCTGTCCTTTTTATATTTTTGTGCATTACGTAAAAAGCCGTACCCACACCTATCAAAGGACAAAGAACAATACAAGAATTTTAGAAGGGGGCCTTAAAGCGCCGCAGAGGGCGGAGGGGGGAACATAATCCCGGCCCGGCGCATTTGCTCAAAACAACAGCAAGGTTCAATCATTTCGCGGCTTTAGGAGGAATCCGGAAGGCCCCGCCATCCAAAGGGAGATTTTTATGTCGAAAGTCGTTTGCGTTCTATATGACGATCCGGTTGACGGGTATCCGAAATCCTATGCGCGCGACAGCCTTCCCAAGCTGGAGCGCTATCCGGACGGTCAGACGCTCCCTGCGCCGCAGGCGATCGATTTCAAACCGGGCACTCTGCTCGGCAGCGTTTCCGGCGAATTGGGCCTGCGCAAATTTCTTGAAAGTAAGGGGCATAAGTTTCTGGTGACATCCGACAAGGATGGGCCGAACTCCTTCTTCGAGCACGAGCTTGCCGATGCGGATGTGGTGATCTCGCAGCCGTTCTGGCCGGCCTATCTGACGGCGGAGCGCCTTGCCAGAGCGAAAAACCTCAAACTGGCGATTACGGCGGGGATCGGCTCCGACCATGTCGATCTGCAGGCGGCGATGGATAAAGGCATTACGGTCGCCGAAGTAACCTATTGCAACAGCATCAGCGTTTCCGAACATATCGTGATGATGATCCTTTCACTGGTCCGCAATTATATTCCGTCCTATCAGTGGGTCGTCGAGGGCGGATGGAATATCGCCGATTGCGTCGCCCGTTCCTACGATCTCGAAGGCATGAATGTCGGCACGGTGGGGGCTGGGCGGATCGGCCTTGCGGCGCTGCGGCGGCTCAAGCCGTTCGATGTAAAGCTCCATTATACGGAGCGGCACCGCCTTCCGGACGCGGTCGAAAAAGAGCTTGGCCTGACTTATCACGACCATGTCGAATCGATGGTCAAGCTGTGCGATGTCATTACCATCAATACGCCGCTGCACCCCGAAACCGAACATATGTTTGGTGATGCGCTGATCGCCAAGATGAAGCGCGGGGCTTATCTCATCAACACGGCGCGCGGCAAGATTTGCGATGAGAACGCGGTCGCCCGCGCCCTCAAGAGCGGGCAGCTTGCAGGCTACGCGGGCGATGTCTGGTTTCCGCAGCCGCCGGCGAAAGACCATCCGTGGCGCACGATGCCCCATCACGGCATGACCCCGCATGTTTCCGGCACGTCGCTTCCGGCGCAGGCGCGCTATGCGGCGGGTGTGCGCGAGATTCTGGAATGCTGGTTCGCAAGAAAACCCATCCGGCCAGAATACCTGATCGTCGAGAACGGCAAGCTGGCCGGCATGGGCGCGCATTCCTACAGCGCCGGGAACGTGACCGAAGGCTCCGAAGCCGCCGCCCGCTACAGACGCGCGGCAGGACGATGACAAGGGCGGCGGGCTCATCTTGAAATCCATGGGGCGCGGGCCTAGATTGGCTCGCCTGACAAGGAGAAGGAGCGACCCGAAAAGCCATGAGCCGCCTGCATATTCATAGTGAAAACCATCTCGTCAGGCGCATCGGCTGGTTGCGGGCGGCGGTCCTCGGGGCCAATGACGGAATCGTATCGACGGCCAGTCTTATGGTTGGCGTCGCATCGGCGTCTTCGGGGCAGACGGAAATCCTGATCGCAGGCGTCGCGGGGATCGTCGCCGGCGCGATGTCGATGGCGGCAGGCGAATATGTTTCCGTCAGTTCGCAATTCGACACGGAGCAATCCGATCTGGCCCGCGAGCGCAGGGAGCTTCAGGATAACCCCGAGGCTGAATTGAACGAGCTTACCCAAATCTACGTGAAGCGCGGCGTGGATGAATCTCTGGCCAGAGAAGTATCGATCCAGCTTATGAAGAAGGACGCCTTGGGCGCCCATGCGCGCGATGAGCTCGGCTTGTCCGAAATCACGGCGGCCCGCCCGATACAGGCCGCCTTTGCCTCCGCGGCCAGTTTTGCTTTCGGCGCGATGATGCCCTTGCTGACGGCGATTTTGTTTCCGGGCGCTCTCCTGATTCCAGCCGTGTCGCTGGCGTCCCTGATCTTTCTGGGATTGCTTGGCGCGATCGGGGCCGGGGCGGGCGGGGCGAATATTGTAAAGGCGACGCTGCGCGTGATGTTCTGGGGTGCTCTCGCCATGGCGCTGACGGCAGGGATCGGCGCGATCTTCGGCACGACGCTTTAGGGAAAGCGCGGGTTCCGGCATTCTCCCGGGCTTCTTTTTTTCACGCGATCCTCTATTCTGGGGAGGCCGGAATTTTTTCAAGGAGGCTTTCATGAACCCCGACAATCAAACCCTTTTCAATATCCTCAGCGCCGCGCGGACGATTGCCGTGGTCGGGGCGTCGTCCGATCCGGCGCGGTCGTCGCACGGGGTGATGAAGATGCTGCTGGGCGCGGGGTACCATGTGATCCCGGTCAATCCGAACGAGAGCGAAGTTCTGGGCCAAAAGGCCTATCCTTCGCTGCGCGACGTGCCGGTGCCGATCGATATCGTCGATGTCTTCCGCCGCGCCGAGGCGACTCTGCCGATCGCGGAGGACGCGGTCGCGGTCGGGGCAAAAACATTGTGGCTTCAACTCGGGGTCGTCAACGATCAGGCGGCGGCGACGGCGCAAGCGGGCGGCCTTAATATCGTGATGGATCGCTGCATCGCGGTCGAGCACCGCCTGCTCGGCGTTCCGGCGATCCGGTAGCGGGCGGCGCGATGCCGGAATGGGTCGTCTATATCCTGCGCTGCGCCGACCAGACGCTTTATACCGGGATAACCAACGATCTGCCCGGGCGCTTAAGCGCCCATGAAAGCGGCAAGGGCGCGAAATACACGCGCGGGCGCGGGCCGTTCGCGGTTGTGCATACCGAAACGCATCCGACACGCGGCGCGGCGTTAAAGCGCGAAGCGGCGATCAAGGCGCTGGATCGCGCCGGAAAACTGGCTTTGGGGAGCGGTCCGCAAGAGGGGGGATAGTGGCGGGAATTTTCAGGGCGTTTCGGTGATGACTGCGGTGCCGACCATGCCGGGTTCAAGTTCTGCCGGGCGCTTGTTCAGGGCGGTGATGACCTGAACGGACGATCCGGTTTCGTCGGTGATGCTCTCGATCCGGACGATTTTCGCGTCATAGGATCGCCCGGTCGCATCGACCTTTATTTTCAGCGGCGTGCCGATCTTGAAAGAGGGGATCAGTTCCGGCGGGATTTTCACCGGAGCTTCCAGCCGCTCCGTCATCATGTCGCGCGGCTCCATCAGGATGGTGCGCATGGCGATGTTGCCGTCTTCGCCGACGATGAACGATTCCACCTGCGCCTGCGGGTTGCCGGAGGCAGGCTCGATTTTGGAGACGCTGGCCGCCGCCGAAGGGTCCGGCGTCGTCATCATCATCAGCAAGATATATTCAAGGGGCGATGTCATCGTCTATCTAATCTAGGGCTCCATGATCGGGGCTTCAAGCAGCGCCCGCATCCGGCCTTCCGGTATCCTCAGTGTACGCGCTTTTCCGATGAAACGGCTAAAAATCGAATTTTCCGGATTCTCTTGCACTGAAAGTTTCTGCGGCAACGGGATTCTGGTCCCGAAATCAACGGGATGGAAGGCCGCAGGGACGATTTCCGGGTGCTGGTAAAGATCTTGCTGCGCTGCAAGCATGACCACAGGCGCAAGGTCTCCATCGCGTTCGCGCAAGGCGGCGGACAGGGATGCAATCGCCTTCTGGCGGGGTTGCGCCGGGACCGGGGCGATGCCGATGGTCTGTTTGATGCGGGCTTGCGCGTCCTGCAGCGCGATCAGAGTCGTATGGCGCTGCATTTCCGTTTGCAGCGCGGCGACCGGATCATCCGGGTTTTGCGCCAGAGCGGCGGCCTGTTGCAAGACCGTTTCCATCTGCGCATGGGCAAGGCCGACCTGTGCGACGATGGCGGTTGAGACTGCCTGCTGCCGCAGCAGGTCGAATTTCTGGCGCGTATCGGGATTTTGCAGGGCCAGGTTCATGCCGAGAATGCGGCTCAGCCCGTCGCTGAAACTTTTTGAAAACCTGACCCACGATTCCGCCGTCGCGGCGTCGGCCCCTGCCGGGAACATCTTCCCGGCGCGGGCGCGCACGCGGTCGATCTCATCGGGGAGCAATTCGCCGACGCTTTGCATTTCACTCCGGTTGGTCAGAGCCTGCCGCTCCAGCGCGGCGAGATCGGCAAAGGAATCAGCGCCGGACGGCAAAAGCGTTTTGACATCGTCAAGGACAACGCGATCAGGCTGTTCCAGCCCGACAAGGGTTGCCAACTCCTGCCGCGCGGTGGCAAAGGGCGCGAAGGACCGGGTCAGGGACTCGGCGTCTTCCATGCGGCCTTCCTCTTGGGCGCGGTTTATCTGACGGCTGACCTCATCTTGAAGAAGGTCGGCGGCGACGGCGCGCAGATAGGCCGCGCGCGTGCGGGCGATAATCATTTCCGCGGCGCGGCTTTCATCCTGCCCGGCATGCTGGCGGGCCGGCGCGAGGCTTTGGTCGATCGCGGCCCAGGCTGCGCTCAGGCCATCCTGCTGGCTTGCGGTGTCCTCAGGCAGGGCGATGCTGGCATCGGTGTTTTTTTGCAGGCTGAGCGCCAGCGCATCGTAAAAGCCAAGATGCAGCCCCGCGCTGTTCTGCCCGGAAACGGC
The DNA here is from genome assembly GCA_016184045.1 of Micavibrio aeruginosavorus. Lineage (GTDB taxonomy): Bacteria > Pseudomonadota > Alphaproteobacteria > Micavibrionales > Micavibrionaceae > Micavibrio > Micavibrio aeruginosavorus_C. The sequence goes on along the minus strand of JACPDM010000150.1, from coordinate 246 downwards.
GGCGGCGGATTGACGCGGCGACGATTCAAAAAAGCCGCAGCCGCCCAGCATGGCGCTCAGGCATAGGGCGGCGGCAACGGTGCGGAAGCGTGAAGGGGGCATGGACGAAAAGGACATCGGTTTCGGCGGCGCTGAATCGGTCTCATTGACAGGGTGTGAATAACCCTTTCAGGGTATCTGACTCGTGCGGCGATGCAAAGCGAAACCCCGCGTTTCTTTTTCGTAATATCGATTGTTTTGTGTGGG
>JACPDM010000149.1 GCA_016184045.1 Micavibrio aeruginosavorus | reverse complement strand
TCCAGGAATTCATGATCATGCCGGTCGGCGCGCCGTCTTTCAGCGAAGCTATCCGTTACGGTGCTGAAATCTTCCACGCCCTGAAAAAGGAACTCTCGAACGCGGGTATGAACACCAATGTCGGCGATGAGGGCGGTTTTGCCCCGGCTATCGGCTCGACTGAGGCGGCGCTCGATTTCATCATGAAATCGATTGAATCCGCCGGTTACACGCCGGGCGAAGACGTTATGCTGGCGCTCGATTGCGCTTCTACCGAATATTTCAAGAGCGGCAAATATGTGATGGAGGGAGAGGGTAAGACCTTCGATTCTGACGGCAAGATCAAATTTTTCGAGCAACTCATCGCCAAATACCCGATCGTTTCCATTGAAGACGGCATGAGCGAGGACGACTGGTCCGGCTGGGTCAACCTGACCAAGGCTATTGGCAACAAGGTCCAGCTGGTCGGCGACGATCTGTTTGTTACAAACCCGGTGCGGTTGGAGCGCGGCATTCATGAAAAGGCCGCGAATGCCATTCTTGTGAAGGTAAATCAGATCGGCACGCTGACCGAAACCCTGCAAGCCATCGAAATGGCGCAGAAGGCCAGCTATGGCGTGATCCTCTCTCATCGTTCCGGAGAAACCGAGGATTCCACGATTGCCGATCTGGCCGTTGCCACCAATGCTGGCCAGATTAAGACCGGCTCGCTCTCCCGCTCCGACCGCACAGCAAAATACAACCAGTTGCTGCGGATTGAGGAAGAACTGGGCGAGAATGCCGTTTATGCCGGACAGTCGATCCTGCGCGCTGCGCCTGCAGCAACTGGCAAAAAGACCAAGGCGGCATAATCCGCAGATGAAGCTGACCCCGCATTCAGCGCGGTATTACATCCTGCTGGCGGCGCTTCTTCTGGCGCTGCCGGCAATCAATGAAACTGTCTATCCATCGAAAGCCGGGCAGCTTCTGGTGGCACCTGCGGGGTCGTCCGCGCCGTTCGACGATGCCGTCATTTATATTCTCAAGCATAATCTGTTCTATGCGCACGGCGTCGTCATCAACAAGCCGCAGACCAATGCGCCGCTCGTCAACGGGGATGTCGTTTATTACGGCGGCCCCGTCGATTCCGGCAGCTTTGTCGAATATCACGACCTCACCGGTGAACGCCGCCCCTATATGGGCTATTCCGGCTGGGGCCCGGTGCAGCTTGATTATGAATTGCTGCGCGGATCATGGCATGTCATCAAATCCGACGATTCCATTCTGCACGCCCCGGCGGGTGAAATGTGGCACAAGGCGATTGATAAAGTGCGCTCCGTGCAGGGAATTAAGGGCGAAGTCATCCTGTAGGGGGATGGCTCATGCCTGTCAGCGCATCTTATTGATTCATATTAAAAAATCCAGTTGATTGCCGGAATCATTTGTGATTCCATGGTTCTATGAAGCGACTCATCGAGCAGCGTTATGTCGTCCGCCAGAATATCCTGACCATAATCGGGTTGGGGCTGTGCGTCTATTTCACTTGGCATATTGTTGCCGGGGAGCGCAGTTACTTTCGCCTGATGTCACTCGAACGCCAGATCGAGCGCACCACGGCCGCTTATGAGCAAGAACGCCTCATGCGTGAACAGCTTGAGGCCAAAGTCGTCAAACTCCGCCCCGGCTCCATCGATCCGGACCTTCTGGAGGAGAGAGCGCGCGCGGTTTTGGGCTATGCGCGGCCCGACGAGCAGATCGTTATCCTGCCGCAGTGAATTTTGCATCGCAGCAATGGCCATCGTGGCATAAAGCGCCAAAATGGTGTACCAAATCCCCGTGTTTCCAACAGTTTCCCATACGTTTTAAAGGAAATTCCTGTGAGCAAATCGTCCAAAACGCCCAGCCTTAAAACAGTAGGGTCCAATTCGGCCCCGAAACCGTCCGTCGAGGAGATGAAAAAGCTCTATCGCGAGATGCTTCTGATCCGCCGGTTCGAGGAAAAATCCGGCCAGCTTTACGGCATGGGGCTGATCGGCGGATTCTGTCACCTTTATATCGGGCAGGAAGCGGTTGTCACCGGGATCCAGTCGGTGCAGTTGCCGCAGGATACGGTCATCACCGCCTACCGCGATCACGGCCATATGCTTGCCTGCGGTATGGACCCCAAGGGCGTTATGGCAGAACTGACCGGGCGCAAGGGCGGGTATTCGCGCGGCAAGGGCGGGTCGATGCATATGTTCAGCCGTGAAGCCAATTTCTTTGGTGGCCACGGGATTGTCGGCGCATCGTCGTCGCTGGGCACCGGCCTTGGTTTTGCCCATAAGTATAACAATGACGGCGGGGTGGCTGTCGCCTATATGGGCGATGGCTCATCCAATCAGGGTCAATTTTACGAAGCCATGAACATGGCCGCGCTGTGGAAGCTGCCTGTCCTCTATATCATCGAAAACAACGGCTATGCCATGGGGACCAGCGGCGCGCGCCATGCGGCGGGTGAACTTTATCGCCGCGGCGAGCCTTACGGCATTCCGGGCGAGCGCGTGGACGGCATGGACGTACTGACCGTTCAGGCGGCGGCGCGGCAGGCGCTGGATTACGTGCGCTCCGGCAACGGCCCGTACCTGCTGGAGGTCATGACCTACCGCTATCGCGGCCACTCCATGTCCGATCCGGGCAAATACCGCAGCAAGGAGGAGGTTGAAAAATACCGCACCGAGCGCGACCCGATCGACGCGATCAAAAAACTCCTTGCCGCTGAAGGGGTAAGCGACGACGACCTGAAGCCGGTTGAAAAGGAAATCAAGGAAATCGTCAACGAAGCCGCCGAATTCGCCCAGCAATCTCCGGAGCCGGATCCGGCGGAGCTGTGGACCGATATTCTGGTGGAAGTCAAAGATTAACGGATCATCCGATCATCAAAAACCGAAGGTTTTAAAATGGCGACTGAAATTCTGATGCCCGCGCTTTCCCCGACGATGACGGAGGGCAAACTGGCCCGCTGGATGAAAAAGGAAGGCGACATGGTCAAGCCCGGCGATGTCATTGCCGAGATTGAAACCGACAAGGCGACCATGGAGGTCGAGGCGGTGGATGAGGGCCGCATCGGCAAGCTCGTTATTGCGGAAGGCACCGAAGGCGTCGCCGTCAACAGCGTGATCGCCATGCTGCTGGATGAGGGCGAGGATGCGAATGCCATCAAGGTTCCGGCATCTACCGCACCGACTATCCCCTGCGCTCCGTCCACGCCGGATGTGCCGGGCGTCGTTGCGACGGCAAGTGTGTCGCAACATGCCGGAAAGGCGATTGAAAACCGCGATATTCTCCACGCTCAAGGCGCGATTATCGAACCGCCACCGTTTAACGAGGCTTCCTTCACCCAAACGCAGGCCATGACCGTCCGCGAAGCCCTGCGTGCGGGGATGTCCGAAGAAATGCGCCGCGATAAATCCGTTTATCTGATGGGCGAGGAAGTGGCGCAGTATCAGGGCGCTTATAAAATTTCCCAAGGAATGCTCGACGAATTCGGACCGGAGCGCGTGATCGACACGCCCATCACCGAATACGGTTTTGCGGGGATTGCCGTCGGCTCCGCCTTCAAGGGCCTCAAGCCCATCGTCGAATTCATGACCATGAACTTCGCCATGCAGGCGATCGACCACATTATCAATTCCGCCGCCAAGACGCTGTACATGGCGGGCGGGCAACTGGGATGCCCCATCGTTTTCCGCGGCCCGAACGGCGCCGCCGCCCGCGTTGGCGCGCAGCACAGCCAGGATTATGCGTCGTGGTACGGCCATGTTCCGGGCTTGAAAGTGGTCGCGCCGTGGTCCGGGGCAGACGCCAAGGGCCTGATGAAAGCGGCGATCCGCGATCCCAATCCGGTCGTCGTGCTTGAGAACGAAATCATGTACGGCCAGAGCTTTGAGGTTCCGGTGTCCGAGGATTTCGTTATCCCGATTGGCCGCGCCAAGATCGAACGCGAAGGCACCGATGTCACCATCATCGCCTATTCGATCATGGTCGGCAAAGCGCTTGAGGCCGCGAACAAACTCGCGGAGCAGGGGATCAGCGCCGAGGTCGTCAACCTCCGCACCATCCGCCCGCTCGACCGCTGGACAATTCTTGAATCCGTGAAGAAAACCAACCGCGTCGTCAGTGTCGAGGAAGGCTGGGCCTTCGCAGGGATCGGCGCGGAGATTGCCGCGCTGGTCAACGAGCATGCGTTCGATTATCTTGACGCGCCCGTCCGCCGCGTGTGCGCCGCCGATGTGCCGCTGCCCTATGCCGCCAACCTTGAAAAACTCGCTCTGCCGCAGGCAGACGAGATCGTGCATGTGGTGAAAGAGGTCTGCTATGCGAAATAGCCTCCTTTTCCTTGCCTTGATCGGATTGTTCAGCGTCCCGGCGCTGGCGGAAGACCGCGCGATGGCGACGGCCAGAGCTGCGGCGCAAGTCGAGGCGCAGGAATGCGTTCTTCAGGAAACCGCCAATGTCGGTTTCAATTTCAATGGCACGGAATCTGACCCGCTGCAAATCAAGGCTAAAATCGATAAAAAGATCGACGATGCGCGCGCTCTGGCAAAAGAAGCCGGGGTGGAAACGCTGGAGGTTCAGTCCTACAATTACAGCGCCTATGCCAACAACTCTTCCGGCGGATGCTGTGAAGGCGATTGCGCCGGTTCAGGCAGCGGGTACCAGATGAACGGCAGTGTGAACTTTACCGTCAAGCCGGCTGCGAAGGCGGGGGATTTTGCCGCGCTTTTGTCGCAAAAAGGGTTTAACGCGAACTTCAATGTGAACGCCTACAACCAGTGCAATTAATTTCTGCAGGATAGCGGAGAGAACAGAATGCCCATCAACGTCACCATGCCCGCCCTGTCCCCGACCATGACCGAAGGCAAACTTGCCCGGTGGACGAAGAAGGAAGGCGAGAAAATCAAATCCGGCGATGTGATCGCGGAGATTGAAACCGACAAGGCGACGATGGAAGTCGAGGCCGCGGATGAGGGCGTTCTCGGGAAAATCCTCGTTCCCGAAGGCACTGAAGGGGTTGCGGTCAACACCGTGATCGCGATGCTGCTGGAGGAGGGGGAGACAGCGAATGATCTTGGTAAATCTCCCTCACCCCGACCCTCTCCCGAAGGGAGAGGGAGTGCAACCGTGGAAGTTGTTGCTCCAAAAACAGAATCCTCCGTAAAAGCACCCTCTCCCTCCGGCAGGGGGCAGGGTGAGGGAAGCGGCAGCCGCGTTTTCGCCTCGCCTCTCGCACGCCGTCTTGCCGCGCAGATGGGGGTCGATCTTTCGGCCATTCGCGGCTCCGGCCCGCACGGGCGGATCGTCAAGGCCGACCTTGCTTCTGGTCAAAAGGGAGCTGCCGTTGCCCCCGCCGCCACGCCGATCGCTGCAAGCCGCGCGCCGTCCGCCGGGGTTGATGCCAAGCGTCAGTCCGACTTGCTCGGCATGGCCTATACTGAAATTCCCAATAACAGCATTCGCAAGGTTGTGGCGTCGCGCCTTCTGGAATCCAAGCAGACGGTCCCGCATTTCTACCTCACCATCGATTGCCTGATCGACGATCTTCTGGCGGCGCGTGAGAAGCTGAACGCCGAGGCCAAGGGCGCCTATAAACTCTCGGTCAACGATTTCGTCATCAAGGCCTGCGCCATGGCGCTGAAAGCCTATCCGGCGGCGAATGTCGCATGGGCCGATAACGCGATCCTGCAATATGACAGCGCCGATATTTCCGTTGCCGTGGCGACGCCGAACGGTTTGATTACGCCGATCGTCAAGGCTGCCGAAACCAAAGGCCTGCGCCAGATTTCGGAAGAGGTCAAGGATCTTGCCGGGCGCGCGCGCGAAGGCAAGCTCAAACCCGTCGAGTTTCAGGGCGGAACGTTCTCCGTCTCCAATCTTGGCATGTACGGGATCAAGGATTTCGGCGCGATCATCAATCCGCCGCAGGCCTGCATCCTCGCCGTCGGCGCGGGCATCCAGCAGCCGGTAGTGAAGAACGGCCAGCTTGCCGTGGGCACGGTCATGTCCTGCACCCTTTCCGTCGATCACCGCGCGGTGGATGGCGCGGTTGGCGCTGAATATCTTCAGCACTTCAAGCGCTTTATCGAAAACCCGGTGAGCATGCTGGTGTAAAAATGCTCCGGCGAAGATTCTGGCCGGGCACTGATAATTCGTGCTGACAAACTGGAATTATAAAGAACTTCGCTTTAAAAAATTATTGGCGCAGCACTTCCTCCACTTGCTGGACGTAATCCCAAGTTTATCGCTGGAAAAGCCCGCCAGTCCCGCTGCAGGACTGGCTATCGCTCTGAAAAAGTTTTCCACGGCTGTTATCTGTGGACATTAACCCCTTGCCGCTTAAGGCAGGCATGCTCCCCTTGCTAGACTCCTCCCATCAGCGGGGAGAATGAAATATGCGTATCGAACTGGTCGGCGGCCTTGGTATCGGCAAATCGACCTTGTGCCATGCACTGGATAAAATCGGGTTCAATTCGATCTACGAAAACCTCAGCACCAATCCGTTTCTGGCGGATTGCTTCAAGGACCCCGCCAATTTCCGCTTCCCGTCGCAGATGTGGTTTGCGCTGTCCAAATTCCACGAGATCAAGAAATTCGAGCGCAACGACCGCATCAACGTGCTGGATCAATCGGTCCTGAATGTTCGCGCCTATACCAACATGCTGTTCCGCAACGAAGACGCGGATGCCCTGCATATCATCAACCAGTGCTTTGATTATCTGGAAGGCAAGCTGGGCAAGCCGGACCTGCTCATCAATCTCAAATGCTCGCCGCAGGAGCAACTGCGGCGCATCCGCGGGCGTAACCGCGATCACGAAAAGAGCGTCGCACTCGATTATATCGCCGATCTGCAGCAGGAAATGAACATCCTGATTAATCAGGCCAAGGCCGACGGCTATGCCGTCCTCGATATCGACACGGAGAAAGTCTATTTCCCCGACAATGTCCTCTACGCCGAACAACTGGCGCAGCAGATTGCCGATATGTTCAAGCTCGACCTGACCTGTGTGCTGGAGCAAGGGCGCCCCTATCAATACGGCCTTGCCGTTGCAGCGGAGTAACCCCGGAATGCGCGTAGAAATCATCGGCGGCATGGGCGTCGGCAAAACAACCCTGTGCAGCGCCTTCACACGGCTCGGCCTGCGCTGCGTCAGTGAAAATCTTGACAACAACCCCTATCTTAACCTTGCCTACCGTGACCCCGTAACGTACGGGTTCTATTCGCAGCTTTCGTTCTATCTGGGGAATTTCTTTACCCTGCGCGAAAACACGGCGGCGGACGGGATCACGGTTTTCGATTTCTCGACCGTCACCGACCGCGCCTATGCCACCCTGTTTTTAAAGGACAAGGCGCAGGAAATCGCCCTTGAAACCATCGATTTCCTTGAGGAGAAAGAGGGCAAGGCCGATCTCTACCTTTACCTCACCTGTTCCCCGGAAACGCAGATCCGCCGCATCCGCAAGCGCAACCGCGCGCATGAGGCCGGAGTAACTCTTGAATTCATCAGCAATCTTGAAAGCCATCTTGCCCGCCATACCCTGCGCGCGGCGGAGCGGGGGGCGCGGATCCGCGCCATCGATACCGAGAAATTCGACCTTCTCAACGATTCCGCCTTCGTCACCGACCTTGGCGAAAACCTGATGTCCGGCAGCGTTCCGCTGGCGACCGTCACGCAATTGCGGGAAATGCGCGTGGTGGCCTGAGCCATTGCTTTTAGGGCCGTTCGGGGCTAAAAATCCCTTCATGATCGTGCAGTGGAAAATTTTTCAATCCGGGAATCGCCTTGTCGAGGCGCAGGTCTTTGCGCCTGAAGCAGGCTCCACGGAGGCTATCTTGTTCTGCCCCGGATTTCCCGGCGTCGGTGCCGCCCTGTTCGAGCAGCGCCACGCGGCGGAGCTGGTGGAAAACGGCTATAGCGTCATCGTTTTAAGACACGCGGGAACGCGGCTCGATGGCCCGCACGCGCCATTAATGGTCAATAATGCGGCGCGTCTGGCGCAGGGGCGCAAAAACGGCGATACCCATCTGGGCGGCGGTCCGTCCTCGGTCGAGGCGTGGCTGGAAGAGCCGCTGACAGCTCTGGAGAGTATCGCGGGGCAATATAAAAATATTCACGTCATCGGCAACAGTTTCGGCGCGCTCTCCGCCATGTGGTCCCTGACCGCGCCGGGCGCGCCGCTGCAAAATATCCGCCACCTTTTGTTACAGGCGGGGGCGCAAGGGGTGGATCGCGGCGCGGATGACGATGTCATGCGGATCTGGAAGCCGGAATTCGTCAGCATGCCGCGCATCACCGATAAAGTGACACTGGATACGCCCGAGAAAACGGTCGCCGCCGTCAGGAACTGTTATCAAAGCCTGCCTGCCAGAATGCGGGGCCTGCCCGCGTCGATCAAACTGACCTTTCTTGTCGTCGCCCGCGATGAGCTCCTGCGCCGCAGCGACAGTGAAGAATTTCAGGCCGCCATCGGCGGGCGCGGGGCCATCGTCATGGACGACATCGACCAGCCGCACCCCGATCATAACCTGATGGCCCACGATATGCCCGACTATCCCACACACAATTTTCTGGCCCTGATAAGAGGTTTAAATGTCTGAACAGTCTTTTGATATCGTTGTTATCGGCGGCGGGCCCGGCGGGTATGTCGCGGCGATCCGCGCGGCGCAGCTCGGGATGAAGGCGGCGGTGGTGGAGGCCAATCATCTGGGCGGCATCTGCCTCAACTGGGGCTGTATCCCGACCAAGGCGCTGCTGCGTTCGGCCGAGGTTTATCACCTGATGCACCATGCGGCGGATTTCGGGCTGTCGGCAAAGGACATTTCCTTTGACCTGAAAAAGATCGTCGAGCGCTCCCGCGGCGTGTCGAAACAGCTCTCCGGCGGCATCGGCCATTTGCTGAAGAAAAACAAGGTCGCGGTTTTTGACGGCTGGGGCAAGCTGGCGGGCAAGGGCAAGGTGACGGTCGAGAAAGACAAAAAAGTCACCGATACGCTGACCGCAAAGCACATCATCATCGCCACCGGCGCGCGCGCAAGGGTGTTGCCGGGGCTGGAGCCGGACGGCAAGCTGATCTGGACCTACCGCGAGGCACTGGTGCCGGATGTCATGCCGAAATCGCTTCTGGTCGTCGGCTCCGGCGCGATCGGCATCGAATTCGCCAGTTTCTTCCGCACGCTCGGCGCAGACGTCACCGTGGCCGAAGTCATGGACCGGGTCATGCCGGTAGAGGACGAGGAAATTTCCACACTGGCCCGCAAGTCCTTTGAAAAGCAGGGCATGAAGATCATGACCGGCGTCAAGGTGACGAAGCTGGAGAAGGGTGCCAACAACGTCAACGCGCATATTGAAACCGGGGGCAAGGTTGAAAAACTGACAGTGGACCGGGTTATCATGGCGGTCGGCATCGTCGCCAATACCGAAAATATCGGCCTTGAGAATACAAAGGCGAAAATCGAAAAGGGGCAGATTGTTACCGACGGCTATCTGCAAACCGCCGAACCCGGCGTTTACGCGATCGGCGATGTTGCGGGTGCACCGTGGCTGGCGCACAAGGCATCGCATGAAGGGGTCATCTGCGTCGAGAAAATCGCCGGGCAGAAAGACGTCCATCCGATGAAACGCGACAATATCCCCGGCTGCACCTATTGCCATCCGCAGGTCGCCTCGGTCGGTTTGAGCGAGGTCAGGGCGAAAGCCGCCGGGTATGAGGTCAAAATCGGCCGCTTCCCCTTTATCGGTAACGGCAAGGCGATTGCTCTGGGCGAGCCCGAAGGTCTGGTCAAAACCGTCTTCGACGCCAAAACCGGGGAACTTTTGGGCGCGCATATGATCGGCACGGAAGTGACCGAGCTGATTCAAGGCTTTGTCGTCGGAAAAACCATGGAAGCGACCGAGCTTGATTTCATGCATACCATCTTCGCCCACCCGACCCTGTCGGAGATGATGCATGAAAGCGTCCTGTCCGCCTATGGCAAGGCGATCCATTTTTAGCAGTTTCAGGGGGCGGCCTTGCTATCCGGGGATATAAGGCGGTTTTTGACAAATCGCCCCCGGAAGACTATGTTTCTGCGGGTAAAACCGGGGATCAGACGCGTGCTTTATTTCATCCGCCATGGCCAGACAGATGCCAACCTCAACCGCATCAACGCGGGCGGGGAATCCGATATTCCGTTAAATTCCAATGGCATAGCGCAGGCACGGGCCTTTTCCGCCGCCAATCAGGCCATGATCGAGAGCCTCGATGCCGTTTTTGTGAGCCCCATGATCCGCGCCCGCCAGACGGCAGAGCTGGTTTTGGGGAACTACGATAAACCTGTGACGATTATCGAAAATTTGAGGGAATGGATGCTGGGCGGCTGGTCCAATCTGTCCTATGACGAAACGCAGGATCTCTTCACAGGGCAGCGCCAGCCCCCCGGGGGTGAAACGCGGGAGCAGTTTCAGGCGCGTTCCATCCGCGCCCTGCAGGATGCATCCGGGCGTCATCCTGGCCGGGTTCTGGTTGTCGCCCATGGCGGCGTCTGGCACAGCTATGCCAGCCGTATCGCCCATCCGGTCATTCATATCGACAATTGCGGGTCGGAAGAGATCTGCCGCAAAACACTGGAAAGGCTTTCGGCATGACCTACGATCCCGACCTTCTGGACAAGACCAAGCGCCACCCGGAAAAGCAGAAAAATCCCGATCGCCCGATGGGCAAGAAACCCGCCTGGATTCGCGTACGCGCGCCGCAGGGCAAGCAGTTCAAGGAAACTCTCGATACCGTGCGCGGCCTCAAGCTCACCACGGTGTGTGAGGAAGCGGGCTGCCCTAATATCGGCGAGTGCTGGGAAAAGAAACATTCGACCTTCATGATCATGGGAGAGGTCTGTACCCGCGCCTGTTCTTTTTGCAACGTCGCCACCGGCAAGCCGGGCGAGCTGGACAAGATGGAGCCGCTGCGCGTGGGCGTGGCCGTGCAGCAGATGGGCCTGAAACATGTTGTCGTGACTTCGGTCGATCGCGACGATCTGGAGGACAGCGGTGCCGAGCATTTCGTCAAGACGATCGGCGCGATCCGGTTCAAGTCGCCGGGAACCACCATCGAAATTCTTCCAGGCGATTTTCGCGGCGATATCAAGGCAATAGACACTGTTATTCAGGCAAAGCCTGATGTCTTCAACCATAACCTTGAAACCGTTCCGCGGCTCTATCCGACGATCAGGCCCGGCGCACGGTATTTTCGTTCCCTGCGCCTGTTGCAGCGGGTCAAGGATGTCGATCCGTCGATTTTTACCAAATCCGGCATGATGGTCGGACTTGGAGAAACGAAGGAAGAGGTGGCGCAGGTGATGGATGACATGCGGGCCGCCGCTATTGATTTCATGACCATCGGCCAGTATCTCCAGCCTACCCCCAAGCACGCCCCGGTCATGCATTTCTGGACGCCGGAGGAATTCGAGGGGCTGGAGCGCATGGCCCGTGCAAAAGGCTTCCTGATGGTGTCGGCCACGCCGCTGACCCGCTCCAGCTACCATGCCGGGGAGGATTTCGCCCGCCTGCGTGAAGCGCGGAATGCAAAACTTGGCATTCCGGCGGCTGAATAAAAACAATGCCCACACACGCCGAACGTCGATCCTTGCCCTATACCCCTGAACAGATGTTCGATCTGGTCGCCGGGGTGGAGCGCTATCCGGAATTCCTGCCCTGGTGCATCGCCAGCCGGATCACGAAGCGGGAGGGGGATGTGTTCTATGCCGACCTTATCATAGGCTATAAAATGGTGCGCGAAGCCTTTTCTTCCCGCGTGACCGCCTTGCGCCCGTATCAACTGAATGTCGATTACATGAAGGGACCGATGCGTCACCTCAATAATGTCTGGCGGTTTGAACGCAACCCGGACGGATCGTGCACCATCGACTTTTTTGTCGATTTCGAATTCAAAAATCCGTTGCTGCAAAAGCTGATAAGCGCTTTTTTTCATGAAGCGGTTAAACGCATGGTCGGCGCGTTCGAGGCGCGGGCAGAGCAGCTTTACGGCAAGCCTTTATAGGCCCTCTTGATCTCCGCCGGTTCTACCCTTGCGCCGCAATAGCGGTGGCGGGGTTTTCAGGTGCTTCCGTTGCCTTCAGCGACATGAGGATAGCGATAGCTCATTTGCGCGGTCTGGCCGTCCAGCGTTTTGAAGTCTGTGGTGACGGCGCGGTCGAGGCGCATCTCATCCACCCCGGAAAGGTGGAGGATGCCGATGCGCTCATACGGCAAATAGGGTTCAACAAAGCAGCTTTCCGCCGTATCCCATAGGGGCTTGTATTCGCACAGCCAGTGGGTATAGGCGGGGAGGATTTCCTTGTCGTATCCTTCAAGGTGACATAGCACGCCGAGAGAGAGCTGTTCCGCGGTAAAAATTTTTCCCCGCTTCAGCGCCTGTTTCAGGAGAACCTGCCACCGGGTCCAGTGGGTCGCCTCCCGGTGAAGCGCAAAAGCACCGGCCAGAAGGACGTGACGGGTATGAAGTTCTTTCGCAACTTTAAAGCTGAACGCCTTGCGTGCATTGGAAAAATAGAAACTGCGAACCTTCCATGGCCAGCGCCACAGCCACTTGACGCGGGTGGCTCTTGGATAGCCTCTGTCCACCTGCGCGGTGAGACAAATTTTTCGGGTCTTTGCCCCTTCCAGAAAGAGTTCTACTGCGGCCCAGTCCTGAATCCAGGTATCGGAATCCATCCAGAAATAAATGTCATAACCGGGAAAATACTCCGGGATGAAGGGGCGGGCGACACAGGCCTTAAGATATTCCCGGCCCCGGATTTTCCACTTGGGCAGGGGGCAGGGCCACTCCGCATCCTTGACGGTGTGACCCGCCTGACGCAGGTGATCGACTTGCTCCTTGGTCATCCCGGCGTTCAGGATGGCAATATCCATCCCTGAAGATTCCGGAAAGCGGCGGATGGAAGCGATCCATTCCAGCAGCAGGGGGTAGTAATTTTTATCGCCGCCGGAAACAAGGCAGATGCGGGTCATGGATGCACTTTCATAAAGTCGATCAGATGCTGCAATGCAGCGGAAACGGTTTGCTGCCGAACGGCGGCCCGGTCGCCGGAGAAATGGTGTTCGGCCATCCCTGTCAGGCCGCCCCTTCGGCCCCAGCCGATATAGACGAGGCCGGCCGGTTTGTCTGCCGTGCCACCGCCGGGCCCGGCAATCCCGGTCACGGCGACGGCCAGATCGGCGCGGCTGTGATCCAGACACCCCTGAACCATGGCTGCAGCGCATTGGCGGCTCACTGCACCGTTGTCGCGCAGGATTTCCGCCGGGACTCCGAGTAATTCTTCTTTTGATTCATTGGAGTATGTAATGAATCCTCGCTCGAAAACTGAAGATGACCCGGCCCGGTCCGTGATCGCCGCAGCGATCATCCCTCCCGTGCAGGACTCTGCCGTGGCCATCATCCAGCCCCGGCTCTTCAGTTCGTTCGTCAGAATTTCAACCAGATCGGTCATCAGGGGCCTGTCGGTTTATTGAAATAATCTTTCCAGTAAGCCGGACGTTCCTTGCGCGGCAGGGCTTCCCACCCGCGGTTCAGGACATCGTATTGGGGGGCGATCCACTGGCCGTTTTCCATGACTTTACGGCTATCGAGATAGATGCAGCCGCCTTTGCCGTGCAGCATGGTGGTAATATCCCAGTGCAGGTCGCTTTTGCCACCGTTATCGACCTTGACCGGCTCGCCGCAATATTCCGTGTAGGAATAGGGGCGGCCAAGGGCGAGGTGAAAACTGCCGCCGATTTTTTCGACCAGCAGGCCATTGGTGACATGACGCTTGAGGTGCGGGTTCGTGCCGATCCCCAGTTCGCCGACAAACCGGGCGCCGTCGTCCATGGTGACGACCCGCGTGAAGGCTTCCAGCCCCTGATCCGCGTGATAGCGGACCAGTTCGCCGTTTTTGAATTCCATAGTCAGGTTTTCAATCAAGGCGCCAGCCTGATGGAAGCGGCCCTTGGCGACGACGGTGCCATTGACGCTGTCGCGGCGCGGGGCGCTGAAAATTTCCGATCCCGGGACATTTTTGGCGATCAGGCTGTTGCAGAAGGTAAAATGCGCGCCGTCATGGTCGATCAGCTCCATGCTGACATCCGTGCCGTCATCATTGGTG
>JACPDM010000041.1 GCA_016184045.1 Micavibrio aeruginosavorus | reverse complement strand
AAATTAAAAGCCGGGATTTCCCGGCTTTTATCAAGGGCTTGCAGCCAAAATCACGGCTGGTTTTCAGGAATCGACCTTTTCGATCTCCCGGGCGCGGCTGCGGTCTTCCTGATAGGTAAAACTCAGGGCCGTGCCGTCGAAATCCACCCGCACCACCCCGCCTTTGGCCAGTTTGCCGAACAGCAATTCCTCGGCCAGCGGGCGCTTGATCTTGTCCTGAATGACGCGGGCAAGGGGCCTTGCGCCCATGGCCGGATCATATCCGGTCTCCGCCAGATGGCGGCGCGCGGCGTCGGAAAGTTCGATGGTGACGTTGCGGTCGGCCAGCTGGGCTTCAAGCTGCATGATGAATTTATCGACCACGCGGGCCACGGTTTCGGGGCGCAGATTCTTGAACGGCACAATCGCATCAAGGCGGTTGCGGAATTCCGGCGTGAACATGCGCTTGATCTCTTCCTGATCCTCGTCGATGCGGAATTCGCGTTCGAACCCGATCGGGGCCTTGGCCATCTGCGCCGCGCCCGCATTGGTGGTCATGATGAGAATGACGTTGCGAAAATCCACCGTCTTGCCGTTATTGTCGGTCAGCTTGCCGTAGTCCATGACCTGCAGCAGGATGTTGTAAAGATCGGGGTGCGCCTTTTCGATTTCATCCATCAACAGGACACAATGCGGCGTCTGGTCGACGGCATCGGTCAGCAAGCCGCCCTGCTCGAACCCGACATAACCCGGCGGCGTGCCGATCAGGCGCGAGATCGCGTGTTTTTCCATGTATTCGGACATATCGAAGCGCTTGATCTCGATGCCCATGGTCTTGGCCAGTTGCCGCGCCACTTCGGTCTTGCCGACGCCGGTCGGCCCGGTGAAGAGATAGCAGCCGATCGGCTTTTCATGGTCGCGCAGGCCCGCCCGCGCCATCTTGATCGAAGCGACAAGAACGTCAACAGCCTGATCCTGATCGTAGACCATGGTCTTGAGGTCGCGGTCGAGAGTCTTCAGCACAGCGCGGTCATCCTTGCTCACGGCCTTGGCCGGCACACGGGCGATCGCCGCGACGACGGCCTCGATGTCCTTTACCGAAATGGTTTTCTTGCGTTTGTTCTCCGGCACCAGCATCTGCGCCGCGCCGACTTCGTCGATGATGTCGATAGCCTTGTCGGGCAGCTTGCGGTCGCCGATATAGCGTGCGGACAGCTCTACCGCCGCCTTGATGGCGTCATTCGTGTATTTGACGCCGTGATGCTCTTCGTAATAGGGCTTGAGGCCCTGCAGGATCTTGATCGAGTCCTCGATGGACGGTTCCTTGACGTCGATTTTCTGGAAGCGCCGCACCAGCGCCCGGTCTTTTTCGAAATAGTTGCGAAATTCCTTGTAGGTGGTGGAGCCGATACAGCGCAATTGTCCGCCGGACAAGGCAGGCTTCAGCAGGTTGGAGGCATCCATCGCCCCGCCCGACGTCGCGCCCGCGCCGATCACCGTGTGAATTTCATCAATGAATAAAATCGCGCCGTCGATTTTCTCGATCTCGTTCAAAACGGCCTTGATGCGCTCTTCAAAATCGCCGCGGTACCGCGTCCCGGCTAAAAGCGCCCCCATGTCGAGGGAATAAATTACGGCATTGTTCAAAACATCCGGCACGTCGCCATCGACGATGCGGCGCGCAAGCCCTTCGGCGATAGCCGTCTTGCCGACGCCGGGATCGCCGACATAAAGCGGATTGTTTTTGCTGCGGCGGCAGAGGATCTGGATGGTGCGGTCGATTTCCGCCGCCCGCCCGATCAATGGGTCGATCTTGCCGCGCCGGGCCTTGTTGTTGAGGTTGTGGCAATAGGTTTCCAGCGCCTCGCGCCCGGTCTTGACCGGCTTTTCCTCGCCGTTTTCATGGTCGGTCCCGGTCGGCGCGCGCGGCGCGGCCTCGGCCTGTCCGGGCACTTTCGCAATCCCGTGCGAGATATAGTTGACCGCGTCAAAGCGGGTCATGTCCTGTTCCTGCAGGAAGCAGACGGCAAAACTCTCGCGCTCCGAGAACATGGCGACCAGAACATTGGCGCCGGTGACTTCCTCCCGGCCCGAAGACTGAACATGAATCGCCGCGCGCTGCAAAACGCGCTGGAACGCCGTGGTCGGCTTTGCTTCCTCGGCGTTACGGTTGATCAGGTAGGTGAGTTCGTTGTCGATATAATGCACCAGCTGGTCGCGCAAATCCTGCAAGGACACGCCGCAGGACCGCAGCACCGCCATGGAGTCCTGATCTTCGGTCAGGGCGTAGAGCAGGTGTTCGAGCGTCGCATATTCATGATGCCGTTCCGCGGCAACGGCCAGCGCGCGATGGAGTGTCTTTTCAAGGTTGCGTGAAAGCATGCAAATATCCGGGATCAGAAGGTTATAAGGTATAATTATAGCATTTTTTCGCGGAAAACAGACCCGCCCGGCGCCAACAGGGCCGGATGCTGCCTGCCATTGTGCCCCAAAACCCTTTCCAAAAGCTGAAGCGGTCCGGCGCGTTTGACATAAATTCCAAAAATCGGATAATTTGGCACCAACCAATAAAAAAACAGGAAACAGGGCATGGCATATCAATATGCGCGCATTTGGAAAGCCGGTGCTGCCGGTTTATCGCTCGCTTTTACGCTGCACGCAGCAATCGCGGAATCTTTCCCGCCGACGGAAAACGAAAAGGCGCTGGCCGCCGCCATCTTTGGCAACAAAATCGATATGAACGGAATCACGGTTCATTTCACGAAAGAGGCGCTGGTCAACCAGATCACGGGCGGGCCGCTGCCTGCGGAGCTGAAAGACGGAAAAAACATATTTTTTTATGAATCCGAGCTTTTCTCCGACGATTTCGGGGCGCCTGAAGCCCGAATGGAGGCGCGCTCGATTTATGTGCATGAGCTGACGCATATCATGCAATTCCAGATCGGATGGGACAAAGCCCTGTGCAAAAGCGGCGAGAATAAAACCTACACCTACAGCCCGAAGCCCGGCACCACTTTCGCCGATTACTGCCCCGAACAGCAGGCCACAATGGTGCAGGATTATGCCGACCGTTTCCTGTTCAACGAGCGTGAGGCCCCTCACTTCATGGCCGGAAAATCAGATCCGGAAAAAGTGACATTGCTGCAGGAGATTGTCGAAGCCGCCTTCCCCGCAGCCCGCGAAACCCGCCTGAAAGGGGGCTTTTCCGCTCCATTTCCCAAAGGCATGGCCCGCTCCGGCAAGGACTCCACGATCGTCCCGGCTCCCCAGCCTGCCCCAATCAACAGCAATATCGGATAGGCAAGCGGGAAAGTTATTCCTTTTCCATCATGCACTGCAAAGGCTGCTCGTTAGCCCTGGCGAAATCCATCACCTGCGCGACCTTTGTTTCCGCGACCTCGAAGGTGAAGATGCCGCAGACGCCGACGCCGCGCCGATGGACATGCAGCATAATGTCGGTGGCTTCCTGACGGTTCTTGTTGAAAAACCGCTCCAGAATATGCACGACGAATTCCATCGGCGTGTAATCGTCGTTGAGCAGCAAGACCTTGTACATATTGGGCTTGCCGGTCTTCGGCCGCGGCTTGAGCAGGAGGCCGGTCTGGCGCTCGGGCAAATTCTCCCCGCCATCGCGGCGCCCCGGATCATCGGGGTCGTCCTGCATCCGGGTTGCGCTTGCGCTCGAAAACCGATCCATCGCCTGTATCATTCCAGGAATATATCACCGAATAATTGAAATTATAGCAGAAAGCCCCAAAGCATAGAAAATCGGCCCTCCGCGAGCGGGGGGCCGATTGAAGTCCGGGGGAAGGCCGGTATTGGCAAGGTAAAAATCAGGCGGCAGTCCTGTCAGCGGCTTTTTTCAAGGTTTTGCTGAACTGCGCGTTGATCGGCTCGAAGCTGTTGGTTGCAAGACGCACGCTCATTTCCGAGAGCTTGGTGGCGTTGGCCATCAGGTCGTCGAACGATTCCTGCACCAGCTTGGTCTGGGTTTCGGTCAGCTCGTTCAGGGTCTTGCAGCCCATCAGGCATTTGACGGCTTCGGTGTTTTTCTCGACCGCGTCCTGCGTCAGAGATACACAGGTTTTGACGATATCTTCCGTGCCCTTCATCCAGAGGGTGCCGCATTGCAGGAAGGCATCCATTTGCTCCTTGCTAACGAAAGCGGCTTCTGCGGCTAATTTTTCTGCTTTTTCTGCTTTATGTGTGGTCATTTCAATCTCCTCGGCTTTTATCTTGTTTGACTGTGCTCCTGCGGCTTGGGTTACGGCTGCCGCTTTGTTCTCTATTGTCGCTTTTGCCGTGCCCGGCTTTTTCGTTTTTTTCTTGCTGGTTCCCATTCTGCTGTCCTTGGCTCTTGCCCGGGCCTTTATCCGGCGGACTGCAAAGAGTCCCTTATTGCATTGCACAATCCCAATCTATCATGCGGATTCGCAGCCCGTCAAGGGAAAAATGATGCACCGCACAACACTCTGCGTTGCTACCACGCCCGGCCCCGGTTGACAAAGCTATAGTTTTTTGATTTTCCTTAAAATCATAACCATAACAAGCGTACGAACAGGTTCAAAATGCAGGGTCTTTCCCTTTCGCATCGTTTCCTCCGCCATGCTGCTCTGGCACTGACACTGGTCTTTACGGGCGTGGCCATGATGCCGGTCGATGCGGATGCCGCCTCTAATAAAAAAACGGATGTCCGGAAAAAAGGTTCGCCCAAAAAGGCACCGTCCCAAAAAGCCCAGCGCAAGAAGGCTCCCGCCTATGAGGGCGGCCCCAAGGCCTGGATTTACGTCAACGCCGAAACCGGGGAGATTCTGGCGGAATCGGGCGCGGCCAAGTCGATCGAGCCCGCATCCCTGACCAAGGAAATGACGGCCATCGTGGTGTTTGAAGCGATCAGGGCTAAAAAGCTCTCGCTGAACGATACCCTGCCGCTGGCCGCGGCGCCCGGCCCGGAAGCCGACGGGGCGGTGACGCTGCGCCGGAAGACCGGAACCACGCCGGGAACCCCTTTGAGCATCCATACCCTGCTGGCGGCCACAGCCGTCGCATCGGCGGCGGACGCTACGGTCACTTTGGCCAAGGCGGTTTGCGGCAATGAAGATTGCTTCACCGACCTCATGAACAAGAAAGTCCGCGAAATTCTGGGCGTCCGTCCGGGCGAGCGCTCCAGCACCCATTACGTCAACTCTCACGGCATGCCCGGCAACCGGACGACGGCGAAGGACCTTGCCAAAATCCATCAGTACATGATCGAGACCTATCCCCGGGAATCGCGCTATTTCAGCCTCACCTCCTACGAGATCAACGGGCGCACCTATCCCGGCCACAACGCCCTGCTGGTGGACTATAAATGCAGGAATTCGCTGGGGCTCCCCTATAAATGCATGGAGGCCAGCAAGACGGGCTTTTTCCGCAAGGCCGGGTTCGGTATTGTCGGCTCTGCCGCATGGAACGGCTACAGGGGGTCCCACGCCCCGAAAACCGCCTCGCAGCCATGGCACTTCCCGTCCATGGGCAAGGAGCCCCCGATGGAGCCGGAGCCGGAGCCCGAATTGCCGGAAAACAGCCGCCTGAACACCCCTGCGAACACCGCTGCCGCCGGGCCGGGCCCAAGGCCGTAAAATACTGTTAAAATTGAGAATATTTACCCTCATAGCCCTGCGCATATAGCCATGCAAAGAATGGACAAAAATGCGCGGGCTTTATATCATAGTAAGATAAGCGCCGTCGGGCGTTCCTAGTAAAGCCCATCAGACCAAGCGTCTGGAATCATGTCCACCGCAACCCGGGTGCTGAACTTGAAGACTGGAATTATTGCGAAATCACTGGCCCTTCTGGCCTTATTGGCGGCGCTTGTGGCGAGCCCGGCCGATGCCGCGACGAAAAAGCGCAACAGCGCCAATACCCCCAACCCGCGTTATGCCTCCATCGTCGTCGACGCCGATACCGGAGCGGTTTTGTCCGAGAGTTCCGCCGACAAGCAACTGCACCCGGCATCGCTGGTCAAAATGATGACCCTGCTGATGACGTTCGAGGCGCTTGAAAGAGGCAAGCTTACCCTTAGCAGCCGCGTGCGTATGTCCAGCCATGCGGCCGCCCAGGCGCCGAGCAAACTCGGCATTCCCGCCGGAGGGTCGCTAACTGTCCGGGATGCGATCTACGCCCTTGTCACCAAATCGGCCAACGATGTCGCCACCGCTCTTGGCGAAACCGTCGGCGGCTCTGAAAGCCGTTTTGTCGCCATGATGAACCAGCGCGCGCAGGAGATCGGCATGACCCGGACGACGTTCAGGAACGCTTCCGGCCTGCACAACCCGGGGCAGGTCAGCACCGCCCGGGATTTCGCCATTCTCTCGCGCCATCTCATCAAAAACTACCCGGACGAATACAAGTACTTTTCCAAAAGGAATTTCAGCTATAACGGCGTGTCCCACCACAACCATAACCGCCTCATGGAAACCTATCGCGGCATGGACGGGATCAAGACCGGTTTTATCCAGCCTTCCGGCTTTAACCTTGCCGCCTCCGCCGTACGCGGCAATCACCGGGTGATCGCCGTGGTGTTCGGCGGGCGCACCGCGCAAAGCCGCAATGCCCATGTCGCCAGCCTTCTGGATCAGGGTTTTGCCAAACTCGGCGCGGGCGGCGATGTGCGGATTGCAAGCCTGCCGAAACTTCAGGACAAGGCCCCCGCCCCGGTTCAGGTCGCTCTCGCTCCCCTGCCCGGACGTAAACCCGCGCGCCGCGACATGCTCCAGCAACCCACCGCTCAGCAAGCCCCGGCGCAGCAAATTGCGGCGGCGACGCCGAAACCTGTCATGGGTCAGGAGCTGATCGGAGAGGGTGATTTCGACCCGGCGGTCGCCCGCCGTTTTGAAACCGGGATGATGGCGATTGCCGCGCTGCGCGGAGAACTTCTCGAACCCGCCAGCGGCGGGAATACGGCGGCGGCCCCTGCGCCAGCGGCGGCCGTTACCCCGACCCCGGCCAGCTTTACCCCCGCCCAGAAAAACAGCACCGCCAGCGACTGGGCCGTCCAGATCGGCGCCTATACCAGCCGCGTGCGCAGCGATCAGGTCCTGAGCGAGGCCATCGGCAAACTGCCCTTGCCGCTTAAAACCGCAGCCCGGCCGGTGATCGTACCGATGAAGGCCGGCAACGGGTGGGTCTTCCGCGCCCGCCTGCGCGGCCTGTCGCGCGAACAGGCGACCGCCGCCTGCCGGTATTTCACGCATTGCATGACCATCTCGCCCCGGTCGCTCTAGCCATGACCGAAAGCCGCAACCAGTCAGGCAACATGATCTTCGTCATTCTTCTTGCCATCATCCTGATCGGGCTGGTGACGGCGGCCCTGCGCAGCGGCGGGCTTGAAGGGGCGAATATCGACCGGGAGAATATCATCATCAAGGCCACGCAGGTGCGCCAGCATGCCGCCGAGATGGAACGCGGCGTTGCCTATGTGCTGCAGAACGGCGGCAGCGAGACGAATATTTCCTTTGCCCATCCCGATGCCTCCAGCGACTACGGCACCTACGGCACCAGCCCGGAAAACGAGGTCTTCAATCCCAAAGGCGGCGGGGCGACATGGCGGGAGCCCCCGTCCGACATCAATGACGGCACCGGCTGGGAATTTTACGGCACTGCCGCCGTTCCCGGCGCGGGAACGGACCGCGCCGAGCTGATCGCCGTCCTGCCCAATGTGACGGAGGCGTTCTGCGCCAAAATCAATGAAATGGACGAACAAACCGCGCAGCAACCCGAAGATAGCGGAACATGTCTTTATTCCGGGGCAACAGACAGATTTGTCGGCCTGACGCCGCCGACCGTCACGCCGTCGCCCTTCGAGGCAACGCCGGACGGGATGAATGAAGCGACCTTCGACAAGATCCCCGCGCTGGAAGCCTGCGTGCGCTGCGGGGTCAATCCCGGCGACCCG
The DNA here is from genome assembly GCA_016184045.1 of Micavibrio aeruginosavorus. Classification (GTDB taxonomy): domain Bacteria; phylum Pseudomonadota; class Alphaproteobacteria; order Micavibrionales; family Micavibrionaceae; genus Micavibrio; species Micavibrio aeruginosavorus_C. The sequence continues at coordinate 1,476 of JACPDM010000041.1, read as the reverse complement.
CTGCATTTCTATCATGTGCTGATGGTGCGCTAGTTCGCGCCGAACAACGTCCCGACCGGGTTTTCCGCCGCCTTCTGATGCTCGGCCGCAGTCATGGACATGGGGCGCAGATCGCCCGTCAGGGGCAGCGTATAATCATAAGCGGCAATGACGCGCTGGTCCGGCAGCTGGATCATCCGCAGGCTGACCAGAATATCGTTCTTCCCGCGCGTATACGACCCGGTCAGGACGACGTTTCTGCCGTTGGAAGCCTGCATGCCCATTTGCCGCGATGGCGGCGGGGCTGACATCGCGCCGGAGAGCGCCATCGGCGCCGCGTCCGGCACCGATCCCGGCGGCAGCGGCAGAGCCTGCACATTATAGCCAAGCTGCACAAAACGCGCGCCCAGATGATTGGCGACCTGCTGCCCGAACGGGGTTGTTTCCTCCGGCGCGGCCACGTTGCTGAGGATCACGGTGCTGAGGGGGGTCTGGTGCGTCATATACGCCTTTGCCTGCTGCGCCAGCATATCCGCCGCCGCATAGGAATTTTCGGCCAGATTGACCTTGCGCGTATCGAAAAGCGCGGTTTCTATTTCCTGCGTCACGGCGCAGCCGCCGCCCAGAAGGGCAAGGGCGATCATGGCGGCATGAAACGGGCGCAGCATCAAACCCCCTTAAGGCGTCGCCGCCGGAGGAACTGCGGGCGCTGCCGCTTCCGGCACATAAGCCCCGGATTCCGACGTCACCGGATCGTGGTTGGACAGGAAGGTGATGCTGGCCGCTCCGGCGCTGATCGTATGTTCCAGAACGAACGGCCCGTCGCCGGGATTGGCGGCGATCGGCACCTGCCCGTTTTGCAACGCCGTGGTCAGGCACGGGGCCAGCGGGGACATCGGCGGCACGAGGACGGGTTCCATCGGGCGGCCGAAATTGCGCAGCAACCGCCCGACCAGATCATCCGCAGCCGCGCACAAAACCGCGTCCGGATAGATGCCGCTGGCGTCGGGGCCGCCGGTCATGGCAACGCTTTCCTGCTGCACGACGGTCATGCCGCTGGGCGTCGTATCGCCGGTTTTCAGGATCTTTGCTGCGGGCGGCGCTTCGGGGCCGGGCTGCGATTTATAGATTTCATTATGGTAGACATAGCCCGTCGGCATTTGCAGATCGGCGCTGGTGCAGGCCATCAGAGCCAGCGGCGCGGCCAGAACCATGAAACGAAAGCGACTGGATGCGGTCATGATAAATCCCGTGATCAAAGAAAGGAACGAACACGCACGATTCGCGCGCGGCCTTTATGGTATCAGGGATCGAGCCTGAAAAACAGGCCCCCGGCAGACCGGCGGCGGCAAGGGCGATGAAACCCTCTGCCGCCGCCTTTTATGCTTATGTCATTTGTCAGGCCGGGACGCAGGCTTTCGCCACCGGGCAAACCGGCGCGGGCAGGGCCAGAACCTCTTTCTTGTTGTCGTTGGCGGCCCGGTTGAAAACCAGATC
>JACPDM010000040.1 GCA_016184045.1 Micavibrio aeruginosavorus | reverse complement strand
TTCTACTTCGCCGCCCTGAACATTATCAATCTCGGCCTCACCCCGGATTCACCGAACAGTATGCTGCCCAATGCGGATGCGCGGGATTCGATCATGTCCTGGTGGACAAATCAGGTTGGTACCGTCATTACCGCCGGCGTAGCGCAAATGCTGGCCGACACGCAGTGGATTGCCGACCTTAACGATTACGGATGGGGCGGGGCGGCGATCTGGTATAACCGGATTGCCCAGCTCAACGGATCTCTGCTTGGAGCCATCTCGGCTCTGCCCAGCGTCAGTCAGTGGCCGGAAGTGATGGAATATGTCTCCAATGAAAAAACCAAGCAGGACAAAGGCGCGATGGCCGAGCAAATCTACTGGCCCCGCCTGTCCGATGGCGCGGAGATCCGCTTCCAGAAAGCGGGAGATTCCCGGATATCCTATGTTCTCTACGACGCATATAAAATCTGGAACGATGTCGCGCTGACGGAATACAATCCCGGCGTCGGCGGCTCCATCAACGCCCACCCCAGCAAAAACGCCTTTGTCGATATCGTCAACGCGTTCTTCGGGACGCAAGGCCTCTACAACATGCGCGACAACGCCAACGTTCATCCGCTGGCACAGCTTGTCATCATGGGTAAATACCTGCTGATGACCTCGATCCGCAATCTTGCGATCGGCGCGGCAGGGTCTGCCGGGGCGGCGCCGCTGATCAAGCTCCTTTCCTTGCCAGACGGCTCCGAAACCATGGCCGAGGCCATCGTCAGCCTGATGTGGACGATCGGCATGATGACCCTCTCGATCGGCTTTGTTCTCTATTACGTCATCCCGTTCATGCCGTTCATCTACTTCTTCTTCCAGGTCGGCGGCTGGGTGAAGGCAATTTTCGAGGCCATGGTTGGCCTGCCGCTCTGGGCGCTGGCGCATATCCGCATCGACGGAGACGGCCTGCCGGGATCAGCCGCGATGAACGGCTATTTCCTGATTTTCGAGATTTTCCTTCGGCCGATCCTGACCATCTTCGGCCTGATCGGCGGGATTTCGATTTTCGCAGCGCAGGTTCAGGTTCTGAACAGCATTTTTGAGCTGGTCGTATCCAACGTTACCGGTTTCGACCGTCAGGCGGCAACGGCCCTGACCACCGGCGTCGGTGCCTTCAGCTTTGTCCGCGGCGGCATCGACCAGCTGTTCTATACGGTTATTTACGTGATCATCGTCTACATGATGGGGACTGCGTCGTTCAAGCTGGTTTACCTGATCCCGAACAACATGCTGCGCTGGATGGGCTCGAGCGTCGACAGCTTCAGCGAACTGGCCAAGGACGCGCCGGAGCATCTGATCAGCACCGTTTACGGCTCAAGCACCGTCATAACCGGACAGCTGCGTGGAGCAACGCAAATGGCTCTGGGCACTTTCAGCGGCGGAGGCAGCGGGGCGGCGAAACGGTGACCGACACCTTCAAGACAATAAAAACCCCGCTGCGCAGCGGGGTTTTTATTGTCTTGAAGGTCGGGGTTGGCTATCAGATTTTCTGTTTGAGATGGTCGATCAAAACCTGCACATCGCCGCCGCCTTGCTGGATCACGCTGGCGAAGTCGGAACGCTGCGTCACCGACATGCTGACCCCGGCGACAATCACATCGACCACGCGGTAACGTCCGTCTTTATAGCGAACGCGCCAATCGACGGACACTTCCGGGGTTCCGTCAACCGGGATGATCATGGAGGAAACGATTGTGTCGTTTTCCCCTTCGGCGCGCGCGCCGCGGGTCTCGAATTTCTGGCCCTTGTATTCGGAGAAGCGGTTGGAATACATCTCGACCACGCGTTTTTTAAATAGCCGCTGATATTCCGTGCGCTGCGCCGGGGTCGCCGTTTTCCAGTAACGGCCCATCGTGAAGCGACCGATCGTCTCCATATCGTAATTGTCTTCCAGAAGGCGGCGGAAGGACTCCGATTTTTGCGCCTGAGTCTGCTGCGCGTTGCCAAGGAAATCAAGCGCCCGGCGCGCCATAGAGCTGATAAAGTTCTCCGCCCCTTCCTGAATCTGCGAGCTGGCCTGCGTGGATGTCGTCGTGCTCAGGATCAAAGGCGATGCAGCCCCGGCGGTTTCCGGCACGGGAAAAGTTCGGGCATGGCCTGCGGCGACGAGAGAAACGCTCAAGGCGGATGTCAGAAGCAATGTACGAACAGGCAAAAACGGCATAACGGTATAACCCCTCTCTGCGGGTGAAAACTGGATCGTTTGCGAAGTGTAGCAATCCACCACATCAATGCCAGTCATATGAGAGGAGTATAGGAAATCTTCAAGACTTTTTTATGGCTGCCCTGCCCTGAAAAGAGGAACGCCGGACCTTTATCCGGTCCGGCGTTCCGTCAAAAATTGGCAAATTCCTACTCTTCGCCCGCAGCGTAATCCGGAATGTCAGCAGACGCCGTTTCAGCGCCCCGGCTGCCGCCGTCGGAAACTTCGGTAGCGCGGCGCTGGACATAGGCACTGCGCATCGCAGAGTAATAGTCGAAGGAGTTTTTGCGCAGATCGTCGAGGGCATCAAGCAGTTCTTCGCGCTTGACGATGCCTTCGGCCGCAAAACGGGCATATTTCCAGCCTTCGTTCTCCGGCCTGACGTTGCCAGTTCAGGGGATCAAGGAACATATCGACCACCAGCCCCGTGCCGTCGCGCAGCGAGGACGGGCCCAGAATCGGCAGAACCAGATAGGCCCCGTGCCCGACGCCCCATGACCCGAGGGTCTGGCCGAAATCTTCGGGATTGTGTTTATAGCCTTCAGCGCCGGCGACATCAAACAGGCCGCCCACACCGACAAAGGTGTTTACGGTTGCGCGGGTCAGGACGTTCCCGGCTCCCTTCATGTCGCCCTGCAAAACCTCGTTCGCGAGATAGACAGGAGATTTGAGGTTACGCAGGAAGTTGCGCAGGCCGCTGCGCGCAGGCCGCGGCACGACTTCATGATAGCCCTTGGCGACTGGACGCAAAATCACCTGGTCGGCGGCATCGTTAAAGGCAAATACGGCGCGGTTGAAGCCCTGGAACGGATCGGCGATTTCGTCCGTCGGCTCGGTTGTCGCACAACCGGTCAGCCCGGCGCATAAAAGAACGCTCAGGCCGAGCAGACGCCATGTCTGGCTTGAAGAACCCTGACGGAACCACGTACGCTTCATTTCCAAATCCCCAAAAAATGCCTGGTCGGATAGACCGGTAACATTAGTTAACCACGCATCGCTTACGACTTGGTTAACAAACAAGACCAAAACTTCTGGAAAATCAAGGACCTGCCCTGCCCCCAGCCTTCGCCATCATGGGGTTGGCCCTCTAAAAAAGCAATCGGGGGCAGGCTGTTTTTTTGCATGTTTACCCATCTTCAAGATTGAGCATGACCGCAACGCCCAGAAGCAGCGTAACGATCCCCGGCGCCCAGGCCGCCAGCAATGCCGGAATTTGCTGCGAAGCCCCCAGCGCCTGCAGGAAATTCGAGAGGAAAAACACCAAAAATCCGATCAGGACGCCGCTAACGATCAGGCCGAAAGTGCGTTGCAGGCGCGGCGGGCGCAGCGATACCGTCGCCGCCAGCAAAACCATCGCCATGAACAGAACCGGCTGTGCCAGCAGGGACTGGAAATGGATCTTTAAAGCTGTAGCGTCAAAACCCGCATCGGCCAGGGTCCGGATATAGCCGGGCAGCCGCCAGAAGGAATGCGCCATTGGCGAGGCAAAGCTTTCCTCGATCTGCCGGGTCGTCAGACTGGTCGGCAGGGTGAGAACGGACTTGCTTTCCGGGGTTTTCTGCGGCTGATGCACCAGCGCACCCTCGAACACCCAGTTTCCGCCGGAGAGGCGGGCCGTTCCAGCATCGATCCGCTGGACGAAGCCATCATTTTCATCGAAGAACAGGGCCATGGTATCCCGCATCTCCCAGTCCGGCAGGGAAATGCGTTCGGCATGGAGAATGACATAGCCGGGAGGGTCGGTCTGCATCTGCCGCAGCCACAAACCCTTGTCGAACAGGGTGACGATATCCTTTTCCCCCCGCGACAAGGTCTGCGATTCCAGCGCCTCGTAGCGGGAGAGGAAAACGGCGCCGACCGGATTGATCACCGCGAACTGGAACACCCCGACCAGCGCGGCAACGCCCATAACCGGCGCCAGAAACTGCCAGACCGAGAACCCGGCGGCGCGCACCACGACCAGCTCCTGCCGCCGCGCCAGAACCCAGAAAGTAAACATGGCGCTGAATAAGACCGCGAACGGCAAAACCACCTGCCCTGTTTCGGGAAGCTTGTACAGCCCCATTTCGAACACCAGAGAGAGCGGGATGCCCTCGCGCTTGCTGGCCCGGCGCA
>JACPDM010000146.1:9677-10324 GCA_016184045.1 Micavibrio aeruginosavorus | reverse complement strand
GAAGCAGCGGAGCTCCCGACGCGCTACTGCGGCTTTTCTCCCTGCTTCCGGCGCGAGGCCGGGACGTACGGGAAGGATACGAAGGGCCTCTACCGCGTCCACCAGTTCCAGAAAGTCGAACAAGTCGTCCTCTGCGAGGCGGATGAAGAAAAGGCAATGGCGCTCTTCGAGGAAATCCGGACGAATGCCGAGGAGGTTCTCCGTGCGCTGGAGCTCCCGTACCGCGTGATTGACATCTGCACCGGCGACATGGGGCAGGGGAAGGTCTTCATGCAGGATATCGAAACGTGGATGCCGGGCAGAAACGCGTACGGCGAAACACACTCGTGCTCGTACCTCGGCGACTTCCAGGCTCGACGGCTCAACATCCGGTACACGGATGCGGATGGACGAAAGCGCTTCGTACACACCCTGAACAACACCTGCATCGCCACTCCGCGCATCCTCATCCCCATTCTCGAGCTCTACCAGAATAGCGATGGCTCCGTCACCATCCCGGAGGTCCTGCGGCCGTATATGGGAGGGCAAGAGCGCATCACTCCGCCGCGATAGATCGGTTTCTTCGGTTTCTTCGGTTTCTTCGGTATCCTGGTTTGTATGCTCCTCCTCCTCACGGGAGACGCCAGCGTCGGCAAGGACGCCCTCAT
>JACPDM010000146.1:0-9613 GCA_016184045.1 Micavibrio aeruginosavorus | reverse complement strand
TCTACGTGAACATCGCGTGCCAATGCGCGCAGGAGCTTCGGAAGGAAGACCTCCATCTCGTCGCCTCCTGCGCCCGCATCCCCCTCCCCCTCCAGCAATTCCTCCGGGAGGAATTGGGACGGGAATTCGTGGCCGCGCACATCGGGCATGGAGATGAAATGCTTGCCCGCGGGGCGCTCGACAGGACGCTTCATCAGCTCTTCCAGCTGCGTCAGGGCCTGCCGCGACTGATTCATTCGCGTCATCAATCCGGCCACCTGCGCCAGCGGCGCCAGCGCCCGCCCGCCCAGCATGACCGAAGCGATCAGCGCGCCCATGGTGATCATGCCTTCGGAAATCAGGTAAACCCCGACGATGACAATCAGAACCGAAGCGATCTGCTGGATCAGCATGGCGAAATTGAGGGCAAAAGCTGCGATTTCCCGCGACTTCATCGCCGTGCGGGAGCTTTTTTCGTTCAGCTCCTCCCATTTGCGCTGGGTATGGCCTTCGGCTGCCTGCACCTTGATGGTTTCAAGGCCGGAAATGGTCTCGAACAGCAGCGCATTTTTGAGCGCGCTTTCATTCATCGATTCCTTGATGACGCGGGCCAACGGCTTTTGCAAGGCGAACCCCATTACCACCACAATCGGCATCGCCAGCAGCGGCACCAGCGCTACCGGCCCGGCAATCACAGCAATCAAAACCACAAACAGAATCGCGAAAGGCAGGTCGATCAGCGCGGTAAGCGTCGCCGAGGTAAAGAAATCGCGCAGCCCTTCGAATTCCTTGACGTTGCTGGCGAGGACCCCGGCGCTCGCCGGACGGGCGGCCATGGTCATACCCATTAACTGCTCGAACAGCGCCGCAGACATCTTGATATCGGCCTTGCGCCCGGCGTAATCGAGGAAGCGCGCGCGCAGATTTTTCAGGACGAAATCGAAAATAAAAACCGTCACAACCCCTGCGGAAAGCACCCAGAGCGTGTCAAAGGCGCTGTTCGGAACGACGCGGTCATAGACGTTCATCGTGAAGAGGGGCGATGCCAGCGCGAACAAATTGATCATCACCGCGGCGATGATCACTTCCTTGTAAATGCGTTTGTGTTCTTTCAGCGCCGCCCAGAACCAGTCGCGGGCGGTGTCGATGGTCGCGGGCCCTGCCCGTTCATCCACCCGCGCCACCGGGCGCAGATAGAACGCATAGCCGGAATAAAGGCCGCGCATCCGGTCGAGCGGGACGATCTTTTTCTCATCCTCGGTTTCCGGAAACTGGACGACGAACTGGGTTTCCGGATGGATTTCAATATCCTTGCCCGCTTCCTTTTTCGGCGGATGCTTGGGTGGATATTTGATATCCCACAAAATGCAGGCATGGCCGTGCTCCAGCACCAGAATACAGGGCAGGATCGGCGCGATGGCCAGCGCCTCGATGGCACGCTCAATCAGCCGGGCATTAAGGTCCGCACGTTCCGCCGCGCGCACGAACAAGGCCGGCGTGATACCCGTCGCCGGAACCGGCAATCCGGCAGTCAGCGAAGCGGCTGAAGTGCGCCGCCCGTAATGCCCCGCCAGAATCCGCAGGCAATCCACCAGCGGCGAATGCAGCGCAACGCGGTCGGCCTGAAGCGGCCACGGATTTTCGGCATCCCCCGGCGCACGGGAAGATGCGCTTTGCTGTGCGGCGATATTTTCAGGAGTGGGTGTGTTCACGGAACAGGCCTTCTGGCAATGGAGGGGGAAGAAAACTCAATATAGGTACAAAGTGTAGCACGACCAGAAGCCGCACCCAATCCGCCCCATTTTCCCGCGACTGCCTTAACGGATCATGAACGCAAGGATAGCGTTTTTCATATCCCGCAGGATAGGCTCCTGCCGCATTCCGCTATCAAAAAACCCCGCCGGAAGGCGGGGTTTTTAAAATCATAAAAGCGCGGAAACTTACATCTTCGCCGGATCGGCTTCGCGCGGATAGGCAACGCCCAGCGTCGGCAGCAATTCGCCCTTGAGCGCCAGCAAGCGGTACACCGCGAACATTTCGACGAATTCGGCGTTGACCATGTTGCTCTGGGACACGAACAATTCGTTCTGGGAGTCGAGAACGTCGAGCAGCGTACGGCGGTTCAGGTCGAACTGGTCCTTGTAGGCCTTGACCGTTTCCTGGTTGGCGGCAGCCTGCGTTGCGAATTCGCGGGCGCGCTCCCCGGCCGAAACCATCCGCGCCCAGGTGGTGCGAACTTCGTTTTCGATTTCACGAGCGGTCTTGGCGCGCTCTTCCTTGGCCTGCGCTTCACGGTTGATCTGCTCGCGCACACGGGCGGTATCGATGCCGCCGCGGTAGAGGTTCCAGTTGACGACGGCCAGAGCCGAAGCGGAGGTATCCTTGCCCTCGACCCCGCCAAGGTCTTCACCGGTGCGGGCGTTCAGTTGAAAGTCAACCTGCGGGTAGAAGACGCTTTTGGAGCCTTCAAATTCGTTATGCGCGACCTGAATATCGGCCTCGAAAATATCGAGGGTGGGGCTCTGGTGCAAGGCGACCTTGACCTGATCCTCGACATTCGCGGAGAGGGCATCGACCGGAACCATCGGCATCACCAGATCCTGCGGCTGATCGCCGACATCGCGGATGAAGGAGGCTTCGGCAACGCGCAGGGCTTCACGCACGCTGGCCTCGTTGGCGCGGGCAGAGGCAAGGCGCGCCTTGGCCTGCTCCATGTCGGCTTCCGTCGAACGTCCGGCGGTGGCGCTGTCCTGAATTTGCTCCATGATGGTGATGTGATCGGCGACGTTCTGGCGCGAGATACGCAGCAATTCACGCTGGCGCAGGACATCGAGATAGGATTCAACGATCGACAGGCCGACCAGTTCGGTCGCCTCGCGCACGCGGTGCGATGCTGAGAGAACGCGGGCCTGCTGGCGCTTGTTCTCGTACTTCGTTTCAAAGCCGTCGAACAGCAGCTGGGTCAGGGTCAGCCCGGCCTGACGGCGGAACATGGTTTCTTCATCGTCGCCGTCGCCGTCATTGCGGGTGGCGGTGTTGTCGGAATACTCGCCGCCGAGATCGGCAGAGAAATCGATGGAGGGCAGGTAAAGCCCTTTGGCCTGACGCAGTTCTTCGTCGGTGGCGCGGCGGTTATCGGCGTTGCGGGTATATTCGGGGTTTGTGCTGACGCCAAAGCCCACCGCTTCGGCGATCGTTACCTTGCCGGGAAGGCCGCCTGCGCCATTGGCTGCCGGAACCGTGCTTGCCGCGACAGGGGCCGCCATACTCGCGCCTGCTGCCGGATCGATATTCTGGATCGTCGCAGCGGAAGGCATGGCCGCTTCGTCTGCCGCACGCGCTGTCATCGCCGCCGTGGCCAGAACCAGAACCGCAACAGATGCTCCGAGCGTGAAACGTGTAAAAAGGCGTGCCGACATATTCATTCCCTTCACTGGCTGACACTCCGCCGCAAAAGCGAGGCGCATAATTTCCAAAACATTGGCCCGGGGCCCTTAGGCCCTTCAACTGGCAGGATTTTTAGCGTGAAAAACAGGCGCTTTCCAGCATTATTTTCCCGCGTCATGATGCCCCGAATCGGCAGCGCTGGCAAGCGTCACAATTACCATAATCTGAAAGCAGGAGGAATACCCACAACCTTTCGCTGCGGTCCCGCGGACGCGGAGATAAAAATCGGGCGACAGGGAAAGAGCCCGCCGCCCGAATGATTCTTTTTAAAACCTGGCTGGCGTCCTATGACGTGGTCAGGTTGCCGTTGGTCAGAAGGTCGTTCAGCGTAACGCCGTGAACGCCGTCCAGCACCGCGACCGCGGACGCGGCGGCGGCATTGCCCGAACCCGTGGCATCGACCTTGATCACCACGCCCTGCGCCGTGTCGGTGGCGAAGACGAAGCTGGTGATCGCATCGTTGACCGGGTCGAACCCGGCATCGCCGAGCAGAACGGAGAGATCGAGGACGTCGCCCTCGGTCACATCGAAGTCGAGAATCGAATCCGTCCCGTCAGTCGCGGCGTTATAGACGAACGCGTCCGCGCCGCTGCCGCCGTAGAGCAGATCGTTGCCCGCGCCGCCGGTGATGATGTCATCGCCTTCCTGCCCGAAGATCAGGTCGTTGCCCGCGCTGCCATTGATGGTGTCGTCCCCGCCAAGGCGTCCCGTGCCATCGCTGCCGAGGGTTTCGGCGGCCAGTTCGGTCGCATGAGCGCGGATATAGGCGATGGTGTCCGCCCGCGTCCAGCCCGGATTGAGAGCGCTTTCGCCAGCCTCAAGGCGAGCGAAGACTTCCCATCCCGTACCCGGCTGCTGTGCGGTCAGGCCCATCGCCGCCGCCAGCGCATCGGTATTGACGGCATCGCCGTAGATGACGTCATGACCGTCGCCACCATTCAGCGTATCGTTGCCGACGGCAGAAACGCGGTTGAGCGGATTGGTCGCCGCCAGCGCCGCATCGAGATCCTGCGGATCGTTGATGTTGAGGGCGCTGCCGTTCGAGTCGATCTGGTTGATATTCGCCAGCGTCGTCGCCCCGATATCGATGCCGACACCGATCACTTCATCGCTCAGCGCCTTCAGCTGCGCGATTTCATTGGTGCCGTCGGTGCCGTTCAGTTGTCCCATCACGGTATTGACCGTGCCGGACTGAACATTGCCGGAATTGTCGAGGTAACGGTTCGGCTCGCCATCGCTGATGAAATAGCTGATGGTGGTGGCGCCCGGGATCGGGTTGGAGGCCCCGGTTCCCGTGCCGCTCAGCCAGCTCACCGCCTGCTGCATCGGCGCTTCGTAGTTGGTGAAACCGCTGCCGCTCAGACTGTTCAGGAACGTGATCGCGCTCGCATAATCGCTGTCATTCGTCGCCGTGAACACAAAGCTGCTCGCGATTCCGGTGCTGAAATTGATCAGCTTCACGCGGATGGCCCCGTTGTCATAGGCGTTGAAATCGGCAATCAGGTTCTTCACCGCCTGAACCAGAAGGCTGATCTTGGAATTCGGATCGGATTTGCTGCCCATCGAGCCGCTGACATCCAGCATCATGACGATGTTGTAGTCCTGCGGGTTGGCTTCCTGCGTCGCACCGCCGACATCGCCGATGAGAATATCCGCACCCTCGCCGCCGGTGATAACGCCGTTGCCATTTCCGACTTCATAAGACGTGGTCGAGCCGGTCTTGTCATCGACGTTTTCGCCGACCAGAAGCACGGGATCGACGCATTCCAGAGAAAGCGTGGCAACCGACGTGTCGCCGTCGCCATCGGCCAAAGTGTACTGGAATTGATCAATGCTGCAGACAGGGTCGGTGACATGCGTTTCGGTTTCGACATCGACGACACCCGTCAGCTTGACGCTGGCATCGCGGCATTCGCCGACGCTGGTGGCGCGAATGCCGACGATGGCATCCTCAAGATCGGCAAGATCAATGCCGCTGACCGTAACGGTCGCCGTGGTCACATCGGCATCGTTGCCGCCGACGGACCCCAGAACATAGCCGTAATCGAAACCGGAAGACGCGCCACTCATGTTGTTGCCGGAACTGCCGATCGAGTAGATCGCGCCGCCATCGCCGCCGATATCGAGGAAGAAGCCGTTCAGATCGGCAATCCCCTCAACCAGTTTGATGGTGAAGGTCACGCCCGAAGCGCTTTCCACCGCATCGACGGTGATTTTCACGCCATATGCCGCGCTGACCAGGGTCAGCGTCTTCATGGTCGAAGTCGTCGTCGTGGTGACCGAAGCCGGATCGAGCGTATAGGTGTAAGACCCGTCCGCCGCGATCGTCAGCGTGCCGTAATCGCCGTCGATGCTGACGGTTCCCGTCGCCGGAACATCGACAGACGTGCTGCCGAAGGCGATTTTGGTGATGGTGTTGGTATCATCCTGGCTCAGCAGGTCGGCTGCGCCGGCGCCGCCATTGAGGCCGGTGATGACATTGCCCGACGCGCTGCCGTCGTTGTGATCGAAAGTGTTCACATCGTCATGCGCCGTAACGCCGTCATCAAGGACATTGACCAGAATAGTTCCCGGAACGCTGTCATTGTCGCTGTCCGTGGCGGTAAAGCCGAAGCGCAGCGTGATCTGGTCGTTCGGGTCGGATTCATCGGCATGATCCAGCGTTCCCAGCAAGGTAAAGGTATAAGTGCCGTCGCTGGCGACTTGCAGAGTGAAGACCGTTTCCGTGCCCGCCACGCCGACAAAAGTATTGCCGACAACCGTGACCGTCACCGGAACCCCTTCGGATGTCAGGGCGCCGCCCGCCAGCGAACCCAGCGCCGCGAACGTACCCGCGCCCGCCGGGGTGAACGTGCCCGGCGTATCGCCGAAGAAATCGGCGCTGATGGTGCGGCTGACCGTAATGGCCCCCGCCGCCAGAGCGGTTTCATCGACGGTTTCGGCAGGCGGATTGACCACCACCGGCGTATCGTCACGGGTGATGCAGATGTTCAGTTTCGCAGTGTTGGAGTTGTTGTTGTCGGTCAAATCGACTTCGCCGTCGCTGACCGGATTTTCGGTGTTCAGCACTGTGACGATCAAGGTCTGATTGCCGTAATAGCTTGCAGGCGCAGTGAGCTGCAACCCGGCGATCTGCGCCGGGGTGAACGCCCAGACGCCGCCGCCCAGGTCCGTCCCCTGATTGAAGGAGAACCCAGCCGGAACGCCGCTGATCTGATAGCCGGTGATCGTTTCCGAACCGTCGGTGTCGGTAACGGCGCCGCTGATGCTGATGGCGACAGGATGACCCTGCTCCACCGCCGCGGCGCTGGCACTGATCGTCGGCTGGTCGGCGACCGCATCGGTGATAATGCCAAAGCCGTCATTATCGCTGGCGGTAAGGCCGGAAGCCGGATCGGTCGCCACAACCGTCGCCATCAGGCCGCCCAGGTCGATATCGCTATTTGCGGGCGGCGTGAAGGTCATCGCCGTGCTGAGATTCTCGCCCGCGGCCAGAACGACCGTCCATGTGCCGGTTGCGGCGTTGTAGGTACCGACCGGGGCGGAGAAGCCCCACGCCGGATTGATTCCGGTGACCGTGACGGTCAGGAATTCGCCCGCGGCCGGGTTTGCGCCCAGCGTTGCCGTGATCGGCACGATCACCGACCCGTCTTCCTTGACGATGGCGTCGTCGACGCCGTTATTGACCGTGATATCCGGCGGATTGATGACCGGATTCCATGTCAGGGTCAGGGCGTCGGTAGCGAAGCTGTTGTTGTCGGTGAAATCGACCTCGCCGTCGCTGACCGGGTTTTCAGTGTTGAACACCGTTGCGGTCAGGTTGACCGAACCGTTAAAGCCCGTTGGCGCGATCATTTGCAGGCCGGCGATCTGCGCCGGAGTGAAGGCCCAGACGCCGCTGCCCAGATCCGTCCCCTGATTGAAGGAGAACCCGGCCGGAACGCCGCTGATCTGGTAGCCGGTGATGATTTCCGAGCTGTCAAGATCGGTCAGGGAAGCGCTGAGATTGACAGCGATCGGCTGGCCTTCGTTGGCAACACCATTGGCGGCGTCCAGCGTCGGCGCATCGGCCACGGCGTCTGTGATGATGCGGAAGCCGTCATTGGCCGAGGCCGTCTGGCCCGTCGAAGCGTCCGTAGCGACAACGGTCGCGACAAGGCCGCCGAGATCAAGATCGCTGTCGGCGGGCGGCGTGAAGGTCAGCACCGTCGAAAGATCCTGCCCCGCCGCAAGCGTCACGGTCCAGGTGCCGGTGAGCGGATTGTAAGCTCCTACAGGAGCGGAAAAGCCCCATGCGCTGTCGATCCCGGTGACCGTCACGGTCAGGAATTCATCCGTATCCGCATTGGCGCCGCGATTGGCGACGAGCGCGACATTGACCGAGCCGTCTTCTTTTACGATCACATCGTCAATCCCGCCGTTCACCGTAATGGTCGGCGGATTGATTTGCGGCGTCCAGGTTACGCTCAAGGCGTCGCTGGCGAATGCCGTGTTATCCGTGAGATCAAATTCGGAATCGCTCGGCGCATCCACGGTAAAGACCGTCGCCGTCAGATTGAGCGTTCCGTCGTAATTGCTGTTCGGCGGCAGCATCGTCAGACCGGCGATTTGCGCCGGGGTGAATTGCCACACGCCGCCGCCCAGATCCGTCCCGGCGGAAAAACCGAAACCGGCGGGAACGCCGGAGATCTGGTAATGGGCGATAGACTCAGACCCGTCAAGATCGACACCCAGCGCGCCCGCCAGATTGATTGCAACCGGCTGGCCTTCGCTGGCCGTACCGCCCGTCGCATCAAGAGACGGCGCGTCCGCCACCGCGTCAGTAACGACGCGGAAACCGTCCGTGACGCTGGCGCTGGTCGCCGTCGCGGGCTCGAACGCCGTCGCCGTGGCGACCAGACCGTTCATGTCGAGATCGCTGTTGGCGGACGGAATGAAAGTGAGGCCGCCGCTGTAATTCTGGCCCGGTGCCATGGTGATGGTCCATGTCCCCGTCGCCGGATTGTAAACGCCGTCGGCATTCAGAATCGTCCACGTGGAATCGAGGCCCGTGACCGTAACGGTCAGGATTTCATTGCCCGACCCTGCCGGATCAAGGGAAGCAGTGATCGGCACGAAGACGGAGCCGTCTTCCTTCACGATCGCGTCATCGACGCCGAGATTGGCCTCAACCGTCGGCGGATTGACTGCCGGCTTCCAGGTCAGGGTGAAGGGATCGGAGGCGCTGCTGGTGTTGTCGGTAAAATCCGGCTCGACGTCGCTCAGATTGGTTTCACCGCTGAAAACGGTGACGGTAAGCGGAATGGAGCCGATGAAATTCGCAGGAGCCGTCGCGGTCAGCCCGGCAAGCTGCGCCGGGGTGAATTGCCACACGCCGCCGCCCAGATCCGTCCCGGCGGAAAAGCCGAAACCGGAAGGAACGCCGGAGATCTGGTAATGGGTGATCGACTCGGAGCCGTCGAGGTCGGTGACGGCGCCGGAGATATTGACGGCAAGCGCGGTGTTTTCCACGCCGGAATTGTCTTGCCCGTCCACGACCGGAACGTCGGCCACGGCATCGACGATGACAAAGGCCGTGCCGGAATTGCTGGCCGTATCGCCGTTGCCAGCTTCAGTCGCCGTTGCGGTCACGGTCAGCGGCGGGGTATCGACATCGCTGTCATGCGGGGGATAAAGGCTCGGGCCGCCGCTGAAATTCAGGCCAGGGGCGAGCGTGATCGACCACGTCCCGGTTGCGGGGTCATACGTGCCGCCATTAAGGCCGACAGTCCAGCCCGCCGGGATGCCCTGCACCGTCACGGTCAGGAATTCGGAGCCGTCATTATCGACCAGATTGGCTTCGATCTGGAGCTGAACCGGGCCCGCCGGATCGTCTTCGTTGATCAGGGCGTTGCTGACTTCGAGCGAGGGCACATCGGCGACCGGCGTCCAGGACAAGGTCAGCTCGGCCGTATTGCTGTTGGTATTATCGGTCGGATCGATTTCGGAACCGCTCAGCGTCGTTTCCGCGTTGTAGGTCGTGACCACCAGAGAGATAGAACCGCTGTAATGCAGCGGCGGCGTCATGGTGAGTCCGGAAAGCTGCGCCGGGGTCAGTTGATAGGAACCGCCGCCGAGATCCGTCCCCGCAGACAGGGTAAAGCCCGCCGGAACGCCGGAGATAACGATCTGGGTGATGGATTCGGAA
>JACPDM010000142.1 GCA_016184045.1 Micavibrio aeruginosavorus | reverse complement strand
CCGCAGGCAGGAGGGGGAGAGTTAGCGGAGGGGAGTGGAAATAATATGACAAAATCCAGAATTGGCGTTATTATGCCGCAACCGTCCCGCTGGATAATGTCATCCCGAACCCTTCTGGTGAGGGATCTCAGTCTGGCGCATAAGGGGATATCCCTCGTCGCCAGGGCTCCGTCGGGATGACAGGAATGAGAAGGGGTTTTATGAAACAGGCTTTTATCGCCGTGGATGTCCAGAACGGGTGGGCGGATGACAATCCGGCCACGACGGAAGCCATTGGCGCGGCCGTGATTGGATTGCGCCGGGAGATGCCGGTGATTTGGGTGTATATGGGCTGGCTGCCAACGCAGGAGCCGTTTCAGGCGCGTGAACTGCACCTGAAAAGAGAGTTTAACGCCGTGACCGCGCCGGAAAAGCAAAGCCGCTGGAACCAGCCCGCCTTGCTGATGGAACCGGAGGACTGGATCATCACCAAGCCGCGATTGAGCCTGTTCAGCAACCCCTTTTCCGAACCGTTCCTCCGCCAGCTGAGAGTCAATGAAATTTTCATGGGCGGTTTCAAAACCGCCGACTGCGTTTATGCCTCGGCTCGCGATGCCTGCAGGCATCACGGTTTCAAAACGACGGTTCTTTCCGGCCTGACGGCGGATGAGGGCGACGCGACGGAGTGCGAGGGCAAGGAATTTTTCCACCGCGACAATGTGGAATTCCGCCGCCTGTCGCTTTGCAATATCCCCGCCGGCCTTGGTTTTCCCCGCCCCTGATGCTATAAGCCTTGGCCATGAGAAAATATCGAAACCCGCCGGACATTTGCTATCATCGCGCACCCTGACGCGGGGAAGACGACGCTCACCGAAAAGCTGCTGCTGTTCGGGGGCGCGATCCAGCTTGCCGGGATGGTCAAGGCCAAGGGCGACCGCCGCCGCGCGCGTTCGGACTGGATGAAGGTGGAGCAGGAACGCGGGATTTCCGTGGCGTCCTCGGTCATGACTTTCGACCATGGCGGCATTACCTTCAACCTTCTCGACACGCCGGGGCACGAGGATTTCTCCGAAGATACCTACCGCACCCTGACGGCGGTGGACTCGGCCATCATGGTCCTCGACGCCGCCAAGGGGATCGAGCCGCAAACACTCAAACTCTTCGAGGTTTGCCGCCTGCGGAATATTCCGATCATTACCTTTATCAACAAGATGGACCGCGACGGGCAGGACCCGTTCAGCCTGATGGACGAGATTCAGGACCGCCTTGCGCTGGAAGTGACGCCCGCAAGCTGGCCGATCGGCATGGGGCGGGATTTCAAGGGCTGTTACGACCTGCTGCGGGATCAGTTGGTCCTGTTCGGACGCACCAAGGGCGCGGAACTGACGGAGTCGGTGCAGTGTTCGGGGCTGGACGATCCGCAACTGGAAATCCTTCTGCCGCCGGAGCAACTGGCGAAACTGCGCGAGGATGTGGAGATGATCCACGGCCTGTGCGAGCCGTTCGACCGCGATCTTTATCTTGAAGGGCATATGACGCCGGTGTTTTTCGGCTCTGCCGTCAACAATTTCGGCGTGCGCGAATTACTTCAGGGGATAGGAAAATTTGCCCCGCCGCCGCGTGCGCAAAAGGCGATGGAGCGGGAGATCAAGCCGGACGAGCCGAAAGTCACCGCTTTCGTCTTTAAAATCCAGGCCAATATGGACCCCAAGCACCGCGACCGCATCGCATTCGCGCGGCTGTGTTCGGGAAAATTCAGGAAAGGCATGAAGCTCACCCATATCCGCAGCAACAAGCAGATTGTGATTCACAATCCGCTGATGTTCTTCGCGCAGGACCGGGAAAGCGTCGAGGAAGCCTATGCCGGGGACATCATCGGCATCCCCAACCACGGGAACCTTCGCATCGGCGACAGCATGACTGAAGGGGAAAGCCTGCATTTCACAGGGATTCCCAGCTTTGCGCCGGAATTGATGCAGCGCGCGCGGGCGGACGATCCGCTGAAAGCCAAGCATTTGAGCAACGCGCTGGAGCAACTGGCCGAGGAAGGGGCGGCGCGGATCTTCAAGCCGCTCTCAGACCCCAACTGGATCGTTGGCGTTGTCGGCGCGCTTCAGTTCGATGTGCTGACGGACCGGATTCGCACCGAATATGATGTGCCCGTCAAATTTGAGCAGACCGCACTTTACACCGCCCGCTGGATCACAGCCGACGATCCGAAGGTTTTGAAAACATTTATCGACACGAACCGCAGCGCCGTCGCAAACGATCATGACGGCGACCCTGTTTTTCTGGCGCGGAACGCGTGGCATCTGGATGATACGCAAAGCAAGAACCCCGGGATCAGGTTTACGGCGACCAAGTAATCAGGGCCGCGACCACGATACCGAAAGCCCGCGCCATGCGTCGTCGTCGCCGCTGTCGGCGAAGGTCAGGCGGGCGATGTCCTCGATAAAGGCGAGTGTGGCGAAGTCGTTTTCGGCGGCGGCTGCGGTCATGATCGGAAATCCCTTGTGTGAAAAGCTGTCGATGATGCCAATCTAGGCGCGGATCATGACGCGCCGATGGACCAAATGCGGTCATTCGGGACAGATTTCAGGGCAAAAATGTGGTGCCTGCCAGCCTTGGCGGATTATTTCCCCGTTCCGGGCTGCGCGACAAAGCGGCTCGGGGTTTTCTGGAAGACGCGCAGCGCCGCGGCGATATTGGCGTAATCGTCCGTCCATGTCCGGAATCCTTCAGGCGCGACCATATCCTCCCAGCCTTTTGCCTTGAGCGTTGCAATCTGCTCCGGGCTGCGGGTCATGGCGACGTAAATGGATTTCTGGTAGAGGATTTTGGGATCTTCTGGAAGCGGATCGGCAGGGGTCATCTTGATAACTGCCTCATACCCGGCATCCCGGGCCAGAACCTTGAGCACGGGCTCAAGATCAAGATGGCGGTTGGAGATGTGATAAAGCATGATCCCGCCCGGCTTCAGTTTTTTGCTGTAGATCTGAAGCGCTTCAAGGGTCAGGATGTGGACAGGGATATTGTCGGAGCTGAAGGCATCGACGATCACCATGTCGTAAATCCCGTCTTGCGCTTCGGCCATTTTCAGGCGGCCATCGCCGATAATCGTCTTGTAGGGGCTCCCGCAATCCGAAAGATAGGTGAAATAGCGCCTGTCTTCAGCGATTTTTACGACATCGGGGTCAATCTCGTAGTAATCGTAGCTGCGCCCCGGGCGGGTGATGCAGGCAATCGCCCCGACGCCAAGGCCGATGATGGAAACCTTTTGCTCCGGCGCTCCCAGCAAGGACAGGGCATCGCCCAGCGCGCCGTGGGGGCTGTAATAGGTGATGGGCTG
>JACPDM010000145.1 GCA_016184045.1 Micavibrio aeruginosavorus | reverse complement strand
TGCGGGCGAGCTGTTTATTCGCCCGATAGAGCTTTATTCGACAACGGTGCGATGATGCTGCGTTTTTGCCTGATCATTGCGGCGCTTGTCATGCTGTCCTCCGGGGCGGCGCAGGCACAGCGTTTGCTGATGATCGACCTTGCGGAAAAGGCCGTCGATATCACGACCGGATTCGACGGGTCGCGCCTTGTCGTTTACGGCACCAAGCGGGCCGAAGGCGATATTGCCGTGACCGTGCGCGGCCCCGCCTACAGGATGGTGGTGCGCCGCAAGGACCGCGTCCTGGGATTATGGATGAACCGCAAGGCGGTTTCCTTCGAGGAGGTTCCGGCTTATTACGACATGGCCCTGAGTCGCCGCGAGGCCGACCTCGCCCCCGCCGACGTTCTGCGCCGTTACGATATCGGGCTGGATGCGCTGCGCTTTGAAACGCGGGAGGAGGTCGCCACCGACGTTTCCGATGCATTTCGTGAAGCGATGATCCGCAACCGCCAGACCGAAGGATTGTTTCCGCTGGAACCGCGGCCCATCGTTTTTATGGACGACGGTTTTTTCCGCGCCAATTTTTATCTTCCTGCCAATGTTCCAACCGGAGTTTACAAGGTGCGGGCGTTCCTGATCCGCGACGGCGTGGTGCAGGATTCGCAGGAAACGGAAATAAAAGTGGCGCAGACCGGATTTAGCGCCGAGGTTTATTTGTTCTCCTTAAAGCAATCTCTCGCTTACGGCGTTCTGGCGGTGATGATGGCGCTGTTTTTCGGATGGGGCGCCTATGTCATCCTGCGGCGGGAATAGGAGGAAAGCATCATTACTGATGATACCGTCAGCACGAAAATCATCGATGCCGATTTCGAGGATTCCGCGAGGGAAAAGCGCGGCCGGCGCGGCGACGGCGGGGTTTACCTCGCGGTCGCCGACGAAACGCATGAATCGGCGCTGGCCTTGCGTTATGCGGCGCGTCTGGCCAAGGCCAATCGCGGACATCTTGGTATCCTGCACGTCATGAATATCGACGATGTCCAGCAATGGGAGAATATCGAGGCGCGGATGCGCCGGGAGATGCGGGCGCAGGCGGAAAAATATATCTGGTCCGTGGCGCGGCGCGTCAATGAAATCAACGGCATGATCCCGTCCTTGTATATTCAGGAGGGCAGCCACGACGATGTCCTGATCGATATTATCAACCGGGATATGGCGATAAAGATGCTGGTTTTAGGGGGCGGGACCAGCGTCGGCGGGCCGGGGCCTCTGGTCAGTTATTTCACCGGAAAAGGCCTCGGGCGTTTGCGGGTTCCGGTCGTCGTCGTTCCGGGCCATCTTGATCCGCAGAAAATTGACGCTATAAGTTAGGGTCAGGATCTATTAAATTTTGAGTCTAGACAGGGCGTTGGCCAATAAATATAACGCCGTCACCCCGGCGAAAGCCGGGGCCCAGCAGGACAGGCACAAAACCTTGCTGGCATTTCACTGGATTCCGGCCTTCGCCGGAATGACGATGGCGGGTTTTGTGCTATTTAATTGAGTCCTGACCCTGGTTTCGCCATCAAGAGGAGTACGCGTCATGTTTATCCAGACGGAAAAAACCCCGAACCCGGAAACCATTAAATTCATCCCCGGCGAGCCTGTTCTGGGCTCCGGAACAGCGGATTTCCCGAGCGCGGAAACGGCTTCGCGATCGCCCCTGGCGCAAAACCTGTTCCGCATCGGCGGGGTGAAGGGTGTTTTCCTCGGGCCTGATTTCATCTCCGTCACCAAGGCGGCGGAGCGCGAATGGACGGGGATCAAAACCATGGTGATGTCCGCGATCATGGAGCATTTCAGCACCGGCCAGCCGGTGATGCTCGAAGGCGGCAGCGCTAAAGTACCGGCCCCGGACATGGACAATGAAATTGTGGCGCAGATTTGCGAGCTGCTGGAAACCCGCGTGCGCCCGGCGGTGCAGATGGATGGCGGCGATATCGTTTTCGATCGCTTCGAGGACGGGGTTGTTTACCTGCACATGCGCGGGGCTTGTTCAGGCTGCCCGAGTTCGAGCCTGACCCTCAAAAGCGGGATTGAAAACATGCTGCGGCACTTCGTTCCGGAAGTGGTCGAAGTCCGGCAGGCGGACGCGCTGTAACGCGCCTTCACTTTTTCATTCAGTTCGGCAGGGGGCCTGCCGCCGGGGCGGCGAGGTCTTCAAGGGACGGCTGCGTCTGGTGCAGGGTCAAAAGCATTCCGAACCAGCGCCAGCGCTGGTCCTCACCGGGTTTCGGGGCCGGGCCGGGCATGGTGCAGTTGACGCGGATACGGTCGCTTTCAAAGGGTTTTTCGACGCGCAGCTCAACGCGGTTTTCCCCGACGATCGTCATGTCTGGCTTGCCCTGTTCGGAAACGAAGCAGGAAAGCTGCGCCAGTTTTTTTGCTTTTGCGCCTTCGACGGTAAAGCCGAATGTCGGCGGATTATTCGCGCCGATCATCGGGTCGTCGGGCGTGATGTCGCTGACCGGCAGCGGCAGGGAAGATGCCGTCATGCGGAAGCGGTCGTCATCGCCGTAGCTTTCGGTAATCGCAAAGCGCGGAATCGCAAACAGGTCCGAGCCGTCATAGGCGACGCCGGATTGCAGGCCGAAGGCGGCGGTAAAGCCGCTGGCGGTGATGATCTCGCGGTAGGCTTTGGAATATTCACCGAACGGGTAGGCGAAAAAGGCGGGGCTGTCTTTGATCTCGGCGCGGAAACGGGCGGTGGCTTTGTTGACCTGCTGCCGGATTTCCGCCGTATCCCGATCGGCGATACGGGTGTATGCAGCCGTGTGCAGGCCGAGCGTGACAATATCGTTTTTGCCAAGCCGCCGGATGTCGCTCCAGCCCATGTATTGCGGTGTGTCGCTGTCGGCCTGATCGGGCGAAAAGAACACAGTAAAGGGAATATTGTTGCCGAGCAGCAGCGGAATGGCATTGTCCAGCGCAGAGCGATAGGCTCCGTCAAAGGTGATGGCTACTGCGCGGTCGGGGAGTCTGGTCTTGTCCCGCAGGGCCGCGACGATCTTGGGCAGGGGCAGGATGGTATAGCCGCCCTCGATCAACTCATGGATATTTTCAGCAAATTGCTCTTTTGAAATATTGTCGTCGGGATAGAGATCCTCTCCCACGCGCTGATAGGCGAAAATGACCGCGCCGGACGGATCGATGCTCTGCGCCTCAGCCGGGCTGGCGCTCATCAGGGCCAGGCCGGTAAGAGCCTGAAGCGCAAAGGTTTTCAGAGAACGCAGGACGGTGACGGACATGGCATGAATATAGCCTCCCCCCGTTCAAAAACCAGCAAAATCGGGGAGTTGATCTTTTCCCGCGGAAACCCCATTCTTTTCCGGCTTGGAAGGAAAAATCATGACCGAAAACAATATTTTAGACGACCGCAGCCTCGATACCCTGTTCCGCGCGGCGCGGACCTATAATGGCTGGCTGGACAAGGATGTGAGCGACGTCTTGCTTCAGGCTGTCTATGATCTTGCCAAATGGGGCCCGACCAGTGCCAATTCCTGCCCGGCGCGGTTTGTTTTCGTAAAATCGAAAGCCGCCAAGGAAAGGCTGCGCCCGCATCTGGGGGCGGGGAACGTGGACAAGACCATGGCCGCGCCGGTGACGGTGATCGTCGGTTATGACATGAAATTCTATGACCAGCTTCCCAAACTTTTCCCCCATACCGATGCCAGAAGCTGGTTCGCGGGGCGCGATGATCTGATCCGCCAGACGGCGTTCCGCAATGGCAGTTTGCAGGGCGCTTACCTGATGCTGGCGGCGCGGTCGCTGGGGCTGGATTGCGGGCCGATGTCCGGGTTCGATCAGGACGGCGTCGCCCGGGAGTTTTTTGCGGGCACGGATGTGAAGGCCAATTTCCTTTGCAATATCGGTTACGGCGACCCGTCCAGCGTGTTTCCGCGTTCCCCCCGGCTTGGGTTTGATGAAGCGTGCCAGATTTTGTAATCCCCCGTTATATCCTGGCCCTTGATACGGCGATGGGTGGATGCTCCGCCGCCGTTTTCAACACGCAGACAGGGCAGGCCGTCAGCGACAGCCGTGCCATGACGCGCGGGCCGTCGGAAGAACTGGTGCCGATGGTGCAGGATGTCGTCAGGCAGGCGGGGATTGATTTCCCGCAGATCGGCCTTGTCGTCACCACAATCGGGCCGGGCGCATTTACAGGATTGCGGATCGGGATTTCCGCCGCGCGCAGTTTCGGGCTGGCGCTGGGGGTTCCGGTGGCGGGGCTGCGCACCACCGATGTCATCGCGCGCGCCTGTGCAGAAAAATCTCATGATATAAACCGGTTGCTGGTTGTTCTTGAAACCAAGCGTACGGATTTCTATGTGCAGGAAGGTCTTGCGGACCCCGGGATTCTGGCGGCGGATGAGCTTCGTACAAAACATCAGAATATGACCGTAACGCTTTGCGGTGATGGAGTTTTACGGCTTCAGTCGGAGCTTGGCGCGGCGTGGCCGCAGGGCTGGAGTGTAGCGGCGGGGTTCGATCTGCCTGACCCGGCGATGATGGCGCGGATGGCGCTGGAGGATGCAAAAACGGGCCATCTGCGGCTGGCGGAGCCGCTCTATTTGCGCGACGCCGATGTCAGCGTGTCGAATAAACCGGCGCGGACGATTGCCGGGGAGTCCTGATTTTACAATCTATTCTTGGGAGTATTTAACCTTTTCTTTGTCTCTATTATCCATGCTATAAAGAAGTATCGGTTTTTTCTTGGGAAAGGGTGTCTTTATGGCGACGGAGCAGAACCAGAATCAGGATTTACTGGCGTTCACGACCGAGATTGTTTCCGCGCACCTCTCCAACAGCCAGACCGCGCCTGAGGACATCCCGGCCCTGATCCAGAAAGTTTACCGGACTCTGGCGGGGGTGCAGGGGGAAGGCGGCGGAGGCGGGGGCGGGGGTCTTGGTGGCCTTTCCGCAGAGCGCCCGCAGCCCGCCGTCCCGATCAAACGTTCCGTTACGCCGGAATATATCGTCTGCCTTGAGGACGGTAAGAAACTCAAGATGCTCAAGCGGCACCTCAAGACGGCCTATAACATGAGCCCGGAAGAATACCGCGAGCGCTGGGGCCTGCCCGCCGATTACCCCATGGTTGCCCCCAACTACGCCAAGCAGCGCAGTTCCCTCGCCAAGGATATCGGTCTTGGCAAGCGCGGACGGAAGAAGTGACTCTTCCTGCCGGGTTATTGTGACAGTTCCCGCGACCGCGCGGTGGCTTTGGCGATCGCTCTTTTGAACAGTTCGGTCATCGCATCCCCATCCATTAGGACGCTGAGCGCTGCCGCCGTCGTGCCGCCGGGGCTGGTGACGTTCTGGCGCAGGGTGGCGGCGGGAGTTCCGGGCTCCGATGCGGCCAAGGCGGCGCTGCCGATCACGGTCTGTCGGGCGAGGGTCATGGCGAACCCGGCGGGCAGCCCTGCGGCTTCCCCGGCCTTGGTCATGGCCTCGATCAGGTGAAAGACATAGGCCGGGCCGCTGCCGGACAGGGCGGTGACGGCATCCATCAGGGATTCGTCTTCGATCCACTCCACCATGCCGATCGCACGCAGCAGGGAATCGGCCAGAGCCTTTTGCCCCGGCGCGACATGCGCGTTGGCGACGGCCACGGTAATTCCCTGGGCGATGGCGGCGGGCGTGTTGGGCATGGCGCGGATGATCGGATACTGTGCGCCGAAAAGTTTTTCAAAATTCGCGATTTTCGGCCCCGCCGCGATAGAGAGGGCGAGTGCTCCCGGCGCAGGGTGGAGCGCGGCGCAAATATCGTTCATCATCTGCGGCTTGACGGCGAGAACGAAGGCATCGCATGAGGGCAGGGTGGCGGTCAGGGTGACTTGAGAATTGTTTTTAAATTCATCCGGCAACCCGCTGGGTTCAATGACAAAAATGCGCTCTGCGATCCCGGATTTAAGCCAGCCGCGCAGCATCGCGCCGCCCATCTTGCCGCAGCCGATGAGGGTAATGACGGGTTTGGGGGGTGGGCTGGTCATGCGCCTTCTACGCTTCGCCCGCGATGTCCGCGACGGCGAGGTCGAGCTGGGATTCATCGAGGTCGCTGATCTCTGCCAGCGCGTGGAACATCGGATAGAAACGCTCGCACTCGTTCAGGGCTATATCCATAAGATCCTGCAGGTGGTCGGCTCCGGAGCTGCCGGTCTGGCCGCGGAACAGGCTGGTGTGGCGGAAGCAGGGAACGCCCGTATCCGGCGCAATATCGAAATGGCCGAGCCACAGTCCGGAATTGACGCGGGAGAGGGCGAGGGCGAGCAAATCGCGGCGGTCTTCGGTTACGACCAGATCGTAATGGCAGAAGAACTGCATGGCGGAGTATTCCTCCTGCCACAGCAGGGTCATGCGGTAGGTGCCAAGGCGGCCCGAAACATCGACCATCAGCTCGTCCGGGTTGGTGCGGCTGAAGGACCAGTTCTGCCCGGCGAGGATATCCTCGACGCAATCGAGCGGGTTGCTGATCTCTTCATAGAGTTCGGTCTGGTCGGCCAACATCGTCATGGGTTATTTCTTCTTGCGTGCGGTTGTCGTTCTGGTTTTCGCGGCGGCCTTTTTGGGCGCGGTCTTTTTCGCGGGCGCCGGTTTTGCCTTCTTGCCTTCGAGGGCATCAAGGCGCTGTTCCAAAGTCTGGACCTGTTTACGCAGTTTTTCGATCATGCCGACGGCCTGATCCAGTTCATCGCGCGGGACGAGGTCGAGGCGCGTTGCCATCTCCTCCACCCGGGCGCGGATGTCGTTGCGGATCTGCTCCTGCACGCCGCTGAAAATATTCACGGCACCGCCGGCCACACGGGCCAGGTCGTCAAAGAGTTTGGGATCGGGTCCTGGAATCGCCATCTCACACCTGTCGCTGATGCGGATTCAGTAACAGGAGTCCCCCGGACTCGCAAGACGGTCCGGGCGATTCTTTTCTTAATATCCACGCAAGGCTTTACGGTGCCGGAAAGTCTGGATAATCTTGCCCCCATTCCAAATTTGCAGGACCGATTATCAAAATGGCGCTCCAGTTTCCCGACATTTCCCCGATTGCGGTTTCCATCGGCCCGCTGGATATCCGCTGGTACGCGCTGGCCTATCTGGCGGGGTTTCTGGCCGGGTGGAAATACGTTCTCTATCTGGCGGGCAAGGACGAAGGCCTGCGCCCCAACCGGCTGGATATCGACGACTTCCTGCCATGGGGGATTCTCGGCGTCATTCTTGGCGGGCGCATCGGCTATGTGCTGTTTTACCAGTTCGATATGTATCTGAAAAACCCGCTGGAGATTTTTCAGGTCTGGCACGGCGGCATGTCGTTCCACGGCGGGGCGGCGGGGATGATCGCCGCCATGATCGCCTATGCATGGGCGAAGAAGATTTATGTGCTGCGCCTGACCGACTGGGTGTGCTGCGCGGTGCCGATCGGCCTTTTCTTCGGGCGGATCGCCAATTTCGTCAACGGCGAATTGTTCGGCCGCGTCACCGGCGCGCCGTGGGGCATGGTCTTTCCCCATGGCGGCGCATTGCCGCGCCACCCGAGCCAGCTTTATGAAGCGACTCTGGAAGGGGCGGTTTTATTTACCGTTCTGTTCCTGATGGCGCAGTCGGCCTGGGTGCGGGCAAGGCCGGGGATGATTTCAGGCGTCTTCCTGATCGGCTATGCCCTGAGCCGCATCACGGTCGAGTTCTTCCGCGAACCGGACGTGCAGATCGGCTACCGGATGGGCTGGGTGACGATGGGACAGATTTTGTGCCTGCCGATGATCGCGGGCGGGATTGTCTGTATGGCGTATGCGTTAAAGCATGAACAATCTGCAAAACCATCTTGAGGCGCTGATCCGCCAGAACGGGCCCATGGATATCGCGGCGTTCATGACGCTGGCGCTGGGGCATTATTATTCCACCCGCGATCCGTTCGGCAAGGACGGCGATTTCACCACCGCGCCGGAAATCTCCCAGATGTTCGGGGAGATGATCGGCGCATTTCTGGCCGATGCATGGATGAAAACGGGGTCGCCACCGCATTTCGATCTGGTCGAGGCCGGGCCGGGGCGCGGAACCCTGATGGCCGACATCCTGCGCGCGACCGCGACCGTGCCGGGGTTTCATGCGGCGGCGCATGTGCATTTGATCGAGATGAGTCCCGTCCTGAAGGAAGCGCAGCGCCGGACGCTGAAGGATTACGCCGTTCAATGGCATGAATCGTTCGATACGCTCGGTCAGCAATCTTCGTGCCCGATGTTTTTTGTCGCCAATGAATTCCTTGATGCGCTTCCCATTCATCAATATGTGCGCCAGAACGGGGCATGGTTCGAGCGCGTGGTGGGGATGGAGGGCGATGCGCCGGTTTTCGGGCTGCGGCCTTCCGTATTCACGCTGGACGTGAAGGCGGAGGACGGCGCTGTGTGGGAAATTTCCCCGGCGCGGGAAGGTTTCGCCGCGCAGGTGGCCCGGCATCTCCGGAAGAACGGCGGCGTTGCGCTGTTCATCGATTACGGCCATGACAGATCCGGTTTTGGCGATACCTTGCAGGCGGTCAAAAACCATCGCTTCGCCGATGTCTTGCGCGATGTGGGCGAGGCCGACCTGACATCGCATGTGGATTTTGAAAGCATCAGGCGCGCCGCCGCGCCGCACGCCATGGTGCATGGCCCGGTCGGGCAGGGGGATTTCCTCAATGCGCTCGGCATCGGCCTTCGCGCCGGGCGCCTCAATCAGCCGGAAGAATACCGCCGCCTGACCGCACCGGACCAGATGGGGACGCTGTTCAGGGTGATGGCGCTGTGCCATGATCCGGATGTGAAACTTGAAGGGTTTGACCAAGGATGACCATGGCCCCGTTCCTCAAAGACAATAATTTTATTCCTGCGGAAAAATCTGTCGCCCACGGTTTTTTTGGCCGTCATGGCGGCGTCAGCGCAGGGCTTTATGAATCGCTGAATTGCGGCATCGGCACAAAGGACGCGGCGGAGAACGTGCGCGAGAACCGCCGCCGCGTCATGGCGGCGCTTGGCGCGCGTGAGCTTGTCAGCCTCAAACAGGTGCATAGCGCGACCTGCCTGTTCGCACAGGGCGCATGGGAGATGACGGCGCGCCCCGAAGGCGATGCGATGGTCACGGATGTTCCGGGGCTGGCGCTCGGCATCCTGACGGCGGATTGCGGGCCGGTTTTGTTCTATGGCGAAAAGGCGGATGGGTCGCCCGTCATCGGCGCGGCCCATGCGGGATGGGGCGGGGCGCTCAAAGGTGTGCTGGAGGGGGCGATCAACACCATGGCGGAGCGGGGGGCTTTGCCGGAATCGATCCATGCCAGCCTTGGCCCTTGCATCGGGGCGAAATCCTATGAGGTGCGGGCGGAATTTGCCGTGCCGTTTCTGGAGCAAGCCCCGGAGAATGAACATTTTTTCAGGTCTGCGCGGAAAGACGGGCATCTGATGTTCGACCTGCCGGGCTATATCGCCAGCCGCCTTGCCCGGGCGGGGGTGCGGCATGTTTCGATAACCGGGCAAGATACTTACGCGCTGGAGCAAGATTATTTTAGTTATCGCCGCGCCACGCACCGGGCGGAGCCGGATTACGGGCGGCAGATTTCCGCCCTTGTCATTCGGGGTTAGGAATTTTATAGTTCCCCGTCAATTCATCGCCATAGCAGGAAACCCATGACCTTGCCCAATGTGCCCATGAAGATTATCGCCGGGAATTCCAACCGTCCGCTGGCCGAGGCGATTTCATCCTATCTCGGCATTCCGCTGGCGCAGGCGGAGATCAAGCGCTTCTCCGATATGGAAGTCTTCGTTGAAATTCAGGAAAACGTCCGCGGTCAGGACGTTTTTGTCATTCAGTCCACATCCTATCCGGCGAATGACAACATGATGGAGCTTTTGATTACCATCGACGCGCTGCGCCGGGGATCGGCGCGGCGGATCACGGCGGTGATGCCGTATTTCGGCTATGCGCGGCAGGACCGCAAGACCGGCGGACGCACGCCGATTTCGGCCAAGCTGGCGGCCAACCTGATTACGACGGCGGGCGTTGACCGCGTCCTGACCATGGAGCTTCATGCCGGGCAGATTCAGGGGTTCTTCGATATTCCGGTCGATAACCTCAATATTTCCCCGGTCTTCGTGCCGGATATTCAGCAAAAATTCGCCGGGCAGGATCTGGTGATGGTGTCGCCCGATGTTGGCGGCGTGCTGCGCGCGCGGGCTTTGGCAAAGCACCTGAACGCGGAACTGGCCATCATCGACAAGCGGCGCGAAAAGGCCGGTGTGTCGGAAGTCATGAACGTCATCGGCGACGTCAGCGGCAAGGTCTGCATCATGGTCGATGACATCGTCGATTCCGGCGGGACGCTCTGCAACGCCGCGCAGGCGCTCAAAGATCATGGCGCGAAAGCGGTCCATGCCTATGTCGTGCACGGGGTTCTGTCCGGCGGGGCGGTGGCGCGGATCGCGGCCTCGCAGATGGAGAGCATGGTCATCACCGACAGCATCGCCGCGACGGAGGCCGTGCGCACCTCGCCCAATATCGTCCAGCTCCCCATCGCCCCGCTGATGGGCGAGGCCATGCGGCGGATTTCGGAAGAGCGCTCCATTTCCGAGCTGTTTTAGTTTTGCGATTTAGGTTACAGTTTACTTTATAAAGGCTGTAACCTGAATCGAGGCCCCTCATGGCACGTCTGGCGCGGGTGGTTATCCCCGGAATTCCCCATTACATCACGCAGCGCGGCAACCGCCAGCAGCAGGTTTTTTCCGGCGATGCCGATTACCGGCTTTATCTTGATCTGGTCGCGGCCGGGTGCGCCCGGGCGGGGGTGGAGGTCTGGGCCTATTGCCTGATGCCCGGCCATGTTCACCTGATCGCCGTGCCGCAGGATGAAGATGGCCTTCGCGCCGCGATTGCCGACGCGCATCGCCGCTTCGCCCGGCAGATCAATGCGCGGGAAGAAACCACCGGCCATCTGTGGCAGGACCGCTTTTCCTCCTTCCCGATGGATGAGCGTTATGCGCTTGCGGCGGCTAGGCTTATCGAGCGCAGCCCGGTTGAGGCCGGAATGGTCCGGCAGGCGGAAGAGTACCGCTGGAGCAGCGCTGCCGCGCATGTGCTGGGCCGGGACGATCCGCTGGTGAAGGCGGGCAATCCTCTCCTCGAAAGCGCCGGCGGGCCGAAAGCGTGGCGGGAGCTGCTGCAGGCAGGGATCGGGGAGGCGGATACCAAAGCCATCCTTGCCCATGAATCCACGGGCCGCCCGCTGGGCGACAGGGATTTTCTGGCCGCCATGGAAAAGAAATCCGGCCGCAAGCTGGCTCCCGGGAAACGCGGGCCGAAGCGGAAAGACGCGTAAATCCGCGCTCATCCCGCTGTAATTATACATAATTATAGCAAGCTGATCCGCAGCTTTTCCTTGCTTTTGCTAGGCTTTTCTGGTTTTTAGGGGGCCTGTTGGCAGCACCCCTGGAGGCTGCCGTTAATTTTTAAACTGGAGAAAATGCCATGGCTAAAAAATACGCGCTTGTGGCGGAGAAAAGAGACCGCGCCGGTAAGGGGGTCGCTCGTGCTCTTCGCCGTGAAAACCGAATTCCTGCAGTCGTTTATGGCGACGGCAAGGAGCCGGTCCTGATTTCCGTTCTGGAACGGGATCTGATGAAAGAATACCTGAAGGGTTACATGCTGACCCATCTGTGCGATCTGGATGCCGGCGGGCAGAAAACACTGTGCCTTGCGCGCGATGTTCAGACCCACCCGGTCACCGACCGCGTCGAGGACGCTGAAAAGCTGGTGCAGACCGCCAGGGAGACCGGCGTCACCGCCATGGGCGGCCACGTGCGGCGCTTCAACCCGAGCCATCAATGGGTGCACAAGCGGATCGA
>JACPDM010000147.1 GCA_016184045.1 Micavibrio aeruginosavorus | reverse complement strand
GCGCTCAGGCGTCGCGGTCGAACATGTCCAGCAGGGCGTCCTGCATGTCGGAGGCAACCTGCATCGTTTTGAGGTTGGCCTTGTAGGTCGTGCTGGCGATTTGCAGATTGACGGCTTCTTCAGCCAGATTGACGTCCGGTGCGCCGATCAGCCCGTTGGCGTTCGCAAAGGGTGAACCGGGATCATAGGCGGGCACGAACGGGCGGTTTGTC
The DNA here is from genome assembly GCA_016184045.1 of Micavibrio aeruginosavorus. Lineage (GTDB taxonomy): Bacteria > Pseudomonadota > Alphaproteobacteria > Micavibrionales > Micavibrionaceae > Micavibrio > Micavibrio aeruginosavorus_C. The sequence goes on along the minus strand of JACPDM010000147.1, from coordinate 8,320 downwards.
GGCACGACCCGGCTTTCCACGCCGAGGGGCTCCCCGTCATTGCCGGAAATGGCGCTCTGGGCCGTGGTTACGGCCTGATAGGGCGCGGGGCCGTCTGCCGGGTCCAGCGCGCCCGCCGTGGTCATGTTGGCGATATTGCTCGCGGCCGCATCGACCTTGCGGGAGGCAGCGTTCAGTCCGGAGAGCGCAATCTGTATGGCGTTAATCATATTTTCAGGATAGCATGATTAGGGTTAAAAATGGCGTAAAAAGCCGGAAAACAGTCTTTTTCGAAGGAAAATCAGCCCCATGCAACAGCGCAATCTGCTTGTGATCGGCCTTTTTGCCGTTTCCCTGGTTCTGGGGGCGTCAGAAGCCTCCGCCCAGCCGAAGCCGTGGTACTGGAGCTGGTGGCCATCGCACTGGGAAAACCAGCGTTTTGAGCCTTATCTCGAGCATCCGAAACATCCCCACAACACGCAGTGGGACAGCGAAAAATGGGAACCGGCCGACTGGGCCGCGCAGAAACAGGGCGGTAGCCTTGAGCTGATCCGCGGGTTTTACAGCGCCAATATCCTGAGCGGCCAGTATGTCGACGACGAGCTTCCGGTTCTGGAGGTGGGTCCGAATTTTTATCACCTCTCCGGCCAGGACAAGCGCCGGGTGACGGCGCTGGTGGATGATTACTACAAGATCACCGCTGATCACCTCAACGCGATGTATGAAATTCGCGACTGGCGCACGCACAAGCCGATCGGGACTTACACGACACGCGGCTTGCACCTGCAATAGGACGATAGACAACCCGGTTCGGGTTTACGGCGTCATGTTCATGTGGCGCAGGGTCCATCTTGTATTCGCGTATTCCACAATCGTGATCGATAGCGGATCGATGGAAAGGCGCAGCGTGTCTTTCAGGTCGATGCCAGCGGCGTGATGCAATGCTGCCCTGATGGTTCCCTTATGCGCGACGACGACGACATCCCCGCCTTGCGGATGTGCGGCGGCGATCCGGTCGCTGCATGACCCGACGCGCAGCGCCAGATCCTTGAGGCTTTCGCCGCCGGGCGGGGCGGCGTTCACCGGGTCTTTCCTGTAGGCATCGAAACCCGCCTGCGTCTTTAGCGCATCGCGCGGCAGGCCGACCCACTGGCCGAAGGACTGCTCGCGCAGATCGTCCATGATGCCAAGGGCGATTCCTGCGCCGCCGCGGTGCGCGGCGCTCAGGGCGTTGGCTGTTGAAACGGCGCGCTGTATCGGTGATGCAATCCATTCCGCCCCGTCCGGAAGCCGTGCGGCCTGCCGCTTCAGGGCTTGCGTGTCGGAAAGATCGACATCCATATCCGCCCCGTAGCAGATATTGCCGGGATTGACCGGGGGCGCGTGACGAATCCAGTAGAAACGCAGCGGTTTTGAAGGTGCGCTATTCATACATCGCCTTGCGGATGGCGTCGGTCAGCTTGACGAAATCCTCGAACGATCCCTGAATCTCGTGACCGGACTTGCCGTAGATCTGGTCGCCGAGGCGGATCTGGTAGATCGAGGCGACATAGTTCGCGTTCATGAACCCGAAGGTTTCTTCGAACGTGCATTCATAGGTGGAGGTTTCCTCCATCCAGCCGTCCATCGGCGATGTGGTGATCTTGACGTAGCGCAGATTGGGGCCTTCCGGCGACGGCGAGAAGGATTTGTCCTTGATCTGCCCGACTTTCTCCCCTTCCGGCAGCAAGGCGCCGACCCCGGCCATACAGCCCTTGACCAAAAGCTCGTCGGCCTGCTGCCGGTTGACACAAGCGGACAGGCTCAGGGCACAGACTCCAAGAAGCAGAAAACGAAAAAAGCGCATGATCAAATCCCTGTAAAATAATGACCCGCCAATCTTACGGGACGCGAACGATCTCTTCAATATGTTCCGACGGGGCGATCTGGTGCCGGAACCATGTATCCTGCCGCTTGGCATATTGGCGGGTTTCCGCCTGGGCGCGGGCGACGGCTTCGGCCCGGTCAATCCGCCCCTCCAGAAAATCGCACAGGGGATGAAAGCCGAGCGCGTGGGTGATCGGAGCATCTTCCGGAACGATTCCCGCCGCGATTGCCTGATGCAGCGCAGAAATCTCCTCCAGCGCCCCTTGTTCAAGCATCATGGAAAAGCGCCGGTCGCAGCGCGCGTGCAGTTCGGCCCGTTCCGGGGACTTGATGACGATGCGAAAGCGCCAGTCTTCCGGCGGAGGCTGCAAGGGGCTGTCCTGCCATTCGGCAAGGCTCCGGCCTGTGGCCTCGATGACCTCATAGGCGCGGATCAGGCGCTGCCTGTCGTTGGGGTTGAGGCGCGCGGCCATAACAGGATCGCGCTTTGCCAGCGCGGCATGAAAACCGGGATTGCCGAGGGACTCTTGCAAGGCGATGCTCGCCGCGCGGATCTCGGGCGGCACGTCCGGCATGGCGGAAAGGCCGTGCGTCAGCGCCTTGAGGTAAAGCCCCGTGCCGCCGACGATGACGGGATGCCGGCCCTGCGCGGCGGCCTTTTCAATCTCTGCAACTGCAAGCGCGCGCCAGCTTTGGGCAGAGCAGCGTTCCCGCGGCGGCAGAGCGCCATAGAGGACATGGGGGGCAGCCTCCCGGTCTTCCGCGCCCGGCTGCGCGGTCAGGACGGGCAGGGCGTCGTAAACCTGCATGGAATCGGCGTTGATGATGATCCCGTGCTGTTGCCTGGCAAGATCAACGGCCAGGGCGGATTTGCCGCTGGCCGTTGGACCACATATGACCGTGATGTCGATCAATTGCTTTTCTTGTCGGATTTGGTCTTCTCCTCCGCTTTCAGGCGCAGGGCGACAAAGCGCACTTCACCGGCGCGGTTGATCAGGAGCAGAACGGAGTTCCGCCCGGATTTTTCCGTTTTCGCAATAATATCCGCTGCGGTTTTGGAATCGCTGGCGGGTTGCTGGTTGATTTCGACGATGACATCGCCGGCGGTCAGGCCCTTTTCTGCGGCTTCCTTGCCCGGCGTGACGTCGGTGATCAGCGTCCCGTCAACGTCGGCGGGGATATCGTAGGCGCTGCGATCTTGCTCTGCGATGCTGCTCACGGTCATGCCGACGGAATCGATCTTGACGCCGGAAGGCTCTTCACCGGGAAGGTCGTCCTTGCCGCCGGCGGTGATCAGGCCGTCCTCTTCAGCCTTTTCGAGTTCGCCGACGGTAACGCTGGTTTCTTCCCGCTTGCCGTTGCGCCAGAAGACGATTTTGGAAGTCTTGCCGATTTCCGTTTCCGCGACGATGCGGGGCAGAGTGCGCATCTGGGTGACGGATTTGCCGTCAAACTCCAGAATGATGTCCCCGGCTTTAAGCCCTGCCTTCTCGGCGGGGCCGGTCGGCGTCACGCTGGCGATCAGTGCGCCGCCATGCGTTTGCAGGCCAAAGCTTTCGGCAATGTCTTCTGTGACCGTCTGGATGCGAACGCCCAGCCAGCCGCGGCGGGTTTTGCCGAATTTGGAAAGCTGGTCGATCACAGGCTTTGCAAGGTTGGAGGGGATGGCAAAGCCAATCCCGACCGATCCGCCGGACGGGGAGTAGATTGCCGTGTTGATGCCGATTACTTCGCCGTTCATGTTGAACATCGGCCCGCCCGAATTGCCGCGGTTGATCGAGGCGTCGGTCTGGATGAAATCGTCATAGGGGCCTGCATTGATGTCGCGCTGCTGCGCCGAAACGATCCCGGTCGTTACCGTGCCGCCAAGGCCGAAAGGGTTGCCGATGGCCAGAATCCAGTCGCCGACGCGCAAGGGGGCGCTGTCGCCGAAGGTCACGGCCGTCAGCGGGTGCTTGGTGTTGACTTTCAGCACGGCAAGGTCGGTTTTCTCATCCCGGCCCAGAACCTCCGCCGACATGGTGGTGTCGTCGTGGAGGGTGACGCGCACTTCGTCGGCGTCCTGAATCACGTGGGCGTTGGTGACGATGATGCCTTTTTCGGCATCGATGATGAAGCCGGAGCCGAGCGATGTCGGCGGGGCCATGTTCATTTCGCCGCCATGCTTGTTCATGAACTCTTCAAAGAAATCCTGAAACGGCGAGCCGGGGGGGAATTGCGGCATTTCCGGCAGGTTTTCCGGCGCCTGCGTTTCTTCCATTTTCTGGGTTGAGGAAATATTCACCACCGCAGGCAAAAGTTTTTCCACCAGCGGTGCAAGACTCGACGGCCCGTAATTGCTCTGCGCGAAAGCCGGGGCGGAAAAGCCCGCGGGTGACAGCGCAAGAACAACGGCCGGGATTAAGGCAATGCGTGAAAATCTCATGATGGTCCTCATGGTGATGCGAAAAGACGGAATAAAGGTAAGGAGATCATACAAGTGCGTCAATCCAGCGCCGAAAAACGGGCGGATTTTTGGCGCTGAGAATGAATATGAAAACAAGGGCCGCCGCGAACGACGGCCCTTGTCTTACGGTTTGACGAAATACTGGAAGAACGCACTGTCGGGGGAGAGGATCAGGCGGGTTTCCGGGCTGGCCAGAGTCCCCCTGTAGGCTTCCATCGACCGGAGGAAGGCATAAAAATCCTTATCCTTGTTGAAGGCGTCGTTGTAGATGCGGATGGCTTCTTCGTCGCCCTGGCCGCGCAGGCTCTGGGACTGGCGCTCGGCCTCGGCCAGCAGGACGGTGCGCTCGCGCTCGGCCTTGGCGCGGATCTGCAAGGCTTGCTCCTGCCCCTTGGCGCGCGTTTCGGTGGCGTCTTCCTTGCGCTCGGAAATCATCCGGCTGACCGTCGAGGTCCGCAGGCGGTCCGTCAGGTCGGCGCGGACGATACGGATATCGACGATCTCGACGCCGCGGTCCTTCATCGCGTCGTTCACCCGCGTCTTGATTTCGGCCATGACAGTGTTCCGCTTGGCGGAGAGCAGGTCGCGCAGCGTGGTTTTACCGAGAACGTCCCGCGTCGCCCCGCTCAGGACGTTGCGGATGCGCTGGTTCGCGCCGTCTTCCGTGACCATGCGCTGGAGGAACAGGAGGGGATCAACGATTTTATAGCGCGCGAACACATCGACATTGATCGGCTCGCCGCTGGCTTCCGTTGAAAGCTGGTCCAGCGCTTCGGCTTCCGTCGGGACCGGGCCTGCCTGACCGCGCGTCTTGTCGGAGGAGAGCGTCATGCGTTCGGTCGGCGGATCGACGCTCAGCGTGCGCTTGTCGAAATAACGCACTTCCTGAATGAGAGGGGCGCGGAAATAAAGCCCCGCCTCGGAAATGACTTCGACGGGCTTCCCGAACTGGAGGACGATCGCGTGTTCGATCTCCCGCACTGTGAACATGGACATCGATCCCACGACCAGCGCCGCGGCGCAGACAATCAGGATGGAGGCGGTCACTGTTTTCATCGGCATGATAAATTCTCCTTCATCCTTCGGTTACGGCGTATCGCCGCGCATGCCAAACCCGCCCAGCGCGGGTTGCGATGACCCGCCTTGCGCCGGGTCGGTTGTTCCTGCGCTGCCCTTGTCTGCTGTTCCTGCCGCCGGTTTCAGTTCGTTCAGCGGCAGATAGGGCACGACGCCGCTGCCGGAGGCGGTATCGTCAATGACGATTTTCTGCGCGCTCCTCAGGACTTCTTCCATGGTTTCAAGATAGAGGCGGGTGCGGGTGACATCCTTGCCGTCCACATAGGCTGAGTAGATCGAATTAAAGCGCTCGGCGTCGCCCTTCGCCTTGGTGATGGTCGATGTCTTGTAGGCTTCCGCCGCCTGAACCAGCTTGATGGCCTCCCCGCGCGCCTTGGGAACGATGTCGTTGGCGTAGATCGTGGCCTCGTTCTGGAAGCGCTCGGCGTCTTGCTGGGCGGCGACGACGTCTTCAAAGGCCTCGATCACATCCGGGTGGACGGTGGCTTCCTGAATGGACACGCCGATGATGGAAACACCAGATTTATAGCTGTCGAGCGTATCCTGCATGATTTTCTTGGCGCGGTCGGCGACGTCGGTCCGGTTGCCGGTGGTGATCGGTTGCAGTTTCGTCTGGCCGACGACTTCGCGGATGGCGCTTTCCGCCACCTTCTTGATCGTCTGTTCCGGGTCGAGAATGTTGAACAGGTAATCGCGCGCGTTCTCGATGTTCCAGAACACGACGAGGTCGAGATCAATCATATTCGCGTCCGAGGTCAGCATCAGGCTTTCTTCTGGAATATCGCGCTTGCCGCCCGCGCCGCGCCCGCCGCTCTCGGCAAAGCCGATGGAAATTTTGCGCTCCTGCGTTACGTTGATGGTGGAGGCTTCCTGAATCGGCCAGGGCAGGCGGTAGCCAAGACCTGGCTCGCTCTGGGTCTTTTGCCATTTCCCGAACTGGGTGATGACGGCGTTTTCGCCAGGATTGATGAAATAAAAACCGCTGGCCAGCCACAGGCCGAGGGCCGCGACAGCGACAAGGCTGACGACTTTTGTCGGGCCAAGTCCGCCCGGCATGGCGCGGCGCATGTTTTCCTGCGCTTTTTTCAGCAGGTCCTCAAGATCCGGCGGGATCGTGCCGCCGGGGCCGCCGGGGCCGCCAGAACCGCCGCCGCTGCCGCTGCCGCCTCCGGCCCCCCAAGGATTGCTTTCACCCGGCTTGCGGCCCCATGGATTATTGGTGTTGTCAGCCATGTCCTTGATCCTGCGTCATGAATTTAAAAAGCTGGTCCAGTCTAGCGTTTCTGGGCTAAAACGCAACCACAGCCGGAAGGAGTAACGATGCTTTTTACCATATCCGAATCCGATGTTCTCAAGGCGCTGCGCCGGGTGCAGGACCCTGCGCGCGGACAGGATATTGTGACGCTTGGCATGGTTTCCGGCCTTCATGTCGCAAAAGGCGATGTCACTTTCCTTCTGACGGTCGATTCCGCGCAGGGCGTGGCGATGGAGCCGCTGCGGCAGGCAGCGGAGGATGCTGTCGCCAAACTGCGCGGCGCGCGCAAGGTCAGCGCCATTCTGACGGCGGAGCGCGAGCCTGCGAACGACGCGCCGCCAGTCGCGGCAAAGAAAGGCCCGGCGCCGCTGCGAGAAATGCCCGCGGTGCGCCAGATCATTGCCGTCGCCTCCGGCAAGGGCGGCGTCGGCAAATCGACGGTTGCGGTCAATCTGGCGCTGGGGCTGCGGCGCGCCGGCCTGAGCGTCGGGTTGATGGATGCGGATATTTACGGCCCCTCCATCCCGCGGATGCTGAACCTGCATGAGAAGCCGGTGATCGGGGAGAATAAAAAACTGGTGCCGCTTTCGACCTACGGCCTCAAGGTCATGTCGATGGGGCTTCTGGTCGATGAGGCGGCGCCGATGATCTGGCGCGGGCCCATGGTGCAGTCGGCCGTGCGGCAGTTTCTGGAAGACGTTGAATGGTCGAATGATGGAGCGATGCTCGACGTTCTGGTGGTCGATATGCCGCCGGGCACGGGCGATGCGCAACTGACGCTGGCGCAAAAAGTGCCGCTGTCCGGCGCGGTTATCGTTTCGACGCCGCAGGACATTGCCCTGATTGATGCGCGCAAGGGGCTGGAGATGTTCCGCCGCACCGATGTTCCAGTGCTGGGTATCGTTGAAAACATGTCGTATTTCTGCTGCCCGCATTGCGGCGGACGCAGCGAGATTTTTGGCCATGGCGGCGCGCGGGCGGAGGCCGACAAACTCGGCGTGCCGTTCCTTGGCGAGATTCCGCTGCATGCGCTGATCCGCACGCTCTCCGATGCCGGAACGCCTGTCGTCGCGGCGCGCCCGGACAGCGCCGAAGCAAAACCTTATCTGGCGATGGCGCAGATGGTAGCAGATTCTCTGAAGAGCAAGGCCGCCGCCGCTTAGGGAGCGCGCCGGTTGAGGATAAAAATTTCATAGGGTAGCGGTTCGTCCGCCGCCGCAATTTTTTCCGACGTCCACTCCGCCATGTTCAACTCCGGAAAAAACGCATCCCCGTGATAATTGCGGTCGATCACGGTCAGGTAGATGCGCTGCGTCACCGGCAGGGCTGCGCTATAGATCTGGCCGCCGCCGATAATGCAGATTTCATCGGCGCCGTTCGCCGCAGCAACGGCCCGCGCATGGGCGAGGGCGTCATCCAGCGTCGCGACGGCGGCGACATCGCCCCTCACCGCTCCGGGATCGCGGCTGATGACGATATTGGCCCGGCCCGGCAAGGGTTTGCCGATGCTCTCATAGGTCTTGCGGCCCATGATGACGGGCTTTCCCATCGTCACGCGCTTGAAGTGCCTGAAGTCTTCCGGAATGTGCCAGAGCAATTTGTTTCCTGCGCCGATCACGCGGTTGCGTGCCATGGCGGCGACGGCGGCGATGACGGGTTCTGCCATGTCAGACGGCGACCTGCGCCTTGATATGCGG
>JACPDM010000024.1 GCA_016184045.1 Micavibrio aeruginosavorus | reverse complement strand
TTGAAGACGACAGAGCAAAGCCTTACCGCGCAAAATTTTCAGGATTTCGAATGGATCGTCATTGACGGCGCTTCATGCGACGGAACGCCGGCTTACCTTGCAACGACAAAAAGCAAATGGATCTCCGAGCCGGATCGCGGAATTTACGATGCCATGAACAAGGGAATTGCCATCGCGTCGGGCGATTATCTTTTATTTCTCAATGCCGGCGACGCCCTTGCGGATGAAAACGTCCTGTCGGCCATCGCCGCTTGCGGTCCCGATGCAGATTTGATCTATGGCGACTCTCTGGAGTGCGGACATATCCGCCCGGCCCGCGCGGCGGACAAGGTTATTCTCGGGATGTTCGCACATCATCAGGCCATGTTTTACAAACGCAGCGCTCTCGCAGCCCTGCGCTACGATCTGACGTACCCGATTGCCGCAGATTACAAATTCACGCTTGAGGCCCTGAAAAACGCCCGGACAATTCGCCATTGCCCGTTGCCGGTTTGCATTTTTGCAGCCGGGGGCGTTTCGCAGCGCCAGGCCCGGCAAGGGCGCGCCGAACAATTCCGTATCCGGCAGGAACTTGAAATCTGCCCCCCGCCCCTCAATATGGCTATTACCCTTGCCCAGACCTTGCTGCTGGCGCTGCGCCGGGCCGCGCCGGGGCTTTACTGGCGGCTGCGGACAGGCGATAATCCCTCCGTCAATCAATCATAACAACAGGGAGTCAAATCATGGGATGCTGTTCAAATCCGGCCGATAAAAAAGACGACAACAAAGGCGGCTGCTGCGCGCCGAAAGAAGATTTTTCCAATGCCTGCTGCGGCGGCAAGGGCGGCTGCGCGCCAAAGCCCGACGCCCCGAAAACGCCAGAAACACCGGCGACACCCTCCACCGGAGGCTGCGGCTGCAAGGATTCTCCCTGCCACAAGCCCTAGGGGGATTGGTTTTTAACCAATTTGGCTTATTCTAATACACATGAAGGAGAAAAATCATGGGTTGTTGTCAACACGAACCAAAACAGGCTGAAGAAAAGATGGCAGGGGGCTGCTGCGGCGGCCACGGCCATCAGCATCAGGCTGCCGGTCACGGCCACCACCACGCCGAACAGGCAGGCGGCGGTTGCTGCGGCGGCATGAAGGAAGAAAGTGCGTGCAGCACCGGAAATCCCATCGGCGGCTTTTTCAAAAAGCTGTTCGGCAAAAAGGAATGCTGCAACTAGGCGGCATTTTCGATCATTCTGTAATACGCGGCGCGTTTCCGGGCGTAATCCAGCCCGGCGCGCCCGTCCAGAAACCCCCTCTTCCAGAGATAGGCATATAAGAACGCCGCCAGATCGCGGCGCGGCAGCGCGCGGAAAACCCGCTTGAACGCCTGCCGCCGCCTGCAAACATCGCCCGGCCAGGACTGGCGCGCATTCATCCCGGCTTCCCAGCTTGCATAACGCCGATGCCGCTCCAGCCATTCCGCCGGATCATCCGCGCCGTAATGTGTCATCATCGCCGATAACCGGCCAAGCCGCACCCCGGCCCGGCCCGGCACCGGCACGGGCTGATAATGCCCCTCAACTTCGCCCATGCCGGGAAGATCGAGGTCGACAACGACGGGATAGACGAACTTATGGCGATTGAAAAAGCAGAGTTTATTGTTGTGCATCCCGTGTTTTAAAACGCGGCCCTGCCACACCATTTGCCCGGCAATGAAATAGCCGTCATTCCCCGGCCCCGCGAAAAACAGCGCGCGCAATTCCTCCGTCAGTTCAGGGCTTACGACTTCATCGGCATCGACATAAAAAACCCAGTCATGAGAAAACGGCAAACGGTCGAGACACCATTGTTTTTTCTTGGGGTAGCGCCCGTCCCAGACATAAGGGACGAAAGTCGCGCCGTGCCTTTGCGCGACCGCCTGCGTGCCGTCGGTGCTGCCTGAGTCGACGACGAAAATTTGAGAAAAACCTTTAAGCGCCGCAAGGCAGCGGGGAAGGCGCATGGCCTCGTTCCGGGTCATGACGATAACGCTGACAGGCAGGATCATGCGGCGTATCCAGGGCGGCGCAGGGCAAAGCCAAGCAAAGCGCCGGCAAAGGCAAATCCGGCAAAGATCAGGGCGCGGCGCGGCCAGACCGGGCGCACCGACACCGTCGGCGGCTCCGCGACGATGGCGGCAAAGGGCTCATCCATCGCAAGAATCATCAGGATATGCTCTTGCTCCATCAGCAGGGAAGTCAAAGCGCGGCGGTGATCGGGGTGGCTGGTCTTCGCCAAAACGCTTTTGAGGTAATCCGCGCGCCTGTGCGCCCGCTCCGCCACTTCGGCGCGGATCAGGCGATCGGCGTCCTCATACAAACGCTCAAGCAACCAGATGCCGAACGCCCCGGAAGGGTGATCGAAAACGATCCGCCTCAGCTTTGTGTTGCCGACCGGTTCGATGCGGATGGTTTTTTGGAACAGTTCGGCCAGCGCTGCGGATGAATCCCTGTCCGGGGCGCAAGCCAAACGGAATTTGCAGACCTGTCCCATGCCGGAAACGACCCGTTCCCGATCATCGGCGTCAATCCGCGCCGCCACAGCGGGGCCGCGAAAAACATATTCAAAGCGCGTGAAATCCGCCGAGTCCTGCGTGCCCAGCGTATTGACGAGGTATTGCAGGGCAAAGCCCGGGGTGTCGGGCAAAAGCGCATTGATGTCCGCCTGCGCCGTCCGCTCCGCCGGGGCGACCAGCATGGAAACGCGGTACTGAGGAACGGCAAAAAGCAGGAGAAGAAACGCCGCCGCCACCCCCAGGATTGCCCCGGTCAGGACATGCGCCCGCGCGGACCACATTGCCGCGAAAACATCGGCCAGAGTCGGCTCATCCGCCGCGACGCTGCTCATGATGCCTTTTCGGCGATTGACGGCAGGCCAACCGTATCGCGCGCGCGCTTGATCCACGCGGCGATCGCATCGTCGGGCACGAAGACGCGGCCCGCCTTGGCCGCGCCGTTATGCGCCGCGAACCATGCATCGCTGCTGTTGCGAAAGGACAGAATGGCGCGGGCAAGGACATCCGGCTCGCCCTGCGGCACAACGGTGCCGGCGCGAAAATCACTGATCACCTTGGCCGTTTCGCTATGGCTGGGGCCGACGAAAATGCACGGACGCTGCACTGCCAGCGCCGAATACAGCTTGCACGGCACTAAAAGCCCGGCAGCATCCTGATTCATTGAAATCAGATGCACATCCCCGCTTTCCATCAGCTCTTTCAGGCGGCTCGGCGGCTGATAGGGGAGGAAGCGAATATTCTCAAGCCCCCGGCGAGCGCGCTCCTGCGCCAGCCTTTCTTGCCCCGGACCGTCGCCGACAAAGACGAATTCGATTTCAGGGTTATTGCGGTTGAGGATTTCTGCGGCATCCAGAACCGTTCCAATCGGGTGCGCGCGGCCCAGCGTCCCGGAATAGAGGATGCGGAATTTGGGATTGTCGTCGTCGCGGAAAAGCTGCTGGAACGGCCTTGCAGCGGCATCTTCCGGTTCCTTGCGCTTCTTGCGGCGGCGCTCGGATCCGTTGACGTTGCGGAATCCCTTGCGAAGGTCGGGGGCGGCGTCATTGGCAGGCGGGCGCTCAAGCAATTCAAAGTCCGGCCAGTTCGGGATGACGGCGATTTTTTTGGGATCGATGCCGCTCTGGCTCAACTGACGGGCCATGCAGCGACCAACCGCGACCACGCGGTCGCAGCGCTGCATCGCGCGGCGGGAGGCGCGGCGCAAGATCGCGATAGCCCCGTCGGGAAGTTTCATGCCGATGGTCGGCAAAAGATCGGGATAGAGATCCTGGCACCAGTTGATATGGCGGGACTTCTTCGCCCGCGCCACCGCCTGCCCCGCCAGAACCAGCAAAGGCGGATCCGTCATGGTAACGACCAGATCGTGCGCCGGAAGACGCAGCCCCGCCATCAGCAGCCGAGTCCAGACCCCGCCATACCCGAGAACGGTTTTCCCCTTCATCCGGGACAGGACGCGAATAACCTGAATTGGGCCGTCTTTTTCCTCGCGCGCCTCGGGGCCAGTGGTCAAAATCGTGACCCGCCAGCCGTCGCGAACAAAGGATTTCGCAAGGTCGCGCAGCACCCGGCCCGTCGCGCCGCGGCCCGGCGGATAAACACGGTTCATAAAGAGGACGGAAGGCCGCTTGTCCATGCGCTTACGTAAAAAACCATCGGGTTAACGGGATGGATTATCGATACACCAAACCGGATTTTGGCGCAACTTTACCCCCTTTTCCCAGCAAAACCGCCCCCGCCGCGCCCGGCCCGGCGCAAAGAAGGAGAATCAGCCCGAAATCCAGGGACTTATAACTGGCATAAAGCAGCGTATCGATTGCGAGCGGCACGGCCAGTGCGACGGCCAGAAGCGGGGCAGAGGGCAGATTCCGGGCCAAGCCGGCCACCAGGCTAAAAAGATAGCCGGCAAGGCAAAATACGCCAGCCAGCCCGGTTTTCAGCGCATAAAACGTCAGAAGACTATGGGTATAATTCACGCCCATGCCGCCGACGGCGGGCGATTCAAAGCTCGCCCCCCACCCAAGACCGAACAGCACCTGCCACGGGGAGGCTGCCAGCGCTTCGAAAACCGCCGCGGCCTCCTGCGCGCGCATGTTCAGGCCGACGCTGCCCTGCTTTTCCATCAGGCTGCGAGATACATCCGCGATCACGGGCATCAGGCAAGCCAGCACCGCCGCCGCCAACGCCAGCGGTATCAAAGCACGGCGCGGCCGGCGCCAGACCGCCAGAGCAAGCAGAAACGCCAGCGCCCCTGCGGCCAGCCCAAGGCTTGCGCGCTGCAAAGTCAGCGCCATCGCCGCAAACGGAAAAAAACCCAACCCTGCAAGCGCCGCCGCCAGCGCAAAATTCCGCGCCGTCATACCGCGCATCAAGGCGAAAGCCGCAAGCCCCGGTAGCATCACCGCCGCGAACACGACCGTCGGCGCAATCGACAGGTAAAGGGGGTCGGGGCCGGAATCCGGCACACTTGTCTGCCCTGTCAGAAAAGGCCATGTAACGCGCACTGAAAACGCAAGGCCGACAAAAACAACCACCCCGGTCATCATCCGTTTTTGGTGTTCCCCGGCCATCCTTTGCCCCGCGGGAGGCAGCAGGAAAAGCGGCAAAAGCAGAAACAGGAAAGGAATTACATCCCGCGCGATCAGGGGCGGCGGATGCCCGGACACAAGGCCGGACAGAAATGGCACGCTCATCCCGTACGCGAAAAGCACCTGCGCCCAGAGCCGCCACGGCGCGCCCTTTGTCCGCGTAAAAAGATGGATAAGACATGCCGGGGGAATGGCGGCAAGGATCAGAAATCCGATCAGGATTTCAACACTGCCGATTGAATCCGGCGTCGGCGCGCCCAAAGCGCCATAACAGACAAGCGCCGCAAGGAGCGCCAAAAGCCGGATATCCGGATTCCTAGCCATAGGCCACATCATAAAGCATCCGCAGCGAGACGATCATCAGGAAGACCGCGAACACCCGTCGCAACGTATCGACGGAAACGCGGTGCGCCGTATGCGCCCCCCACGGGGCCGCCAAAACGCTGAACGGAACGATCATGGCCGCAGCCAGAAGATTGATATAGCCGAATGAAAACGGCGGCAGGGAATCTTTCCCCCAGCCAATCAGGATAAAACCAAATGCCGCCGGAACGGAAATAATCAGCCCCAGCGCCGAAGCGGTGCCGACGGCCTGATGGATGGGAACGCGGTAAAGCGTCATGTACGGAACGCTGATGGTCGCGCCGCCGATTCCCATCAGCGTTGAGAGCAAGCCGATAAAACCACCGGCAAAACCCGGCCATGGCTGGGAAGGGAGGGTATCGGCAAGGCGGAAACGCTGCGGGTCCAGCGCCATGATCGCGGCAAGGGCCAGCAAGGACACGGCGAAGACAAGGCGCA
>JACPDM010000023.1 GCA_016184045.1 Micavibrio aeruginosavorus | reverse complement strand
TCTGCTCGCTCTCGTCATTGCTGCTCAGGCCCTGCCCGCGCTTCTTGCCGATTGCGTCGATCTCATCGATGAAAATGATGCAGGGCGCTTTCTTGCGCGCTTCGCCGAACAGGTCACGCACCCGCGCCGCGCCGACGCCGACGAACATCTCGACGAAATCGGAGCCGGAGATGCTGAAGAAAGGCACGCTGGCCTCTCCAGCGACCGCCTTGGCGATCAGGGTTTTCCCCGTGCCGGGGGGGCCGACCATCAGCACACCTTTGGGAATGCGTCCGCCGAGCTTGCCGAATTTCTGCGGGCTGCGCAGATATTCGACAAGGCGGGTCAGGTCGTTCTGGGCTTCGTCGATCCCGGCGACATCCTTGAACCGCGTTTCAGGACGCTCTTCCTTGTGTTTTGATTTGGAGAAGTTGCCAAGGCCGCCCGCGCCGCCGCCGCCCTGCATCTTGCGCATCATGTAGAACCATACGCCAAGGAACAGCGCCATCGGCAGCAAGGACATCAGCAACGATCCTGCAAGCCCCATGGGCTTCGGCTTGTAGCGATCATAGCTGTCGACGTATTTCTCAAGATCGTAATACGGCTTGACCTGATTGGGAATCGTCGTGCTCAGGCGTTTGCCGTCCGGGGTGATGCCGATGATCCGGTCGTCAGGCATCTCCTGCAGCTTTTTGAATTCGCCGCCTTTGGCCGAATGCTCAAAGCTCTTATAATCGACTTCGTTTGCGTCGACACCCCGATTGGCGCCGCTGACCATATTGAAAATCACAAAAACGCCCACCGCCGCGATCGCAGCCATGGTCCAGTTCATCTTGGGGCCTTGCGGGCCTTGGCCGTTATTGCTCATGTCAGCTCTTTCCCTGTTTTACGTTTATAATCTTGATTGAGGTTGAGGAATGTAGACGGGCCAAACCCATTGCGTCAAATTCATTTTCCATGTTTATATTTCCATAATTATCACAATCTCCGAATTATCCTCCCTTTACAGCCCCTGATCGCTGAAATACGGTCAGCTCATAAAACATAACAGGGAACAAAGAATGTCACGTGAAGAAACACGGAGCGGCCTGCTGCGCGGCTCTAGCCTGCAAGGCACCACCACCTCGCTGCGCAGCGCATGGAACCTGATCAAGCCCTATTACACGACGTCGGATGAACGCTGGAAAGCGCGCGCGCTTCTGGCCACCGTCATCGGCCTCACGCTCGGGCAGGTCTATATCGATGTGAAGCTCAGCAACTGGGGCAACAAATTCTACAATACCATTTCCGAACTCGCGCAGAGCGAAGATCCGGCCGCCCGCGACCTCAAGGCAAAGGAAACCCACAAACTGCTTCTGGATTTCAGCCTTCTGGCCGGGTTCTTCATCGGCGCCATCGGCGCGAAATACAAGATGTCGGAAAAACTCAAACTCGACTGGCGCAAATGGATGACGCAGGAATATTCCAGCGCATGGACCAATGACGGAACCTACTACAAAATCCAGATGAAGGGCCTGTCCGACAACCCCGACCAGCGGATTTCCGACGATGTCAACGAATTCACTGCCAGCACCATCAGCCTTGGGCTTGGCGCGCTGCGCGCATCGACGTCGCTGCCGTCATTCAGCTACATTCTCTGGAACATGTCGGGAACGGCCAATATTCTCGGTGTCGCCGTTCCTGGATATTTGATGTTCGGCGCTCTTGGCTATGCCGCCATCGGCACCGCCGTCGGCCACTGGCGCGGAAAACCTCTGGTGAAACTCAATCAGGACCAGCAGAAACTGGAAGCCGACCTGCGTTACGCTCTCGTCAACGTCCGCAACAACGCGGAAGCCATCGCTCTGTCCGGCGGCGAGGACGTCGAAAAGGCGATCCTTCAGGAAAGACTCGACAAGGTTGCCGAAAACAAAACCAAAATCATCAACAAGGAAAAGGAAATGATCATCGTCAATTCCTTTTACAATCAGGCCGCCATCATCGCCCCCTACCTCATCACCCTGCCGCGCCTTGTCGACAAGGGCGTGACGCTGGGCGATTTCTTCCAGTGCGCGAGCGCGTTCAGTCAGGTGCAGGGCGATTTAAGCTGGTTCTTCAATTCCTATACCGAACTCGCCCGCTTCAAATCCGTGACTAACCGTTTGACGACCTTCAACGGCGCGATGCAAGCGGTGAACACGCCTGCCCCTGCCGCCCCGAAACCGAAAGGGGTATAAAATCATGACAAACGCAGCACCGAAACAGGATTTCTCTCAAGCCTCATCCCGCGCCATCGGCGTCAGTCACAACAAGGACGCAAAAACCCTGCGCTTTGAAAACCTCTCGCTCGGCCTTGCCGACGGAACCGTTTTGTTTTCCGGTTTGTCCCTGACGCTCGAACCCGGCGACAGGATGGTGATTACGGGACCGCTTGGCTGCGGCAAATCCAGCATCCTGCGCGCCGCGCTCGACAAATGGGAACATGGCAGCGGCGCCATCGAAACGCCGGAGCGTTCGAAAATTCTGTGCCTGACGCAAAAACCCTATATGCCGCTGACCTGCCTCAAGGGGATCGTCGCCTATCCCAAAGCGGCGGATCAGTACAGCGACGCAGACGTCGCCGCCGCGCTGGAAAAGTCGAACATGGGCCACCTCGCCGCAGAGATGAACGACAAGAACAAAGACGGATCTTACTGGCAGTCGCGCCTTTCGGGCGGGCAACAGCAAAGCGTCGTTTTCGCCCGTGCCTTCCTGCAAAAACCTCCCGTCCTGATGCTGGACGAAGCCACCTCGGCCATGGACGCCGCATCGCAGGAACGGTTTTACAGCATGACCGTCGCGCAACTGCCGGAGAGCATTATCATCAGCATCTCTCACCGCCCCGAAGTGATGAAGCACCATACGCTGCATGCGGAATTCGTAAACCGCACCATTCAGGTGCGGCCTCTCTCGGCGGATCGCTCCGGCCCGAAGCCGGGGGTACCAGCACCCTAAAAAACGGCATGAAACTCTCCGGATTTCAGACAGCCCTTCTTGCCCTCGCCTTGCTGGCCATTCTGGCGGGGCTGGCCGGGTCGCTCCCGCGCCCCCCTGCCGCCCCGCCGCATCCGGCGGAATCGGCTGCGACATCCCCCCGCCTCAGCGCCGCGCAGGAGCGGCATATCCTTTACGGCGACAGCACCGGCGGCGGACACCTGCACGGGGCGGGCAAACCCTGCAAATCCGAATTCCCGGCAAGCTGGGACGCCTCAGAAATTATCGGGAGGGTCAAAACGCTGGCCGCGAACGACAATATCCCATGGCGGCGCGAGGAAAACGGCTACCACACCGCCGAACAATCCATCGACGGCGTCAGGGTGAGGGTCGTTCTGGACCGTGAAAAAGACGACATTATTACCGCCTACCCGGTCGATCTTCCCCGCAACCCCTGCCCCGCCCGCTAACGCCTTTCTTGTCTTGCATTGGGGAAGGCTGATCCTTGCGCATTTTCATAGTGTTACGGTGCGGCTATCCTGCAAAGACCTCTAAAAAATTAACAAACGGATCACTCTTTCGTGGTACAATTTCAGAGTTATGAAGATGAATCGCAGACTGATCGCTCTCGGAACGGCCATAGTGGCCTTAAGCACCCTCCCCGCCCGCGCCCTGCTGGCGGCGACGGATGCGCTTGGCATCGATGCTGAAATCCTGGCCTCGCCTCTGGCGCTCGTGGCGACTCAGAACCTGAATTTCGGGGCTTTCACCAATAGCGGTGCTGGCGGCACGGTTACGATCGATACCGCCGGGGGCGGGTCCTATGTCGGCGTGTCGCAGGTCGGCGGGGTCATCCCGTCTCAGGGCGCCGTGCAAATGATCGGAAATTCCGGCGTTAACATCGTTTTCTCCGTAACCGACCCGGTTGTGACGGTCGTCAACACGGCGACGCCGACGCAAACGATGATTGTCGACCAGTTCAACGTCAATACGAACGCGGGCGGAAGCACGGAAATCCTGAACATGGCCGGAACCACCGCC
>JACPDM010000022.1 GCA_016184045.1 Micavibrio aeruginosavorus | reverse complement strand
CCGGTCGCTGTACCGATTCCCGGAGATACGCTTTTGGACTTCCGTCCCGTTTTATATGCCACAGGCGCCCTGCTCTGCATTCTTGCCCTCGGCATGGTCGTTCCGATGCTGGCGGACCTGCTTCATGGCAATGAAGACTGGCAAGTTTTCTTCATCTGCATTTCAACCACGGCATTCTTCGGCGGCTGCCTTGTCCTGACCAATGCCGGATCGACGTCGCTGAGCCTCAACATCCGGCAGGCCTTTGTCCTGACCACGCTGATCTGGGTGGCGATGGCGACCTTCGGGGCGCTGCCGATCTGGCTTTCGCATGAGGATGTCGATTTCACCGATGCTTTTTTTGAATCGATGTCCGCGATCACCACGACGGGGTCAACCGTTCTGGTCGGCATCGACACCATGCCCCCGGGAACGCTGCTCTGGCGCTCGATCCTGAGCTGGATCGGCGGGATCGGCTTTATTCTTATGGCCATCCTGATCCTGCCTTTCCTCAAGGTCGGCGGGATGCAGCTTTTTCGCACGGAATCCTCGGACAAATCCGAGAAGGCGATGCCCCGCCTAAAGCGCATCGGAACGCTGACCGGCATTACCTACGCCCTTCTGACGTTTTTTTGCGCCCTGTGCTACTGGATCGCGGGCATGTCCGGGTTCGATTCCATCAATCACGCGATGTCCACGCTGGCCACCGCCGGAACGTCCACGCATGACAGCTCTTTTGGCTTTTACCGAAATCCTATGATTCATGTCATCAGCACGATCTTCATGATTCTCGGCGCGCTGCCTTTCGTCCTGTATATCCGCGGCCTGAACGGCGATATCGCCGGAATCTTCCGGAATTCGCAGGTCCGGGCTTTCCTGATTTTCCTGACCATGGCGATTGCCGTCATGTCGATGTGGCTGACCTTCAAGGGAGTTCTGCCTGCGGCGCAGGCTGTTGTGCACAGCGCCTTCAACATCGTTTCGATCGTTACGACCACGGGTTACGCGTCGGCGGATTATATGCAATGGGGCGCGCTGCCGATCACCATGTTTTTTGTTCTGACCTTCGTCGGCGGCTGCACGGGATCGACATCGGGCGGGATCAAGATCATGCGTTTTCAGATTATGGTCGAAATCCTGAGCCGCCACCTGAAAAAGCTGACGCAGCCCAACACCGTCCTGCCCCTGCGCTATGAGGGACGGACTATCGGCGACGATATCGCCTATTCCGTCATGGTTTTTATCTTCACCTATATGGTTTGCATTGCCGCCCTGTCGGTCGCACTTGGCTTTTGCGGGCTGGATTTTGTGACCAGTATTACCGGCGCAGCCACATCCCTTGGCAATGTCGGCCCGGGGCTGGGCGAGGTCATCGGCCCGGCGGGAAATTTCGCCAGCTTGCCGGATCCCGCGAAGTGGCTACTGTCATTCGGCATGCTGCTTGGGCGGCTCGAGATGTTTACCGTTTTCGTCCTGCTGACGCCCTATTTCTGGCGGCGCTAGTTACTGGTTCACATCCTGCGGGGTGATCTGAACCGGCTCGACCGGGAACGGCCCCGGCGACGGCGCGACATCGCCCGCGCCGAGCTTTAGCGTATTGTTGAGCGCATCAGTCACAGCCCCGTCCATATCGCCGAGCAAATCAGCGACAAATCCCTGGAACAGGCGGTCGCGCTCAGCCAGCGATGTGCTTTCCGGGATGGTGAGTGTCCGCTCCAGCTTGATCTGCAAGCCCATCGCGCCCGGCGCCGTGGCGGCGACACCCTCCCGTATCAGAGAAGCCCGGATCATCGCCGTATAACGGTCCTTGTCGTCGAGATCCAGCCAACGCGCCGCCTTGTTGGGCGAGGGCATGCCCTCGCGGTACACGGAAGCATCCTCGATCAGGAATTTCAAAATCCCCTCGCCCCCCGCGGGCCGCAGACGGGTCTCGGCATAACGGCGCAGCGCCATGTCGGGCGGCGTCGGGAAAGTGCTGGAAACATCTCTGGAATTGGCCAGAGGGTCGTAGCGGCTTTCAACGACCACGTTGGCGGCATTGACATAGAAAGGCGTCGCGAACTGCTGCGTCAGGGACGGCAGCGGCTTCTTCGCGGCGTCCGTCGTCATCGTGCAGGCAGGCAGCGCCAGCGGCGTCGCAAGGATGGCGGCGGCAAAAAGAAAACGGGTCATCTTATTCATCATTCTCACTCCTGCGGTTGTTGCGGCCCGGATCCGGCGATTTTTTGCTCCAGCGCTTCGGCGTCAAATCCGTAAGCGCGGTTGCAAAATTCGCACGTCACGACCAGCTTTCCTTCAATCGTCATGTCGGCGCGTTCAGCGGCGGAAACCATGCGCAGGATGTTCTCCGCACGCTCCGCCGAACAGCGGCATTGATCCCTGACCGGGACCGGGTCGAACGCCCGAACCCCTTCTTCATGGAATAGCCGGAAAAGAAGGTCATTTTGTGACAAGGCCGGGTCCAGCAACTCCTGATCCGTGCAGCTTTGCAGCAAAACCATGGCGCGGCACCAGTCATCCTCATGGGCCTCGCCGCGGTTCTCGCCCTTGGCCTCGGGCAGGCGCTGCAACATAATTCCGCCCGCGCGCCAGTGGCCGTCATCGCCACGCGCCAGAAGATAACGCAACCCTGTCGTGATCTGCTCCGACTGCGAAAAGTAATGCTGGATGCTGTCCTGCAAGGTCTTTCCGCTCAAGGCGACGATCCCCTGATATTTATCGGTATCCGGCCCCTGATCGACGGTGAAGGCCAGATAGCCCTTGCCCATCAACAGCATGGGGTTGGATACTTCGGGAATTTCCGCATCCTTCTTGTAACGGGCGCAGGCGCGAATATTGCCGTGATCGGTAATGTCCGCAACCACCATGTCGACCGGGCCGTCGCCCTGGATCTGGAGCGTGAAAATACCCTCGTATTTCAGCATCGACGACAGCATCAGCGCCATCATCGCCGCTTCACCCGTCAATTGCAAAACCTGCGCCGGATAGTCGTGGCGGCGCAAAAGGTCGTCGATCACC
Source organism: Micavibrio aeruginosavorus (assembly GCA_016184045.1). Classification (GTDB taxonomy): domain Bacteria; phylum Pseudomonadota; class Alphaproteobacteria; order Micavibrionales; family Micavibrionaceae; genus Micavibrio; species Micavibrio aeruginosavorus_C. Next base: position 14,972 of record JACPDM010000022.1, on the reverse strand, counting down.
GATCCCAGCCGCAGAATGCGGCCGCGCAGGTTGGATTGCTCGAGCTGGAAAGTCTGGATCAGATTGTCTTCGGTCATCGGCATTAAGTTTTCGTCTTGTACCCGGTCAGGATCATCGCATAGGAAAAAATCAACAGGCCGAAGTTATATTCATCTGGGCAACCGCCTGCCAGGTCGGGGACAGACTGTGAATGCTGTAAAACGTGCCGGACAGGAAGGTCAGCGGCATGACCAGAAAATTCGTGATCGCGGAAAGATGGTCGAATTTCTCCGACCACAGCCCCGCGGCAATCCCCAGCGTCGAGAGCATCAGCGTGCCGAGGATGGCATAGGCCAGAACGACGATGATGGAGAATATCTTGACCGGCGCAAAGAAAAAGACCACGGCAAGGCAGGCCAGCCCCACTACCAGCCCCCGGATCACCCCGGCGGCGACATACCCGAGAACGATTTCAAACGGCGATAGAGGCGGCATCAGCAAATCGACGATATTGCCCTGCACCTTTGAAATCATCAGCGACGACGAGGTATTGGCGAAAGCGTTTTGCGCCATCGACATCATGATCAGACCCGGCACCAGAAATTCCAGATACGGCAAATCGCCGATCATGCGCTCCGCGCTTCCGAAAGCGACGGCGAAAACCGTGTAAAACAGCAAGGTCGTAATCATCGGCGCGACGATGGTCTGAATATAGACATTCGCAAAACGCCCGACTTCCTTACGGATCAGGGTAGCAAGACCGATGACGTTCATGCGCCCGATCCGCCGCGGCTTTAGCTCTTGAAACGCATTTGCTGACTCTGCCATGATAACCTTTATGAACGCTCGCACACCCGAAACCCGCCCACAGAGTATCAAGGCTCAGGCCATGCCGGGTCAAGGGCAACGAAAAATCCCAAAAAAAATTACGGAAACTTACCTGCACAATTCCGGCCTCTATTATCTCCAGCGCTTTGCCGCCAGCTCCGGGCATTTCCGAACCGTCATGAAGCGCAAAATCGACACCTCCTGCCGTCACCATCCCGATCAGGACCGCGCCGCGTGCATGGCCCTGCTGGAGCAGATGATCGTCAAGTTTCAGAGTCTTGGCCTTCTGGACGATGAAACCTATACAAGGGCTGCCGTCGCCTCGCTGCGCCGCCGCGGCCTGTCTGAACGCGCCATCCTGACCAGAATGCAGGCAAAAAACGTCCCGGCAGAAAATGTCCGCGCCGCGATGCGGCACTACAATGCCGAAAACAGCCTCAAGGATGAAGACAGCGAAATGCAGGCGGCCCTGAAACTGGCCAGAAAAAAGCGCATCGGCCCCTATGCCGGGGAAAAGCCCTATGACCGGAACAAGGCGCTTGCGGCCTTTGCCCGCGCCGGATTTTCATTTGAAATTGCCCGAAAGATTCTCGACCTTAACGCAGATGAATGCGAACAGGTCAGTGCTTTTCCCGACTGATCGGCGGAGATCCGATATTCGGCCCCGCCTGCCCTGTGGACACGCCGCCTCCGGCCTCCCGCGCCACGCGCCGCGCTGGAAAGACAAGGGTTACGGTAGTGCCGATCCCCTTTTGCGAAAACATCTCCAGTTCCCCGCCATGCAGGCTGATCAGCGAGCGGACCAGCGTCAACCCAAGCCCGGCCCCTGACGTCGAACGGCTGAGGGCGGTATCGACCTGCCCGAAACGGGACATGGCGCGCTCGACCTCTTCTTCGCTCAGGCCCACGCCGGTATCCGTGATCGAAAGTCGTAGCGCCCCTTCCTGATCCAGCTCCTGCGTAATCGTGATGAGTCCGCCCTTGGGCGTGAATTTTACCGCGTTGGATAAAAGGTTTGTCACCATCTGCTTGATCGCTATCTCCTCGCCGATGACGGCCGGAGCGCCATCCAGAACCAGATTGGTAACGATCATGTCGTTCGCCTCTATCTTCGGGCCAAGCAGGTCAAGACAGCTCTGGATCATTTTGTTCAGGTAAATGACCGTTTCATTCAGTTGCCGCTCACCTGCGTCAATTCTGGCGACGTCCAGAATGTCGTTGATGATTTTCAGCAAATTCTTGCCGCTGGCATGAATGTCGCTGGCATATTCCCAGTATTGCCGCTGCCCTACCGGGCCGAAAACCTCGTTTTTGATGATTTCTGAAAAACCGATGATCGCATTCAGCGGCGTGCGCAGCTCATGGCTCATATTCGCAAGAAATTCCGATTTCGCCCGGTTGGCCAGGTCGGATTCGATCTTCGCGTCGCGCAGATTCATTTCCGCTTCCTTGCGCTGCGTAATGTCTTCCATGCTGCCTTCGTAATAAAGGATATTGCCGTTCTCGGCCCTGACGGCGCGGGCGTTTTCATTCACCCAGATCACTTCACCGTCTTTTCGAACGACCTGGATTTCAAAATTCTTCACGACGCCTTCCAGATCCAGTTCGCGGATAAGCTCCTTATGACTCTCACGGTCTTTATAAACCTGCTGATACGCGTTCTGCACACCGGCGATAATGTCATCCGCCCGGTCGTAACCGAGGATTCGCGCCATGGCGGGGTTGGCGCTCAGATACCGCCCGTCCGGAGCAAGCTGGTAAATTCCGCCTGCGGCGTTCTCAACGATGGTTCGGAATTTTTTTTCCGCTTCGCCAAGCGCCCGCTCCGCGCGGCGGCGCTCCTCGACGTCGGTGATCGTCCCGACGGCTCTTGTGTTCCTGTTTTCATCCTGCCGCAACATCGACACCGCCAGCTCGACCGAGCGGAAAGACCCGTCGGCGGAGCGCAAGCGCGTAAAACTGCGATAAGCCTGCCTCTGCCCGGAAACCATCATCTGGAACTGCGCCCGCTGCTCCTCCTGATCCTGCGGGTGCAGCATATCAAAGAGATTGCGATTGAGGCTGCGCCCGGTCTCCAGCCCCGTGACCTTGTGCCACGTATCGTTGAGGAACAAAATTTCCCCTTCCGGCGACATCTCGAAAATAATATCGCTGACGGCGTTGATAATGGCCCGGTTTTCCCGCTCCGACTTCCGCAAAACCTGATTGAGGCGCTCGCGCTCCGCGGCTTCGCTGTTCATTTCGAAATTCTTCTGCGCCAGAGCCTTGTTCATGGAGGCCAGCTTGTAGGCCTGGCGCTGGTTGCTGCGCACATACATGGTGCCGATCAGCGTCAGCGTCATGCCGAACAGAAGCATCAAAAGCGGCGCGCGCCGGAGAATGCGGGTCTGCGGATCGCTTCCCGTATCAAGGCGTATCTCCACCGTGCCCGATCCGATCGGGACGATCTGCGTCTTTCGTTCACTTGCAGATTGGCCTTCCGTCCCGGACGCGCTTCCTTCCATCAGGAAAATGCGCTGCCCCGACCGGCCGTCGCGCACATCGACCGCGGAAATATACGACCGCTTGTCCAGCCATGCCGGATCGACCAGATTGGTGAACCTGCTGACCCCGGCAATGATGGCGCGATTGCCCCCTCCCGCCGCGACCTCACGGATAAGCGCGAAAGCGCGGCTTTTGATCATCGGCGTTTCGCTTTCCTGAACATAAGGGAAACCCGGCAGTTCGGGCATCATGATGATGGCGTTTTCCGCGTTTTCAAGGCGCTTGACGATCGCGCTGACAATGACGTTTTCAAAATTCGCCCTGAACCGCGCATAGTCCTGCGGCGCGATGGCCGGGTCGTGATAAATATCCGTGAAAACCCATCCGCCCTTGTCCTGCCGCAACAGGACAAGATGGTCGAAATCGTCCATGTTGGAGATCGCCTCGGCTGCCAGCCTCTGAAAACTCTCCGTATCGGCAAAAACGTTTCCGCCAGCCTTCAAGGTCGTTGCCAGAATGGCGACAGACGCGCCGAGATCGCCAAGATTGCGGCTTATGAGATCCTCCGCCGCAGCCAGTTGCCGTTCGCGGTTGTCGCGGATCGTGTCGTTGATATAGGCGGAGAGAATAAGACAGGCGGCTGCCGTCAGGACAAGGCCGTTGATGAGCACCATCAGCTGCGCGAAACCGCCCGCAAAGCGGCTGCGCCGCCCGTCCTGCCGCAGCGGGCGCGATTCCTTTTCCGTATCGGCTCCGACAATGATCATGACGCAAGCCACTCTAATGTATGCACAAATTCCCCGCCGCGCGGAGAACACCGTCTCAAGCTCCACTTTGACGGTTTTGGGTTAACCTTTTGCTAATGCAGCAAAAAATGGGAAAACCCCTGTAAAACAGCCATTTCCCGTATTCTCGCAATGCACAAAGACCTTGACGAAAAGGCGGAAATCCTTGATTCTCTGGCCACTCATAAAACTTATTAGGAACTTGGAAGGGACGACAAAATGGCCCAATACGAAACCTACACAAACAAATTCTTTAGCAGCGATTTTATGAAGGGGCTGATGCCTGCCAACAGCCTGTTCCCGGTGGATTTCTCCGCCCTGATGGAGATCCAGCGAAAGAACCTGCAAGCCGTGAGCGAGATCCAGCAAGCCGCCGTCGAGAGCATTCAGGCGATTGCCCAGCGTCAGGCCGCCCTGCTCTCCCAGATTGCGGAAGACAACACCACCATCGCCCAGCAGATCATGGCCGAAGGCACCCCGGAAGAAAAAGTCGCCCGTCAGGCCGATCTGGTCCGCAAGGCGTATGAAAACTCCGTCAGCAACATCAACGACCTTTCTGATCTGGTCAGCAAATCCGGCCGCGAAGCGACGGAAATCATTTCCCGCCGCGTCACCGCCAGCCTGACCGAGTTCAAATCGACGGTCGAAAAAACCAAACCGAAATCCGGCAGCGCGAAAGCCGCGTAACCGCCGCGACGTTTTCAAAAAAGCCGCCTGTCACCGGGCGGCTTTTTTCTTGAGGGATGCCATGATTGATTACAGCGATTTTGAAAAAGTCGATATCCGCGTCGGCACGGTTGTGAAGGTCGAACCCTTCCCGGAAGCGCGCAAGCCCGCTTTCAAGCTCCATGTCGATTTCGGCCCCGCTATCGGCGTCAGGAAAACCTCGGCACAGGTGACGGTCCATTACACGCCCGAAACCCTGACCGGGCGGCAGGTCGCGGCGGTGGTCAACTTCCCCCCGCGCCAGATCGGCAAATTCATGTCGGAAATCCTCGTCCTCGGCTTCCCCGACGAAAACGGCGCCGTCGTCCTCATCCACCCCGACCTGCCCGTGCCGAACGGCGGGAAACTGTTCTAGAGTATCCCTAAACCGGCAACCTGATACATACGCGCAAGCCGCCGCGCGGGCTTTTTTCGAGCCAGATTTCGCCGCCGTGGCTGTGGACGATGTCCTGCGCGATGGAAAGGCCGAGACCGACGCCGCCGGTGGCGGCATTGCGCGATTTTTCGACCCGGACGAAGGGTTTGAAGACGTCCTCGAACTGGTCTTCCGGAATGCCGGGGCCGTCGTCATCGACGACGATGACGATATGCTCCCCGTCCTCGCGCAGCGCCCCGAGCCAGATGTTTTTCGCGTATTTGCGCGCATTGCCGATGATGTTGGCAAGGCAGCGCTCGAACGCCATCGCCCGGAGGGAGATATTGAGGTCGCCGGAGATCGAGAGCGCGATTTCCGTTCCCATGCGCCGCGAATCGGCGACAAGGCGCTCCAGCATATCCTTCAGATCAACGCGGACCGAAGCCTCCCCGCCCTCGCCGCGCACGAAATCGAGATAGGCGTTCAGCATCCGCTCCATATCGTCGATATCGCGCTTCATCGCTTCCGTGTCCGGGCTTTGCGGCATCATCGCCACCTGCAACTTGAGGCGCGTCAGCGGCGTGCGCAGGTCATGCGACACCCCCGCCAGCATCGCCGTGCGCTGGGCGATCTGCCGCGTGATGCGCCCATGCATGTCGATAAAGGCCTGCGCCGCCTGCCGCACCTCGCGCGCGCCTTCGGCCTTGAAATTCGCGGGCAGCTCGCGGCCCTTGCCGATGCGCTCCGCCGCGACCGCAAGGCGGCGGATCGGGCGGATCTGGTTGCGCATGAACAAAATCGCGATCGCCATCAGGATAATCGCGCTGCAAATCATCCACAGCAGGAAGATATACCCCGTCGATGAGAACATGCGCCGCTGCGGCGAGGAAATGCTGAGGACGCCGTCTTTCAGGGCGACCCGCACCTCGATCCATTTTTCATCGGCATCGACGACAAGGCGGAACGGGCGGCGCACCTGCTCATCCAGCGCCGCCGCCAGTTTGCGCGAAACAAGGGAATCGCTGCTAAATCCCCGTTCCCGTTCCGAAAGCGCCGCATGCGGCTCGTAACTGACCAGCAGCCCGAGATACTGCGCCGACATGGACGACAATTCGCGGATATAATCGGGATTGTCGTTGCCCTCGATCCGGCTGGCGATGACCGCGATCTCCCCGGCCAGCGCATAGGCAAGGCGCTCCGTCATCTTGCTCCAGTGGCGGTCGAAGAAGATATAGACGGAAATCGCCTGCACCAGAATGACCGGCGTCACCATGATCAGCAGCGAGCGGCCGAACAGCGTGCGGGGAAGGATTTTCTTGATCGTAAAACGCATCAGTCGTCCACCCGCAGCAGATACCCCTTGCCGCGCACGGTCTGGAGATAGCGCGGCATCTTCGCGTCGTCCTCCAGCTTGCGGCGCAGGCGCGTGACCTGAACGTCGATGGTGCGCTCTCCGGTGTCGTCCATCTCGCACAGCCTGACCAGTTCCTCGCGGCTGATGACCTTCCCGGCATGGGCGATCAGGGCCTTGAGCAGCGTCACCTCCGCCGTGGTCAGGCGCTGGGACGACGTGTCGTCGCTTAAAACGTTCTTATCCGGCAGGAAACGCCACGGCCCGATCTTCACCGGCCTGTCCCCCGCCTGCGCTTTCGGCTTGCGGCGCAAAATCGCCTGAAGCCGCAAGACCAGCTCGCGCGGCTCGAACGGCTTGGGCAGATAATCGTCCGCCCCGGTTTCAAGACCGCTGATCCGGTCCTGCGTTTCGCCAAGGGCGGTCAGCAGCAGCACCGGAATATCGGTTTTCTGCCGCAGCGCCCGGGTGAGGTCGAGACCGGATTCCCCCGGCATCATCACATCGACCACCAGCGCGTCGAAACTGAAGGCGGCGACGGCCTCCCGCGCCTCGGCGGCATTGGCGGTGGTGGCGGCGACAAAGCCGTGTTCCGTCAAATACCGGGCGACCAGATCGCGGATCCGGTCGTCGTCATCGACGACCAGAATATGGGGCCGGTCGGCAAGATGTTCTGAAATCTTTGTATTCTGCGGCATCATCTGCTAATTCATATAGGAAATTGAACCCCATGAACAGGTTTTGAAATTATGTGCGCAGCCCCCTTGCTCCCCTATGACGACCGCGACGGCTATATCTGGATCGACGGCGAAATGAAGCCCTGGCGCGAGGCCAGAATCCACGTTATGTCACATGGCCTGCACTATGGCGGCAGCGTCTTCGAGGGCGAGCGCGTCTATGACGGCCAGATTTTCAAGCTGAAGGAACACTCAGAACGTCTGGTCAAGTCCGGCCAGTTCCTCGACATGGCCCTGCCCTATACGGCGGAACAGATCATGGAATTCTCGCGCGAAGTCGCCGCCGCGAACAAGATCGACAACGGCTATGTCCGCCCCCTCGCCTGGCGCGGGCCGGAAATGATGGGCATCGCCGCGCAAGCCTGCAAAACCCATGTCGCCATCGCCTGCTGGGAGTGGCCGAAATATTTCTTCCCGAAATCGGGCGACAATGCCGGGCTGGCGCTGAAGACCTCGCAATGGCGGCGCTGCGATCCGCGCACCATGCCGGTGCAGTCGAAATGCGCCGGGATCTACGCGATCGGCACCATGGCCAAGCATGAGGCCGACCGCGCCGGGTTTGACGATGCGCTGATGCTCGACGTCCATGGCCGCGTCGCGGAATCCTCGGGCGCGAATTTGTTCACCGTGAAAAACGGAATCATCCGCACCCCCGTGCCGGAATGCTTCCTCAACGGCATCACCCGCCAGACCGTCATCAAGCTGGCCCGCGACCTTGGCTACACGGTTGAGGAAGTGCATATCATGCCGGAAGAGCTCAAAGACGTTCAGGAAATCTTCCTGACCGGGACCGCCGCGGAGATCGCGCCGGTGTCGAAAATCGACGATATGCTGAACATCCCTATCGGCCCGGTGACGGAGCGCCTCAAAGCCGCCTACGCCGACCTCGTCCGCCAGAAATCGCCGCAGACGGCGGTGGCGTAAATACGTCTCCCCCCTCCTGCGCAAGCGGGAGGGGGGATCAAGGGGGGAGGGCCGGAAATCTTGAGCTAGACCCTCCCCCTCTTGCTCCCCCTCCCATGAATGTGATGGGGAGGAGACAACCGGCGGGTTATCATTCTACGGCGCTGGCCTCAACCCCGGCCCCTGCGTCCGGGCCGGTTTAAAAAAACCGGATTCATACTGCCTGATTTTATCCAGCAGGGTTTTCTTCACCGCATCTTCCGCGAACGACGCCGCAACAGCGGTCTTTGTCGCCGTCAGCAATTCCGCGTCGCTGAACCCGAAATGATCGCGGGCGACCTGATACACCTCGCCGATGGAATCGCCGAACAGGCCGGGATCGTCGGAATTGAGGCAAATCTTCACCCCCGCGCCCATCAGTTTGCGCAGCGGGTGATCGGCGTAGGAGCCGTAAATATTCGCCAGCACATTGCTGGTCGGGCACACCTCCAGAACCGTCCCGTTCGCCGCAAGGTCTGCGACCAGAAGCGGGTCCTCGATGCTGCGCACCCCGTGGCCGATGCGCGTCGGGCGCGGATTGAGGGACAGCGCATCTCGTACATTCTGCGGCCCCGCCGCTTCCCCGGCGTGCAGGCGCATCCCCGGCTTGCGGCCGAACCCGGCATAAATCATATCGAACAAAGGCTGGTATTTCGGAATGTCCCCCGGCTGCTCCCCGCCCGCGATATCAAGGCCGACGATATAAGGGTGCGGAAACGCGGCGATGGTTTGCGCCTCCTGCGTCACCTTGGCAAAGGGCTGGTGCCGGACAAGGGCCGTGTTGATGCGGCCGATGATGCCCGTATCGCGCTGCGCCCGGTCGATCCCGGCGGCCATGCCCTCGATCAGGTCGGGATAGGAGAGGCCAACCGCGTCGCCCTGCGAACCCCATGCGATCATCTCTTCATAAATCGACCCCTCCGCCGCGCAGCGCGTCAGGTAGTCGTATGTAATGTCTTCGTAATCCTGCTTCGTGCGGATGGATTGCGCCATGCTGTCATAAACGGACGTGACCAGATGGAAAAAATCCTTCCACTGATAGCGCGAACCGTCGGCACTGAAAATGGAGGGATCGAGGCTGACATTATTCTTCTGCGCCAGACGCCGCGCCATATCCGGCGTCACCGTGCCCTCGATATGCACATGCAATTCCGCCTTGGGAATCTTCCGGATCGCCGGGTCAAGAACGAATGCCATACTGCGTCTCCTGCTCTGATGGGAGATGAAAATAGCAAGACCCCGCATTTTTTTCCACAAACGCAGTAATTCCATGCAAATTCAAGGCATTACACAGACCCCCCCCAAACGCCCCCACCGCCACGTCCGCGGCCCCTTTATCTCTGTTTTTAAGGGTGGATGCATTCCGGATGGCTGAGAAGGGCGCCCAAGACTGCATTTTTATCCATACCGGGTTCAATGGCGGGACAGTAAAGCATTTTTGTCATCAGCCTGTCATAGGCTGTCATGTTTGCGCCCAAAGCTGTAACCGTCCATACCGAGCCCGAGTCTGATCTTGCAGATTACCGTGCCAATCCGGTTATCGGGGCTGGGCAGAAGATAGGCATCCATGTGTTTGTCTGATGATTCGAAAAGAACGCCGCCCCAAAGGTATTTCTCATACTGATAAGGATTCCAATCGCCGGGCATTAGGGGTTTCCACGTTCTTGCGGAAACAATGCCCGGCGCAAGAATAATTCGAATGCGGGCATATCCTTCTGTGTAGTCCTGTGTGTCATCGGGAGAAACAATTGAGAGCCTCTTGCCCGTCTCTTGTTGTAACTCCTTCAAGAGCGGCTTGATGTCTGTCTCAATGAGCGGATAAATTTCTTTTGCCTTTTCATTTGAATTGTAACTTGCTTTGGGAAGCAGCCCTTCATGATTTTCAGGAATGCTCCTGGCAAGAGAGTAACCGGGCCAACCAAAGCCTATTGTGATATCCCCTTCCCACTTATTGACAACGCCTTGTTTCGGCAGGCTGCCCGGTTGGTAGATATACTGCGCCAGCCATGGGGAATATTTGTGCATCTCCGCTTCCATTTTCGTTCTCTGGTCGTCCGTAAGGGCGGAAAACCAGGACAACATGCTTGAAAAACCGGAAGATTCGATATTTTTGGCATCCTCATTCCAGAGAGTATCGGAAAACGCTACCCCCAGAAAATCCGCGATAATTTCCCCGCGCGTATAATACGCATCCCCGACCTTGATTTTCTCAGGCACACTCTGCGCATGGGTCAAAGCAGCAGGGAAAAACGCCGCCATAGAAATCAGCGATAAAACAAAGAACCTGACATGCATACCAAATTCATCCCCGCTCAACTGCGCTTATTTTTGCCAAGGCAAAACCCAGAACAATCATTTTATTCTCCTCCTACGTAAATATCCTGATATCCCCTATATCGCATGAATGCTGACTGCCGAGGAAAGCATCTTTTATTGTTCTGAAATGCGACATTAGGTCAATCAAAGGGGTCACAATCAAAGGGGTCAAAGGGGTCAGATTACATTGATTCCAGCCAAAGATCACCCTGCTTCGGCCCTGAACTTTTCGCTCCTCCTGTCACCGCCGCGCGGGACGGGGATCGCGCGGCGGCCGGAAATCCTTTTTCAATTTAATCTGACCCATTTGATCTTCCTTTGATCTTACCCCTTTGATCTTTGCAATCTGACCCCTTTGATCCCAACCCCTTTGATCCCATGCCGTCCAGATCAAGATCGAGGGTTACATTTACGTCAGTCATTTCAAAATCTCCTCCAGCTTGCGTGCATTTATCTCAAAACTTTCACATGTCCGCCTGCCCTTGCCGGTGCAGGCATGAATATAGTGAGACCCAAATATTTGATAAGCGAGCAGATGAGGCGCATAAGCGCTTCTTATACCGTCTTCCAGGCCGGTATAGATGGGACATTGTGATCCAAAATATTCAAAACTCTTTATAGCAGTGCCATTTATTTTTACATTGACAGTGTACCATCTGCTACTATAACAAGGGCTTTTTTGCGTTGCGTGTTCCTTAAGTTCGAATTCAACTGTCAAGTTATATTGGGGAAATATACAAATTGGATTCTTCTTTGGTAAAAAAATGCCAAGCTTTTCATAGTCTTCTACAGGAATTTTATCATATGAAATCATTGACGTTAATTCCATGTATCCGATCTCAGGAATACATGTAAACTTCAAATACTCTGCCTTTTCATCCGCCCGCGCCATGAAGGGCATTAGAGAGATAATGGAGAAAAACAAAATACTTAATGCGTTCATATTTTTCTTTCTTCGAGTTATAAAGTCAAAGGGATCAGGTCCCATTGAAGCACCTCGCACCAAATCTTCATATCAAAGTATAAGGCTACAGGCTTCCGCACAAGGCGCCAATACAGTTTTTAGCTTGGCGCAACCCTTTGGCGAGCCCCCTCCTCCCGCCAAGAAACGGCGAATGACATACACAGGTATGCCGCCCTGCGCGGTGATTCCGCTTGACATTTAAGGAATTTATACCTATTATATCATTATAAAATGCGGTTTTTCCTGCCCGCTTCATGGGCACAAGGAACCCGCGCGGAATGCTGAAAACCGCCTGAAAAACCTTTCTAAAAAAATGACGAACGAACTGAGTGCGCGGATTTGCCTTTGCTTTCAAGGCCGTTCACCCTAAAAAATAGGAATTGTTTCACGTGAAACAATTCCTATTTTTGTCAAGACTCCCGCGCCGCCTTGTTCCGGCGCGCGGTGCGGCGCTCCGCATCATGGGTCAATGGGGCAAGATCAACAGGGTTTGTGCAGGAAATTTAAACCACGGATGGACACAGATGCATCCGTGTTTATCCGTGTCCATCCGTGGTTAAAGTAAAAACTGAAAATGAAAATCACCACAGAGAACACGGAGATTCACAGAGGAAACCGCACCCGCCCAGAACGCAGGCGGAATGATTGAACGCTCTGTGTTCTCTGTGGTGAATCCCTTTCTCTTCCAGAAACGGGAAAGCCATGGATACCGGCCTGCGCCGGTATGACAATGGGGGGATATTGCCCGATTGAGCTTTTAGACGTTGAACCGGAACAGCATCAGATCCCCGTCATGGACGGTGTATTCCTTGCCTTCCTGCCGCATCTTGCCTGCGTCTTTCGCCGCCTGTTCGCCGCCGAGTTTGACGAAATCGTCATAGGCGATGACTTCGGCCTTGATGAAGCCGCGCTCGAAGTCGGTGTGGATGACGCCCGCCGCTTCGGGGGCTTTGGCGCCCTTGCGGACGGTCCACGCCCGCGCCTCTTTCGGGCCGACGGTGAAATAGGTTTGCAGGCCGAGGAGCTTGTTGCCCTCGCGGATGATCTTGTTGAGGCCCGGCTCTTTGAGGCCGATGGTTTCAAGGAACTCCCGCTTTTCTTCCTCGGTCGGCAATTGCGCGATTTCGGATTCGATGGACGCGGTGATGATGACGCTGCCCGCGCCCTGCGCCTTTGCCATCGCTTCCGCTTTCTTCGTCCATTCATTGCCCGCCGCGGCGTCTTCCTCCGCGACGTTCAGGACATAGAGGACGGGTTTGGAGGTCAGCAATTGCAGCATGCGGAACGCCTTGCGCTCTTCTTCTGAAATTTCGACCGTGCGCGCGGGTTTTCCGGCGTCGAGGGCGGTTTTGACGCGCTCCAGAATGGCGAGCTGCTCTTTCGATTCCTTGTCGCCGGATTTGGCTTTCTTGCCGATGCTGGTGATCTGCCGCTCCACCGATTCCATATCGGCCAGCATCAGTTCGGTTTCAACGATCTCCGCATCGCGCACCGGATCGACCGAGCCCATCACGTGAATGATGTTCGGATCGTCAAAGCAGCGCAGGACATGAACGATGGCGTCGGTTTCGCGGATATTGGCCAAAAACTGGTTGCCCAGCCCCTCGCCCTTCGACGCCCCGGCGACCAGCCCGGCGATATCGACGAATTCCAGTTGCGACGGAACGATCTTGGCCGAGCCGCCGAGTTTGGCGATCATATCCAGCCGCTCATCCGGCACGGCGACGCGGCCGACATTCGGCTCGATCGTGCAGAACGGGAAATTCGCCGCCTGCGCTGCCGCCGTCGCGGTCAGCGCATTGAACAGCGTCGATTTCCCGACATTCGGCAACCCGACAATTCCGCAATTAAAACCCATAACCTACTCCTTCACCGGCACAGCCTGTGCCACCTTGCTCATGAAATCGTTTTCCTTGCCGTCCAGCAGCAGCGGCAAATGATCCGCGATCGCCTCCAGATACGGCCCCAGCCATTCGCGTTCAACCTTGGCGAAATCGCTGAGAACATAACCATGCACGCGGTCCTTGTCGCCGGGGTGGCCGATGCCAAGGCGCACGCGCACGTAATCCGGAGTCCCCAGATGCGCGTCCAGCGAACGCAACCCGTTATGCCCGGCATTGCCGCCGCCGGTCTTGACGCGGATTTTCGCCGGGGCGAGATCAAGCTCGTCATGAAAGGCGACGATCCGCTCCGGCGGGATCTTGTAAAACTTCGCCGCCGCGCCGACCGAGCGCCCGGATTCATTCATGAATGTTTCGGGCTTCAGCAGCGCGACTTTATGATCGCCGATCCGCCCTTCGGCCAGTTGCCCCTGATACTTCGCCTTGAACGGGCCGATGCCGTATTCGTCCGCGATGGAGTCGATCGCCATGAAGCCGACATTGTGCCGGTTGCCTGCGTATTTATCGCCGGGGTTGCCGAGGCCGACCAGAAGCCACATGGGAATATCCGTCTTGCGCGGGGATCTGCATAAAGACAAAAGGCGGGGCACAATATGAGTCATGTGCCCCGCCTTTCGTGAAACGGTTACTTCTTCTCTTCTTTCTTCTCGCCGGCAGGCGCGGCAGCCGGAGCCGCAGCGGCGGCAGAAGCAGCGGAAGCAGCCTCGGCAGCAGCGGCATCGGCAGCTTCATCGGCAGCAGCCGATTTCGGCGCCATCATCGTTGCCAGAACGTGTTCCGGATCGTGATCCGAAGGCTCGACGCCTTTCGGCATCTTGACGCGGTCCATGCGGATGGAATCGCCGATTTCGATGCCGGTCATATCGACTTCGATGAATTCGGGGATTTCCGTCGCCGCGCAGATCAGGTCCAGCGTGTGGTTGACGATGTTGAGAACGCCGCTTACGCCGCCTCTTTGACGGCCTTGCCGTTGAACGAAAGCCCGTGCTTACCCGCGGAGACCTTGACCTTCTCGCCGTCCTTGATGGTGCCGGCGAGGATGAGTTCCGCAAGCGGATCCTGCAGCGACTTCTGGATCACGCGCTTGAGCGGCCTTGCGCCGTAGGCCGGCTCGTAGCCCTTGTCGGCGAGCCAATCGCGCGCCGAGGCATCGAGCGCGATCGTGATCTTGCGGTCGTCGAGCAGCTTCTGCAGCCGCACGATCTGGATATCGACAATGCGTCCCATCTCGCTCTTCTTCAGGCGGTGGAACAGCATGATTTCGTCCACGCGATTGAGGAATTCCGGGCGGAAGCTCGCGCGAACGATCCCCATCACCTGATCCTTCACCGCGTCGGTATCCTGACCTTCGGGTTGATTGACGAGGAAGTCGGCGCCAAGATTTGAGGTCATGACAATTAGCGTGTTGCGGAAATCGACCGTATGGCCTTGCCCGTCCGTCAGCCTTCCGTCGTCGAGCACCTGGAGCAAAACGTTGAAGACGTCCGGGTGCGCCTTTTCGATTTCATCGAACAGCACGACCTGATACGGCCGCCGGCGCACGGCTTCGGTAAGGCTGCCACCCTCCTCGTAGCCGACATAGCCGGGCGGCGCGCCGATCAGGC
>JACPDM010000140.1 GCA_016184045.1 Micavibrio aeruginosavorus | reverse complement strand
CGGGATCTCGTCGATCATGCTGGGGACGCGCTCCGGCGGGACGGCGATGCCTTTCAGCGGTCCGGCATAGCGGATCGTCAGATCGGCCAGCGGCTCTCCCGATTCCATGCGGGGGCGGCCAAGCGCGATATCGGCGCCCATCTCCTGCAATGTCGTATACAGGCCATTGCGCCGCGGGTTCATGTTGATGCGCGGCAGGGCAATTTCCGAACCCTGCACGATCACCGCGGCAATCGCCGGGAATGCGGCGGTGCTGGGGTCGCCGGGAACATCGACGGCGCAGCCGCGCAGGGTTTGACCACCGGCGATGGAAATGGCGCTCGCGCCGCTTTCCAAAAGCTGCGTTTTCACTTCCGCCCCGAACAGGCGCAGCATGGTTTCGGTATGGTCGCGGGTCGCCTTGTCCTCGATGACCGTGGTCATCCCTTGCGCGTGCAGTCCCGCAAGCAGGACGGCGGATTTCACCTGCGCCGAGGCGACCGGCAGGCGGTATTCGATAGCCTTGAGGGTGTCCGTTCCCCGCATGGTCATCGGCAGGCGCTGCCCCGAACGCGCCATGAATTCTGCGCCCATCTGCTCCAGCGGCGTAATGACGCGGGCCATCGGGCGTTTGATCAGCGATCCGTCCCCGGTCATGGTGACGGTGATGGGGAATCCGGCGATAATCCCGGCGAGCAGGCGCGTTGACGTGCCGCTATTGCCCATGTCGATAATTTCCGCCGGCTCGCCCAGCATCCCCGTGCCGAAAACGCGCCATAGCCCGTCGTCGCCAAGGGTAATTTTCGCGCCCATGGCGCGTAGCGCCTCGGCGGTCGAGAAGACATCCCCTGCCTCCAGCAGACCGGAGATGATCGTCTCGCCCTTGGCCAGCGCGCCGAACATCAGCGCCCGGTGCGACATGGATTTATCGCCGGGGGTGCGGACCGTGCCGCTGAGGCCGGGAGACCGGCGGGAGAGAAATGGATTTGTCTTGCTGTGCGTCATCATAAAGACGGGTTTACAGCGCTCATGCGGACTTGTCAAAAACCTCAAGGCTTCCGGCATAGCCGCCGACAAATTCGTTGAACTTGTCCTTGGGGACCGGCCTTGAATAGCGGAATCCCTGAACCTCGTCGCAGCCTTGCTCGCGCAGGAATTTTTCGTGCTCCAGCGTTTCGACGCCCTCGGCGATGACTTTCAGGTTGAGAGAGTGGCCGAGCGCGACAATCGTTCTGGCGATGGCCGCGTCGTCAGAATTGTTGAGGGCGTTGCGAATGAAAGACTGGTCGATTTTGAGGCGGTCGATCGGAAATTGCCGCAGATAGGACAGCGACGAATAGCCGGTGCCGAAATCGTCAATCGCCAGTTCTACGCCAAGCCCGTGCAGGTTTTGCAGAATGCTGATGGTGTGCTGGATATCTTCCATGAACACGCTCTCCGTCACCTCCAGCTCCAGCAGATGCGGCGGCAGACCGGTTTCAGCCAGAACCTTGCTGGTATAGGAGACGATATCGCTCTGATAGAACTGGGCGCCGGAAACGTTGACGGCGATGCGGATCTCGCGTCCTTGTTTGTGCCATTCCACGGCGGTTTCGCAGGCCGTGCGCATGACCCATTCGCCGATGGGGACGATCAACCCGGATTGCTCCGCAATCGGAACGAAATCGGCCGGGGAAATGAAGGTTCCGCCCTGCTTGCTGTTATCCGGTTTGAACCAGCGCAACAGGGCTTCGGCACCGATCACCGTGCCGGTATTGAGGTCGAGCTGCGGCTGGTAATACAGGGCCAGTTGCCTTTTCTCCATCGCTTCGCGCAGGTCGCGCAGCATCTGGAAGCGTTGCTGCACGGCGCGGTCGAAATCTTCGGAGTATTCCTTGATCAGATCGCGGCCTTCCTCCTTGGCGCGGTTGAGGGCGATATCGGCGTTTTTCAGCACCTGATCCGGGTCGATGCCGTCATCGGGGTATGTTGCCACGCCGATGGAGGCGCGGATCTGGAACATCTCGTTGAAAACCTTGAAGGGCTCGGCGCGGATCACGCCGATGACGCGTTCCGCGATGTCGCGCGCGGTTGTGGTGTCGCCGCTCAGCGGCATGGTGATGGCAAATTCATCCTCCCCGGATCGCGCCACGATGGCCGATTCCGGCAGGGACGCGCGCAGGCGTTTGCCGACGGCACGCAGGATGGCGTCGCCGATATTGTGGCCCATGGTGTCGTTGATGTCCTTGAAATGGTCGAGGTCCATCGTAATGACGGCAAAACGCGTGACGTTTTCATTGTCGCGGCTGCGCGTTTTCTCGTTCAACGAGAGCAGGAACAGCGTGCGGTTCGGCAGGCTGGTCAGGGTGTCGTAATAGGCCAGTTTGTGGATCTGGTCCTCGGCCGCCGATTTGATGCGCTTGATGTTGTCGGCGTTCTGCTTGATCAGCTTGGTCGAAATCTCGATTGCCACGCCGATTTCGTCGGTCTTGTCGAAGGGCGAGGCTTCGATGCGCGGATTTTCCGGGTTTTCGGAGGCGCGCAGCAAGTTGCCGCGCAGGAACAGGATCGGCTCCAGCAACCACCGCCCGAGAGCCAGCATCAAAACCGTGGTCACAAAGGCCGACATCAGCAGCATGATGGTGATCGTCTGCTTCACATAGGCGAAAACTTGCGGCTGGATTGTCGATGAATCCATGCGCGCAACGATCAGATAGGGGCGGCCAAGGGCGCTCGGACGGAAGACCGTTTCATAGGACTTGCCATCGGCGCTGCGGAACGTCTTGCCGATGCTGCTTTGGTCGCGCAAGGTCAGGGCAGTCGGTTCGCCGAAGGTACGCAAAAGGTTCAGGTCTGTGGAATAAACGGCCAGCCCGTTGAGCTTTGTCGTGGTGATCAGGCGATTCGCAGTCGCGTCGCTGACGGGTGAGGCATAAAGGTCGGTGACCGATCCTTCAAGGGACGGAACGATGGCCGAGCGTGCGGATTCGACCAGCTCGGCGATGCGCGCGGCTTCATAGTCGCGCAGCGTCACGCTCATGATGCTGGCTTGCACGGTCATGATGGTCAAGAAGACCACGAGCGTGATCCTCCAGCTCAGCTTGCTGCGCCAGATTTGCGTAGGCGACCCCATCAGGCGCTGGGACAGCGTCTGGGGTTTTGCCGCAGCTTTTTTCTTTTTGATCGCTTCTGACTTCACAACGTGCGATTCCGCTATTCTTCTGGATGTGGCTGGCACCCGTTTTTTTCCCTTGGACCGTTCGGCAAACCCGCAGGCCAGCCCCGTGAGGGGCTTTCCGCGCGTGTCGCCTGTTTCGTTTCAGTATGAAGATGGAGTCTTAACAAGCACTTTAGGAGGGGTCCGAACCGGTCCGGGGGCGGGCATGTAACAGATTGATTGTACACATTTATTAGTTTGTTCTAAAAATTTTTTTCAAGTTTGCGTCAAATTTGATCATTTTTTCCCATAAGCGACTCGCGAAACCGGACCGGGCGGCCAACCGGCTGGCCGCGCAGCGCGCCGTCCTGCATGACGATATGGCCGCGCACCATGGTCATCACCGGAAACCCGGTCACGGTCAGGCCGTCGAACGGGGTCCAGCCGCTCTTGCTGGCTTGCTCGGCGTTGGTGATCGTGTGGCGGGCCTTCATATCGACAATCGTGAAATCGGCGTCATAGCCGCGGGCGATTCGCCCCTTGCCCGCGATCTGGTGGATGCGGTGCGGCCCCTCCGCCATCAGGTCCACAAGGCGCTCGAGGCTGAGGCGGCCCTGATTGACATGATCGAGCATGACGGGAACCAGAGTCTGCACGCCGGGCGTGCCGCTCGGGCTGTCCGGATAGGTTTTGCTTTTTTCTTCCGGCGTATGCGGGGCGTGGTCGGAGGCCAGAATATCGACCAGTCCCTCATCAATGGCGCGCCACAGGGCTTCCTGATGGTGCTTTTCACGAATCGGCGGGTTTTGCTGGGCGCGGGTGCCAAGACGGTCATAGCAGTCCGGCGCATGCAGGGTCAGGTGGTTGGCCAGAACTTCGACGCTGGCGATGTCGCGGTGGTCTTTAAGGATTTCCATCTCTTCCGCGGTAGAGATGTGGAGGACATGCACCCGCCGCCCGGCCTCGCGCGCGAGACGGACAAGGCGCGACGTCGCGGAAACGCAGGATTCGACCGAACGCCAGGCCGGGTGCATCTGCACATCGGTGGAATCGCCAAGGATGCTGCGTTTGTTTTCAATCATCATCATTTCGTCCTCGGCGTGGACGGCGACGACGCGGCGGCCGTTTTTCAGGACTGACGAAATTTCAGCGTCGGTGGCGCAGAGCAAATCGCCTGTGGACGACCCCATGAAAATCTTCACGCCGCACACGCCGGGCAGGTTTTCCCATTGCGGCAGGTTTTCCGCATTCGCCGCCGTGCCGCCGAAATAGAACGCATAATCGGTCCAGCCGCCTTTTGCCGCTGCGGCCATCTTGCCCTGCAGGGCTTCCGGGGCGGTGGTCAGGGGTTTGGTGTTTGGCATCTCGAACACGGCCGTAATCCCGCCAAGGGCGGCGGCCTTCATCCCGTGCTCGAGGTCTTCCTTGTGGGTAAGGCCGGGTTCGCGGAAATGGACCTGCGTGTCGATCAGACCGGGCAGGATATGCAGGCCAAGGCAATCGACGGTTTTGACGGCGCGGCTTCCCGCAAACCGCCCGATAGCGGCGATTTTGCCGCCCCGGATGCCGATATCGGCCTGAACCGTCCTGCCGGGCAGCACCGCCGTTCCGTTGATCAGGACCAGGTCATAGGGGCTTTCGGGGGTGTCGGCCATAAGGGGTATCTCCTGCCCGGTCAATATACGCCGGGGTCTGGACCGGGCAAGGACAAAACGAGTATCCTTGTACGCTGCGTGTCATCTTCACGCGTCCTTAAGTATTTTCGTAAAATAATCAGTTTCAAGGGCTTAACAAGGGGGAAGCGACCATGCAGGTCGTGCAAGACAGCGCCGAACATCATTTCCTGACGCTGCTGGAAAAAATCAAAACCAACTCCGCCGGATGGGCGGGGATTCACTACGCCTGTTCGCGCCAGATCGATCACGATTCATTGATCGAGGATCTGGTGCAGATCGGGGCGCGCTGCAACAGCATAAGGGAGCAAAGCGCCGCCGCGATGCGCGATCTGGCGGAGAAGGCAGAATCTTTTCCCGATGCGGTCTTGTATCAGTTCGCGGACAGCGATCTCCTTCTGGTGGCCCGCCCGGCAAACGAAGCCGAACAGGACGCGTTCTATAGCGTATTCAAGGGGCTATCGTCCGGCACAAAAGCCGGGCTGGTGGATTTCATCAATTTCGGCCGCGAGATGATGGGCATTCAAAAACTTGCCGACAAGAAACTTCTGGCGCAAAAACGTATGTCCGCTTATGCGGCCATGGCCGATGAGAACCGCGTCAGCAGCATCGGCGTTCGTCGCCAGCGGCGCGAACACGCCCTTGTCCTGATCGTCGAAGACGACCGTTTCACCGCGACCTATACCTCGAACATCCTCAGTAAAAATTACGATCTCGTCCATGCCAAGACGGGAGAGGATGCGGTCATCGCCTATATCGAGCAGGCTCCGGATATCGTCTTTCTCGACATTCACCTTCCGGGGCTAAACGGCCTTGAAACCCTGCATTCAATCCGCAAGGTCGATCCGGAAGCTTATGTGGTGATGCTCAGCGTCGATACGGTCAAGGCCAATATCGTGACCGCGACCAATCGCGGCGCCGCCGGTTTCCTCAAAAAACCGTTTTCCAAGGACCGCTTGCTTGCAATTGTCGAAAAATCCCCGTTTATAAAGGGGAGCAAGGCCACGATAAAACAGGCATGACCGTTCGATGATTTTAAAGTTGCACAATTCCCTCACCGGGAAAAAGGAAGAATTTCGCCCCGTCGATCCCGCCCATGTGCGGGTCTATGCTTGCGGGCCGACGGTCTATAATTACGCCCATATCGGCAATGCGCGCATGGCGGTGGCGTTCGATCTTCTGGTGCGGGTGCTGCGGCAGATTTATCCGAAAGTCACTTACGCGTCGAACATCACCGATGTCGATGACCAGATCATGGACGCCGCCAGAGAAAGCG
>JACPDM010000139.1:5046-11959 GCA_016184045.1 Micavibrio aeruginosavorus | reverse complement strand
CCGAATAACGCCATTGAAACCGGGTGGGTTCTCTCCATCGGGGCGCTGACGGTTTTTGTTTTTGATTTTATTCTGCGCACCCTGCGCGGATATTTCGTCGATTTCGCCGGGCGGCGGATCGATATCATCGCCGCGCGGCGCATTTACGACCAGCTTCTGGACATCAAGCTGGCGGCACGGCCGACCTCCAGCGGGGCTTTTGCCGGTATGCTGCGCGAGTTCGATGCAGTGCGCGAATTTTTCAGCTCCGCGACCATGACTGTTCTGGTCGATCTGCCGTTTTCCCTGTTTTTTCTTGCGATTATAGGCATGCTGGGCGGGCCCGTCGCGATGGTGCTGCTGGTCGTGGTGATGTTGACGCTGGCGGCTGGCGCGGTGATTCAGATTCCTCTGCGCAATCAGGTACGTAAAACGATTCACACGGCTGAAACCAAGCATGGCCTGCTGGTCGAAACGATTCATGGCCTTGAAACCATCAAGGCTGTCGGCGCCGACGGGCGGTTGCGCGCGCGCTACGGCGATCTGGTCGCGGAAGCGGCGGGACAGGCGCAGGATTCTCGCTTTTACTCCGGTCTTGGCGTCAACATCGCGACGTTCTTCCAGCAAAGCGCGACAATTTTTGCCGTTCTTCTCGGCATGTATCTGGTGCGCGATCAGGCCATTACTATGGGGGCTCTTATCGCTTGCGTTATTCTCGGCGGGCGGGCGATCGCGCCGATCGGTCAGATGGCCAATCTGATGGCGCGGTATCACCAGACCCGCAATGCCATGCGCACGCTGGATGAATTCATGAAAAAGCCGGTCGAGCGCCCGGCCAATGCGCCGTTCCTTCATCGCCCGGACCTCAAGGGAAAGATAACCTTCGACGGCGTCAGCTTTGTTTATCCCGGTACCGACCGCAAGGTTTTGCAGGATATTTCTTTCACTATCAAGGCGGGTGAAAAGGTCGGCATTATCGGCCGTGTCGGATCGGGAAAAAGCACTATGGCGCGCTTGATCATGGGGCTTTACGAGCCTGCAGAAGGGGCGATACTGGCCGACGATACCGACTATCGTCAGATCGATCCGGCAGACCTGAGGCGCAATATTGCCTATATCGCGCAGGACGTCGTTCTGTTCCGGGCCACCATCCGCGAAAATATCGCCATCGCCCGCCCGCAGGCGACGGAGGAGGAAATCCTCGCGGCGGCGAAGGCGTCTGGGGTGCATGATTTCATTTCCCGCCATCCCATGGGCTATGACGCTCCGGTCGGGGAGGGTGGCGGCGGGCTTTCCGGCGGGCAGCGTCAGGCTGTTGCACTGGCGCGCGCCATGTTAATGAACCCGCATGTTTTCGTCTGCGACGAGCCGACCAATGCCATGGATATGCAGGCCGAGGAGGCGTTCGTTCGTCATATTCGTGAGCAGGCCGAAGGGCGGACCTTTATTCTGATTACCCACCGCCAGCATCTTCTGACGCTTGTTGACCGCCTGATTCTGGTGGATCAGGGGCGGGTCGTGGCGGATGGCCCTAAAGATAAAGTGATCGAAGCGCTTTCCCGCGGACGGGTGGAGGTCAAACAGTCATGACCCTTCGCGAAACCGATTTCATGAGCGAATTGCACGCGGCGGAGAATATGCGCCCGCGTTTGATGTCGATTATCTTTCTGGGCGTGATTTCCGCTTTTGTCGTTCTGTTTTTCATCTGGGCGGGGCTGTCGAAAGTCGAGATTCTTGTGCGCGGCCAGGGGCAGGTTGTTCCCACCAGCGAAGTGCAGGTGGTGCAGAGCCTTGAGGGCGGCATCCTGCAGGAATTGCTGGTGGCGGAGGGCGATCGGGTGCGCAAGGGGCAGCCCTTGCTGAAAATCAGCGATGTGATGTTTTCGTCTGAAAAGGGCGGAGCGGAAGCTCAGTCTATAGGTCTGCGCGCAAAGCGGGCAAGGCTGGAGGCGGAGGCCAACGGCAAGCCTTTTGTCATGCCGGAAGATATTGTCAAAGCCGCACCGCAAGTATCGTCGAACGAAAAAAAGCTTTATGAATCGCGGCAACAGGAGCTAAAAAACGCGATTGCGATGCTCGACGAGAAAATCACGTCCGCGACGGCGCAAATTTCCGAAACGCAGGCCCAGATCAGCCGTTTGTCCAGCAGTGCGGGCATCCTTGGGCAGGAACTCAAAATCACCCGCGACATGGTGGCGCAAAAAGCAGTGCCCAAGCTGGAAGAGCTTCGTCTGAGCAGGGAGCTCAGCGATATTCAGGGGCAGCTTCGTGCCAGCAAGGAAAAACTGCCGGGGCTGGAAGCTGACCTGAACGCCGCGCGGCAGGAGCGAAAGGATCAGGAAGACAAATTCCGATCCCAGGCGCTGGGCGAGTTGAACGCGGTGGAGACTGATATCTCCCGCCTTGGCGAGAGTCTCAAATCAATCGGCGACCGCGTATCGCGGGCGGAATTGCGCTCGCCTGTCGATGGCGTTATCAACAAAATCGCTCTCAAAACGATTGGCGGTGTGATTGAGCCGGCGCAGCAGCTGGTTGAAATCGTGCCGATGGATGAAAAGCTGAAGATTCCCCAGCGATATCGCTTTTCTCCAGTTGGGGCAGGAAGTCAACGTCAAGATCTCTGCTTATGATTCCCAGCGCTACGGCCATCTGAAGGGCCGCCTGAACCGGATTGGCGCTAACAGCGTTACTGACCGTGAAGGCAATGTTTTTTTTGAAATCGAGGTTACGACCGAAAAAAATTACATGGGCACAAGCGCAAACCCCCTGCCGATCACGCCGGGGATGGTCGCTACGGCGGAGGTCGTGACGGGAAAACGCACGATTCTTGAATATCTGGCCAAGCCATTCCTTCGGGCAAAGGACAAGGCGCTGACGGAGATCTGATGGGCCATTTCTTCATCAATCGCTGGTTTCACGCATTTTTGCTGCTGATTTTGCTTTCCGGCGTGATTTTTATCCGCTTGCAGGATTACGAATGGTCGCGTGCCTTGCGCTATCTGGCTTTCGATACCTTCAACGTCATGCATCCGCGTCAGCCGACGGATCAGGTCGTCATCGTCGATATCGACGAGGCATCCCTGGGGCGCGAGGAACTGGGCCAGTGGCCGTGGCCGCGCCATATCGTGGCCCGGCTTGTATCCAGCCTTAAAGATATGGGCGCACGGGCAATCGTCTTTGACATGGTGTTTGCGGAAAGCGACCGGACGTCGCCAGCAGCTTTCATTAAAATGCTGCCGCAGGCGACCGTTTCGGACGATCTGAAAAATACTGTTTCCGGCCTTAAAGACCATGATGAGGAGCTGGCGGAGACGTTCCGGCAGGCAGGCAATGTCGTGACCGGGTTTATCTGGTCGGCGAACCCGGAAGCGACGCGGCGAAAGCCCGTCCTTTCCAAGCCGATTGCGCTGGCGCGCGACGCTGCCGATCTCAAGCAAACGGTCAACAAGATACGCGGCGTTACCACGACGATCCCCGTGTTGTCGGAAGCGGCGGCCGGGAACGGATGTTTTGGCGTTTCCACCGATGTTGACGGTTTGATCCGGCAAGTCCCTTTATTATTCAGCTTTGATGGAGATATTTATCCTTCTCTGGCGCTTGAGGCCCTCCGCGTGGCGCAGGATCCGCGGCTTCTGGTCAAGGTGCGGGGGCTGAAGGGGGATGAGGTCGGCCCGCTTGATCCGCCCCTCAGGATGCAGGTCGGCGATTACGAAATACCACTCGATCACGACGGTATGTTTCACGCCTATTTCAGCAAGGCCCGCCCGGAAAAATATATCCCGGTATGGCAGGTAATCGGCGGGCAGGCCGACCCTGAAAAAATAAAAGGGAAAATCGTTATTATCGGCACCAGTTCGGAAGGGCTGAAAGATATCCGCTCGACGCCGCTCGATCTTTTCATACCGTCGAAATCGATTTTATGGGCGTGATCGGGCTCCTGATCATTTTGCTGTCGCCGTTTTTCGGGGCCGTGGTACTGGTCGGATTGACTCTGGCACTGGTAGCCGGGATTGGCTATGCATCATGGGACATCTTCCTGCGCTACGGCTTGTTGCTGGACCCCGTGTTTCCAAGCCTGACGATCGTGGTTTTGTTTGTTCTGGCGGCGCTTCTGGATTACATCCGGACGGAATCGGAGCGCAAACATGTACGCGATGCATTTTCGCACTATATTTCGCCTGATTTCATGAAAGAGCTGACGGAAGACCCGGACAAGCTCAAGCTGGGCGGAGAAGTGCGCGACCTGACGGTGATGTTTACAGATATTCGGGGTTTTACCTCAATTTCAGAAAAACTCTCGCCGGAAGCGCTGATTCAGCTGATGAACGACTTCCTGACGCCGATGTCGGCGCTGGTGATGGAGAATCGCGGGACCATCGACAAATACATGGGCGATGCGATGATGGCGTTCTGGAACGCGCCCCTTGATGACGAAAACCATGCGCGGCATGCCTGTCTGACGGCGCTGAAGATGAATGTGGCGCTGACCCCGATCAATGATCGCCTGAAAACTGAAGGATTGCCGATCGTTCTGGCCGCTGGAATCGGCATCAATACCGGCCCGGCTTCGGTTGGAAATATGGGATCGAAGCAGCGTTTTGCTTATTCAGCGCTGGGCGATACGGTCAATCTGGCGTCGCGGCTTGAAGGTCAGACCAAGGCTTACGGCGTGACCAACCTGATCGGCGAGGAAACGGCAAGAAAAGTTGCAGATATGGCCCTGCTTGAGCTTGATCTTCTGCGGGTCAAGGGCAAGACCGAGCCCGCACGCATTTATACTCTGATCGGGGATGATGCGGTTGCAGCTTCGGATCAGTTTGCAAGCTGGCGGACGTTGCATGAAAAGATGATTGCTGCCTACAGGGCAATGGATTTCGACGGTGCGGAGAACCTGATAGCGGAATGTCGCAAGGTTTCCGGCGGCGCGCTGGACAATTTTTATACGATCTTCGCGGAGAGGATCGAAGCGCTCAAAACAAACCGCCCCGGCCTTGACGGCTGGGACGGCGTGTATGAGGCGACATCGAAATAGGCCTATACGGCCTGCACGTTGGCTGGCGATATGTTGTCGCCGATGTAAACCGTATAGCTGCCGAACGCGTAAGCGTTGTAGCCGCCGGTAGCGGTGCTGTTTGTGTCGCCGGTGTAAGTAAATCCAAATGCCGTCAGGTCTTCCGTGGTTGGGTTGGCCGCCGTATTGTCCTCAAAGCGAAGCTGAGTGCTCGCATCCCCTTCTATAGTCAGGGTCCGGCTCTGGCTTTGCTCCAGAAGACGGAAGACGTCGTCAATGCCAAGCGTCAGCTGCGCGCCAGCGCCCAGCATTTTTATCTTTTCGATCCCGCTCAAACTTTCGCCGAGATTGTTCAGGTTGATAGACACCCCGGTCATAAACTGAACGGTATCCAGACCGGTTCCGCCGTCTATCCCCAGTGGCGCACCGCCGAAGACGGTAAACAAATCATTCCCGCCGCCGCCTTCGAAGCGCGTCCCCGTATTCGCTGCAGAGCCATTGCTCAGGCTATCGTTCCCGACTGTGCCGACAAGAGTTTGGTTTGCTGCCGTTGCCGAGCCGCTTGTCGCATATATCACGTTTGCGGGAGTTCCCTGCGCGTCGGCGCGACCGTTCACGATGACAATTCCGCCATCGTCGTAATGCGTGGCCGTTCCGTCGCGGTCGATATTGGGCAGGCCGATCATAAGGTCATCAAATCCGTCGCCGTTCTGATCTCCCATCGTGGTTAAGGAAATGTCGAAATTGGCTGTTGCCGGGCTGGTGTAATCAAAAGCGGTTCCGCCCAGATCGATTCTGGCCTGAAATGAGGCTGTTTTACTGATCGTGGAAAGGTCGATCGTCGATCCGGCAAGGCTTGGGCTGCCGTAAATGACGTAAATATCGACAATCTGTCCGTTGCGGCTGGCAACGGCAAGGTCGTTAAACCCGTCGCCGTTGAAATCTCCGGCGGCACCTGCGCCTTCCAGCGTCCCGGCGCTGCTGATAATGGTCACTTTGCTGGCCAGAGAAGCGATGGTCTGCGTTGACGCATTCGCGTTTTCGCCGAGGGCGACATACAGCGTATCGGTGTTTTCTTCATAAACTCCAAGGTCGGAACGTCCGCCGCCGTTGATGTCGCCTAAAGAAACAAGGCCGATTTCATTCGTGGCGTTGATTCCCGTCAGGGTCATGGAGGACATGGCCGTTGTGTTGCTGCCGTACATGATGCTGACTGTGTCTTCGCCGGGTCTTGCGATGGCGATATCGCTAAATCCGTCGCCGTTAAAATCATGCAAGCCTGCAACGTCCTGCCCCATCATGGCGGTCGTCGTCCCGTTCAGGGCAAAGCCGTCAGGATCAGACGGATTTGTACCGAGGAAGCTTAGATTGACGCCGGAAGAATAGAAATCCGCACGGCCATAGACAATATAGCTGTGCGATGCGCTGCCGCCGCCAGTCGTCGGTGCGCCGACAAGCATGTCGCTATAGCCGTCGCCGTTAAAATCGCCAATCCCTGCAACGCTGGTCCCGAATTGCGTGCCTGCCCCGCCAAGGCCGTTAATCTGGTGTGATACAGCCGGATTGTTGGCGTTAAGGACTGTCACTTGCCCGTCGCCGGCATTTTCTCCCGGTGTGCCGAGGATGACGTCGCCATATCCGTCCCCGTTAATATCGCCAAGGTATGACAAGGAATAATTGGATGCAGGCGCAACCCCGTAGGCGGTATTCAGGTCAATCGAATTGACCGGCATGTGCAGAACAAGGCTAAGCTTGTTGGTAAAAGCAAAGTCCATAACGCCGTCATGGTTGTAATCCCCAAGGGCGGCTATATCCATCCCTTGCTGCAAGCCTGTTCCGCCTGTCGGGTTGGGGATAAAATCGCCGCCGCCCGCTGCGATCAGGTTGTTGATGAGGATATCGTAGGGCGGGGGCGCAGTCGTC
>JACPDM010000139.1:0-5022 GCA_016184045.1 Micavibrio aeruginosavorus | reverse complement strand
GCTGTAGTCGTCGTCTGGTTGCTAAAATCCGCAGGTGGCAAGGGTGCGGCTGCTGTTGTAGTCGTCGCAGACAACGTGCTGCTCGTGGAAGACGACGTCAGGGTTGTCGTTGTGGCGCTATCGGATGTGTAGGTGTATGTCGTGCCTGCGCTTAAATCAAATCCTGCATCTGTGTCTAGCGTCAACGGTTCCGATGTTGTTATGACTGTTGTGGATTCCTTCGTTGCAGGCGAAACGGTGCTGTCAGCCGGAGCATCAAGAAGCGTTTCTTCAGGCGCTGTCTGGATTGTACTGTCGGGGGCAGGTTGCGTATCTGGAGTCGTGCTCCCCGTACTTTCCGGCAGAGGCGCGCTTTCGCTCTCTGTTCCTGTTTCTACCGTTTCTGGCGCCGTTTCGACGGGATTTGCGGCAGTATCGTCGATCTGGCTGAAAAGCTCCGCGTTCACAGTGCGCAGAACGTTATAGTTTTCGCTTAACTGGCCGCTGCTCAGGGTGCCGTCATTGACGATATCGCTGCTGTACCCATCAAGACGCACGGTCTCGTATTGCTGTGACAGGGTCTGTTCGCCGTTTCCGTTGCTGACGACAATGGCCCCTTCAACCACGGTGATATAGCTTTGCCCTTCGGGGTCGATCGTCCCCATAATGGTCGTGCCGCGGATGCCGATGGACCCGACAGGGGTGTCGATCTGGACGTCGTCCGGATCGTCCCGTCCGATCAGGCCGCTGGTGAAGACGAATACCCCGCGCAAGACGGAAAAATTGGTTTCGCCGCTTTGCGTGGCCGGGTCAAAGACATATTCGTCAATCGCAAGGCGCGCGTCCTTGGATACGGCAAACGTTGTTTCATCGACAAAGATGATATTGACCGCGCCGTCTGCTTTCGTTTCGACAATATCGCCCTGATAGATGGGTGTGCCTGCGGATATTTTTTCCACGATGCCGTTGGGGTGCGTGACGGTGGCTTCGCCTGAAACTTCGCGAACCATGCCGACAGGGCTGGAATCGTCAACCGAGCCTTTTTGTGCGACCTGCACGCCATCAAGCGGTTTGACAAAGGAGTCCACCAGCTCAGGCGTCAGTGCAGCACCGCCCGCGGAGACCAGGACGGGAGCGGGTTCGGCGTTGAAGTAATTTCCAACGACGATTTCATGGCCGTCATCCGTGCGGAGGAGCAAATCCTGCCCGTCGCGCAGAATTTGCGCATTGGTAACGAAATCGTTTGATGGCAGATCAAGGCGGGGCCCGGCATCGGCGTCAAGGCGTATGGAATTGCTGCCGGATTGGGCGCCGGAAGCGTCATCTGCGATGCGTGCCATTGTTAATCTCCCCGTCTCAAAACCCCGGTTTATGCCGCTATAAAAAACACAGCGGCCATTCAACCATTTTATGAGGAAAGGATTAACAAGCCCTGATTTTCAGGCTGCATTTTAATCAATTATGCCTGAAAACCCGCTCAGGCCGTGAGTTTTGCCGGATTCCAGCCGCGCAGGAGTTCGATAACGTCCTTTTCGGGCAGCGGTTTGGCAAAATAATAACCTTGCGCTGCATCGCAGCCCATGGACTGGAGGATTCTGGCTTCATCCAGCTCCTCGACCCCCTCGGCAATGATGCTCATGTTCATGTTTTTGCCAAGGCCGATGATGGAGCGGACCAGCTCGCGGCTCTTGTCCTCTTTTTTCATGGCGCGGACGAAGCTCTGGTCGATTTTCAGGACGCCGATAGGGAAGTAGTAGAGGTAGCTGAGAGAGGAATAGCCGGTCCCGAAATCGTCGATGGCGATTCGCATTCCGGCCTCCCGGCAAAGCTCCAGCATTTCCTTGGCGTTGTCCGGCTGCTGGATCAGGAGGCGCTCGGTGATTTCCAGCTTGATCTGCTTTGCCGGAACGTCGCTTTCGCTCAGGATGCGATAGACGTGATCCAGAAAATTCTCCGAGGCGAAATCGGTGCTGGAGAAATTGACGCTCATATACAGGTTTTCTTCCCGGCCGATCCGGCTCTCGATGCGCTTCAGGGCACGGCAGGATTCGCCCAGCGCCCAGCGGCTGGCCTCGACGATCAGGCCGTTTTTCTCCGCGATCGGGATAAAGACGCCGGGGGAGATAAATCCTTTTTCGGGATGGAACCAGCGCATCAGCGCCTCAAACCCGACGACATTGCCGCTCTGCAGATTGACAATAGGCTGATAGTAGAGCTGCAATTCATTGTTTTGCAGGGCCGCCTGAAATTCATTAGCGATTTTGATCGATTCTACCACGTCGGTCTGGGCGACATAGTCATGCTCCAGCATTTCCGGCGGCGGATAGGTCGAACCTTCTCCCAAAATCTCGGCGCGGGTCAGTGTATCGCGGTAACGCGTCAGGATCACCTGTGAGATCATCTGCAAGACAGGGTCAGAGGATTTCAGGCGCCGGGAAAAATCCTCGCGCGTGATTTCAAGCATCTTGCAGTCTTTAATCGCCTTGACGGTCGCCGTGCGCGGCGCATCGTCGACGATGGCCATTTCACCGATGATCGAACCGGCCCCGCGCGTGCCGACTTTTTGTGTTTTCCCGCCCGGTCGTTCGATAAAAATCTCGACCACGCCGTCTTCTATGATGTAGGCGCAATCACCTTTTGTGCCCTGGCGCATGATAATCTCGCCGGCCTTGAAAACACGCTTCGATTGCTGGTTTTGTGAATCCATAGGAACCTGAAGAACCCTTATCCTTCTTTTATTACAACACTATCATGCAGGGCAGGTCTTATGGAGTGGTTAACAGGATCAAATATTCATGCCGTCGTGTGGCGGATTGTTCTTCGTAACGATTTCTCAAACCTTATGCGGCATGATTTTCTAGATTATGACGCCATTTACCATTCTGATGCTTTATTTCGCCTTCCGCGCCAAGCAGTTCATCTGCGATTTCGTGCTGCAGACGGATTGGATGGCCCTGAACAAGGGAAAGCCGGGGAGTGAGGGGTACAAACCACTCATGATCCATGCCCTGATTCATGGCGGGGGGACGCTTGTCGTGGCGCTGGTTTTTGCTCCGTCGCTATGGTGGCTGGGGCTGGCAGATGTCGCCATTCATGCGATGGTCGATCGATTCAAGGGCATTTTAAGCTACCAAAAGGGCTGGAAGCCCTCCGATCGCTGGTTTTGGTGGTCTTTCGGGCTGGATCAGGAGGCCCATAACATCACACATGTGGCTTATCTGCTGATTATTCTTTCGCATTCCGGGATTTCTTTCGGCTGATAAATGCTTGACAGCAGCGGGGGCGATGGGTATTGTCCGCCCGTATTCCGCAAGAGGACCGCGTTATGAAAGTTGTTAACTCATTGAAATCGTTGAAAACCCGTGATCGGAACTGCAAGATGATCCGTCGCAAAGGCCGGGTTTATATCATCAACAAGCAGAATCCGCGCTTCAAGGCCCGTCAGGGTTAAGTCGGTTTTCTTAAGGTCGAACCCGCCGCAGGGGACTGTCGGCGGGTTTTGCATGCCCGCTTTTTCGGATTCTGGAAACAGTTGTCGGGTGGCCAGCGTAATGGCGGGGACATGGCGGCCTTTGGCGTTTGCGGGCATTGCATCTTGAGATCTGTATTCAACGCAGGAACGCACCCGGAGAAACCCGATGACGGCATGCCTGTTTCTCTGCTATAAGTAAAAGATACAGGTTCACACAGACGACCTTCACGCACTTCCGGATTTCATTGCATGTTCTCCAAACTTTTCGGCTTCATGTCCAACGATATGGCGATCGACCTCGGGACCGCCAACACTCTTGTCTATGTGCGCGGGCGCGGCATCGTGCTGAATGAGCCGTCGGTGGTTGCGATCACCATGGTCAATAGCAAGAAACAGATCCTCGCGGTCGGCAACGAAGCCAAGCAGATGCTTGGGCGCACGCCGGGCAATATCATCGCTATTCGGCCGCTGCGTGACGGCGTGATCGCTGATTTCGAAGTTACAGAAGCGATGCTCAAGCATTTTATCCGCAAGGTGCATAACCGCCGTTCTTTCGTCAGCCCGCGTATGGTGATCTGCGTCCCCTCCGGTTCGACGGCGGTCGAGCAGCGCGCGATCATTGAATCGGCGGTCAGCGCCGGCGCGAATGATGTCAGCCTGATCGAAGAGCCCATGGCGGCGGCGATTGGCGCAGGCCTTCCGGTAACGGAGCCATCCGGCTCCATGGTCGTCGCTATCGGAGGCGGCACG
The DNA here is from genome assembly GCA_016184045.1 of Micavibrio aeruginosavorus. Taxonomy (GTDB): domain Bacteria; phylum Pseudomonadota; class Alphaproteobacteria; order Micavibrionales; family Micavibrionaceae; genus Micavibrio; species Micavibrio aeruginosavorus_C. The sequence continues at coordinate 821 of JACPDM010000139.1, read as the reverse complement.
ACCGAGGTGGCGGTGATTTCACTCGGCGGAATTGTCTATGCGCGTTCCGTGCGGATCGGCGGCGACAAGCTGGATGAGGCGATCATCGCCTATACCCGCCGCGTTCATAACCTGCTGATCGGCGAAACCACCGCTGAGCGCATCAAGAAGGAAATCGGTTCCGCCTGTCCGCCCGCCGACGGCGATGGCCGGAAGATGGATATTCGCGGCCGCGACCTGATGAACGGCGTGCCGAAGGAAATCGTCATTACCGAGCGGCAGGTCGCCGAAGCCTTGGCCGAGCCGGTCGGGCAGATCGTCGAAGCGGTCAAGGTCGCCCTCGAACATACCCCGCCGGAACTGGCGGCGGATATCGTGGACAAGGGGATCGTCCTGACCGGGGGCGGGGCGCTCCTTGGGAATCTGGATTTTGTGCTGCGCCATGCCACCGGGCTGGCTGTGACCATCGCCGATGACCCGCTGTCCTGCGTTGCGCTGGGAACTGGGCACGCGCTGGAAGAAGACAAAGCATTACGCAACGTCCTGATTGGAAATTACTAGGGCCATCCGGACGTATGGGGGCGGCTTGTTCCGCCCTTGATTTTCCTGTACATTATTCATAGAGGTGACTGGGAGAGGGCTTGCGCCCGCCTTCATTCTTTTTTAGTGCTTGTCAGGAAGACTGGTTCTTGCGGGAACCCGTCCCGGTTCTGAAAAACGAAAGCTGGTCCGTTTTGAGAGTTCGCTCGCGTGCGCGCGGTATATCAAGGCTTATGGCCTTCCAGTCCTGGGGGTTCCGCGGGACGTCCCTGCTTTTCGTATTAACCGGCTTCCTCCTTTTT
>JACPDM010000134.1 GCA_016184045.1 Micavibrio aeruginosavorus | reverse complement strand
GGGCGCGGCCCGCGCCGATGCGGTTATAAAGGCGGTTGCGGATGGCGACGTCCTCGACCGATGTCGACAGCGCCCAGAGCTCGATCGGCCCCAGCGTGTTGATCAGGTGCTGCTCATAGCGCCCTTCGGTCGTGCCAAGGACGAACAGCGCGGGCGCCCCGGTCGATTTCGGGCCGGTCAGTTTGTAACGGATGACATTCTTGGCCGTCTCGCTCAGGCCGAAACGCTGGCAGGTCTCTTCAACCGCCGCATCGGAAATCGCCGTACCCAGAACCCAGACCCCCGTGGCAAGGTCGATCATGTCCTGATCGAAGTCGTCAAGAAGCTGGGAGGCAAGGATAATCTGCACGCCGCGTTTCCGGCCTTCGCGAACGTCGCGGATGACCTGACCGCGCACGGCGGAAGAACTCGAGGTCCGGTGGAATTCGTCGTAGCACAGACGCTTCGGCGTTTCGGCGATATCCTGCAGTTTTTGTTCGTGATAAAAGCGGAATTTCTCCGGGATGAACTGCAGAGCTTCCTGCCCCATCCACCAGCTGCGCACCAGTACGTGCCGCGCCAGCATGTACATGATGGCCGTCTGGCGGTTGGCGGTTTCGTCGCCCTGCGGGCAGACATCCATCAGGTCGAGGGAGCAGATGCGCGCATCGCTGATGTCGAACTGCGTCACGGAAGAAAGGATCGGGTATTCGCGAATGGCCGAGGTGATCATCCGTTCGAACGCGCTAATGACGTTTTCTGTACTAAAACCGACAGAAGTTTCCTCGAGCAAGCTGCGGATCTGGGGGCGGCGGGACGCGGTGATCGAATCACCGAGCGTCGGCACGGCATGGCGCTGCGCCAGCGCCGCGATGTGATACTGCCCGAGATCGAACATCTTATCGACAACGTCCCACCAGTACGGATCACTGGGCAGATGGACGTTGAATTTCTGCAAGGCCTCGTCAACTTCCGCGTCAAGGCGCGCGAGGTAGGGCCGGGGTTCGGCGTTGGCCGAGTTGTCGTCGCGCCAGCGATACATTTCATCGACGACAAGACCGCAAAGCTGCTGGATGCCGTCATAGGCCTTGTCATGGCCCGGCGGCGTGCAGAGAAGGGTCATCAGTTCGACCAGATAGCTGCGCTCGTCCAGCAGCGGGAAGCGGCAGCCAAGCTGCGTATCGAACGGGTTGATCGCGAACTGGTGCGCCATTTGCAGGCGGTAATAGGCGGCTTCGTGCTGTCTGCCGGTCGGCAGGGCCTCCTTGATCAGCGAGATCAGCCCCGAAGAAGACGGGCCGATATCGACGACGGCGATATACGGCAGGCGACTTAACCCCGGCGTCAGAACCGTAGCAAGGTTGAGCGAGTTGATCAGAACGGATTTACCGGCGCCCGGCTGGGCGAAGACCAGATCGAACCAGGTCGTGGTCATGTTGGTCCCGGTCTGATACGGCCAGACCTTGCCGTCCGGCGTCCGGAACATCATCGAACCGTATTCGAACGGGCTGGACGGACGCTGCCAGGGCAAGAGCTTCATGACCTCGAACATCGGCGCCACGGCTGACGGCGCCGTGCTGGCGCAGGCAATGCCGAGCGCAGAGGACATTACCGCCTCCAGAGGGTCGCCGGAGAATTCGCTGACCTGGCAATATCCCCAGGATTCGACTGACTGCACCAGCGTCGAAAGGCGCGTGTCCAGAAGCTTGTGCTCATCCCGCGGCGCCCATGTGGCAAAAGAGACGCGAAGACGCACCACCGGTTCGCGACGGGACAGCGTCTCCAGACCTTCAAGCGAATATTTGATCTGCTTGTTCAGCGCATTGGTGACGGCAAAAACGCTGGCGACGAACGTCCGCAGCGCCATCGCCTGCACCCCGCCACCCTCGATCAGGAACGAAACGCGGTACGGCACGCCCGCCTCGAACAGGCGGTTGAGCAGCATCGGGAAGGGGCTGGCGTCCATCGGCGCCAGCGTCATATCGGCCCCGGCCCAGAGCAGATCGCCGATCTGCACCGTGGTGCTGGTCAGGATTCGGGCATCGCCCGCCGCAAGCTGCTGGCGCAACGGGGGCCAGAGGATGTCCGACAGGTCGGATGCGCTCTGCGGCGCGCGCGGCGAGATAGGATCGCCGGGCAGGCAGGCACGCCATTTCTCATTGGCTCTGGACGGATAAAGATTGTCGCGCACGATGCGCAGGGCATCGTGCACCTCGACGATTTCCGCCTTGAGGCCAAGCTCGCTGAGGCCGCCCATGATCGCGGCAATAAAGCTCTTGTGCCGGTTGCGCAAAGCGTCGAGCGCCGCCAAAGGATTCTGGGCATAGCCGGCGGGAAGCCATTTGCGCTCCTTGATCTCTTTTTTCGCGCGCTGGATTTCGCTTTTTGTCAGGCTCGAGGGCCGGGTCCAGAGGACGAAATAACATTCTTCATGCGAAAGATATTTCGAGAGATGGCGAATCCGCTCGTCAAAAAGGTCGTCGAGATCCAGCCCGGAGGAATGCGCCGTCACCCGGCTGGGGCGCACCTGCCGCTTGAGATGGAAGGCAATCCGCTCCGGGTCGCGCACAAAGAAAACCTGCATGGCGTGACCGGGCCGGTCGAACCGGCTGCCGATCTTGATCGTCGAGGCTTCGACGATGTGTGCGTATTCCTTCTCCCCGATCATCTGACGGCTGCCGTCGATGCGCACGAGAGTCAGAAGGGAGCCGTCTTCAGCCACCAGCGTCCGCTCGTCATCCGCGGTTTCAAGGCGAATGAAGGACTCCACAGGTTTGCGGAATGCTGTTTCGAACGGCACAAAGATCTTTTGAAAAAAGGACATGAGCGACTGCCAGATTGAACTCTATGAATTATAACCGGATTTAAGGCCAAAGCGAAAGCCGAAATCGGCCCCGTCCGCATTTGCGCGATTTCTTTCGAGGGAGGTGCGCAGGAGCAACCAGAGCCTCAGGCGGCCTTGCCTTCACGGAGATCGATCAGCATGTCGATCCACTGTGCCGGCAGCCTACCGCCGAAAGGACCTTCTTTCGACCGCCAGAAAGCCAAAATCTGCGGAAACTGGTTAAATTCAAGATCGGCCTCCCGGATAATCCGGCGATCCAGCGGGAACAGACGGACGCCGTCCAGCTTGGCCGCCCGCATCTCGTAATGCTTATTTGTCAGATAATCACGCATCACGGTCGCCACGATATAGGGGTCGTCGGTGCCAAGGCGCCGCCGCGCCTCTTCCCGGCGGGCCATAAGAATATCAAGCGCCTGCCGGGCCGCATTGGCCACAGCGCCTTGCGAAATCCGCGCGACATAGATGGCGCGGGCGATATGGTGCAAGGTCGGCTGATCAATCTCCGGCAACCAGACCAGCATGCCCGAACGCATGGTATTCACAAGATCGAGATTGAAACACTGGTGGCAGAAAATGCAAACCGTCACCACGTTTTCCAGGCGGATATCGGCCGGATTGCCGTTCTTGAACAGGATGTCCTGATATTTTGCCGACTGGAAGCCGCAGCAAGCGCAGGTATTTTGATCGCGCTCAAAGACACGGAGCTTCAGCTCGGCTTGAAGATCCGGGCCTGTCTTTCCATCGGTTTTTGAAAAGCCCTGGGCATTGCCGGAACGGACAATGCCCAGGGTGATTGGATAAGCCTGCATCGAACCTTACGGGAAGGTCAGGCTGGTCAGCGTCGCCTGGCTGGTTGCTGCGCCAGAACCAATCGTGTTCTTGGCAGCTTCATACAGCATCGGAATGGCGAAGAGAGCGCCGCCAGCTGCCAGACGGATCGCGCCGTCTTTCAGCGGGGTTTGGCCCGGGTTCTCGACGTGGTCCTTGATTTTCATGACGCCCAGCACCCCGAGCAGAAGCCCGAAGAGATAGGACAAGGCCGCGAGCAGCGTCGGCAGGGACGCGATCGAGGTCGTCATGTTTTTCGCAATACTGCTGAAGTTGTTGGCATGTGCCGGATCGGCAACGATCAGCGTAACCGCGAACAGACCGAGAAAAGCGAAAGTCATCTTATTCAGTTTCGTCATGATAGTCTTTGTCCTCCTTTTACCTTGGTGATAGTCGTCAGTCGTCATTTGTCTTAAGAGAAGTCTATACCAAGCCCGGTAATTCCGAAAGTGCTTTGTATAGCGTTCATCACGGGCCCCAGATTGACCGCCAGCGCCCCGCCGAAGATGTGGGTCATGCCGGCCATCATTGATGCCTGGTGATTGCCTTCGGCGACGTCGCGCAGGATGAAGAATCCGCGAATAAAGCTGATCCAGCCGATAATCATCATAAAGGCCAGAATTGCCGCCAGTGTCGTTTCAATATGCGCGATCTCGTCCGCCGACATGCCGGTGGTATTAAACGCAAGCACGCCATAGGTCTGGAGGTTCCCGCCAAGGGTCGGGAACAGTGAATTGCTGAACGCCCCCATCATCGCGTCGATGGACAGCAAGGCGCCGCCGATCAGAAAAGTCGTGATCGTTCCGGCGCCCGAAGGGCCGCGCGGCCCTTCCTGTGAGGATTTCAGCAAGCGGGAAATCCCCAGAATGACAAAAGCGAGACCGGCAATATAGGAAAACGCCCCGAACAGTACGGTGAGCGGCATCCAGATATCCGCCATCATGTTGGCAATCACGGCATCAAGGCCGTTGCCAACGGGCACCGTCGCATTGAAACCGCTGCCGTCCGCGCCGCAGCCGCCGAACATACAGCCGTCGGAAAGGGTGTTATACGCCGCCTCAATCACGATCGGCAGGGCAAAAAGCGCGCCGCCGACGACAAAGCGCTTGATCGACTCGGAAATGGGCGTTTGCTGCGGGCTGGTGACATGCTCCTTGAGTTTGATGACGGCCAGCACAATCAGCACGCAGCCGAAGAGATAGGAAACCGCCGCAAACAGCGTTGGCAGTTCGCTTGAAGAATCGATGGTGTTGACAACGACATCGCCCACCGTCGGCGGCCCGAAGGCCAAGGCCTTACCGGGAATAATGGCAAAAAGTGACGCCGCAATACCGACGCCAAGAGCAGCAAAACGCTGCCTGCCTGATGACATCAAGCCTTTTTTCATTCTCGCGCACACCCCGCTGGCCATAGACAGGCCTTCTTGTCTATCTTCCATTAGATCACATTTGCCCTAAATTCTGCAAATTCCCATCGAAGAATCTTATAGTGCGCCTTGAATCGTTAATGTTGCTTTAACGATCCGGCAGAACGCCGGATCATTTTTTGATGCTATTGCGAGATCCGCCCCTTCGTCCCTTCGACAACCCATTTTCCGTCCTGATAGGCGATCGCGGTAATGCGGCCAATCCCCGGCAAAGTGTCGCCGACAGCAACGTTCTGGATATCGTCTTCGCCTGCGCGCGCAACCATGGCGCGCCCGGGTTGCGCCCCCTTCAATACCCAGCGAACCGCGGGTTCGGCGGCAGGCCGGGAGGCCCTGACCGGGGCCCGCGGCTCGGCGGGCTCGGGTGCGACCTCGGCGCCATCGCCCAAAACCTTCGGCGGAACAATGGACGGTTTTTCAGCAGGCGCGGGCGGTTTCTCGGCAGGGGCTTTGGCCGCAACAGCAGAAAGAGCCCCGATCCTGGCCTCAAGCGCCGCAACGGATTGCTTGATGCTCGCAATATCAGCGTCAAGGCCGGGCGGGGTCGCGGCTGTCTTTTCCGCCACCTGCGCCTGGGCTTGCCGCAAATCGCCAATCTCTTTTTCGAAAGCGTCCATCCGCGCGATCACCTGATCAAGCTTTGCGGCAATTTCGGGATTCATCGCAGGCGCGGCAGGGGCCGCGGCCACGGTTTCGGCTTCCGGCGCGGGCGCCTTCAGCAAAACATCCCCCGCCTGCGGCATACGGATCGCGCCGGAGCTATCGATCATATTTTGTTCCGGGACCGCCTCAGGGGGCGGCTCGGGTATGGCAGCGACCGGGGCAGGTTCCGCTGTGGGCGCTGGGCCGACACCTGAATCTTCCGCCTTTTCAATCGTCGCGGGCATCGGCGGCAGGGTAGGATTGCTGATTTCTTCCGGCTCGGCCATGGGCACGACCGGGGGCGAGTCGGCGGGAAACGCCGCGTCCGGAGCCCGCGGAACGGGAGCCTGCGCCTGCTCTACAGGCGCAGGGGCCTCCTGCCCTTGCGACATTGTCATGCTCATGTCGGCCGGGGCCATCTGCGGCGCAGGCGCCGGGGAGCCGCCCAGTTTCAGCATGATAAAAGCGCCGCCGAAAAGAACGGCTCCGCCAATCAGCAAAATGTTGAAGAGCCCCGATTTCTTCTTGGTGGCCCGCGCCGGAGTGGCGGCAGGGGATTCATCCCCAGCCAGAGCCTCGTCGTCATAATCGTTCCAGTCGTCATCGCCCATCGACGCGCCGCCGC
>JACPDM010000135.1 GCA_016184045.1 Micavibrio aeruginosavorus | reverse complement strand
GTTCCGCCAGTTCATGTTCACGCATGTGCGTGAACCCGACCTTGTCCTGTTCACGGAGCTGAGTCGCCAAGGACCGTTCGAGAAGCAGGCCGACGTCCCGCTTCAGGTCATTATCCCGGCCTTCATGATTTCAGAGTTGCGCCGCGCCTTTGAAATCGGCTTCATGCTCTTTCTGCCCTTCCTCATCATCGACATGGTGACGGCCTCTATCCTGATGTCGATGGGGATGATGATGCTGCCGCCGGTGATGATTTCATTGCCGTTCAAGATCGTGTTTTTCGTTCTTGTCGACGGCTGGCATCTGCTTGCTGGCTCTCTGGTGCAGAGCTTTGGCATCCAGCCGCTCCCGGCCACGGGCCTGACGCCCTGACGATCCACGGATTCTTCTTTAATTCGACGGGCTGGCGCTGGCGCGGTAGCTGTCGAGGAAATCCTTGAACATATCGACTTCGGAGACCAGCGCCGCAATGCTGTCGCGGTCGGCGGAAAGGTTGCCCGTGCGCGGGCGCGTGACCACATCGAACATCTTGGCGCGCGATGTTTTGGCCATTGCATCTTCGTATTTCGTCCGCATATTGGCCAGCGCCACGCGGTCGCCGGACAGATTGAGCGCCACCGCGCGGTTCAAAATCAGATCCGCCTGCTTTTGCGTCAGCGGCCTTGCGACATCGATCGATTCATCCATGATCAGGTCCTGCAAGGCGTCGCCCGCGTCCTCCCACATCCCGGCGTTCCAGGCAATATCGGCGCGCAGACTGTTGATCTCAGGCGACGGAGGAAATTTGTTTAAAATCGCCAACGCCTCATCGATCTTGTCGCTCTCGGACAGGGCGCGCGCGCGCAGCATTTCAATCTCTTTATGTTTTCCCGCAACATCGGCCGTCTGTTCGGCCCCGGCATAGATCGTCTGGGCCTTGTCCAGCGCCGACAATGCCTTGTCCGGTGTATCGTTCAGGAGATAGATCGCAGCAAGACGAACAGCGACATCCCCCGCCTCGCGCCCGGCAAGCCTGTAATCCACCTGATGCTGCAATAGCGCCGATGCACGATCCAGCAAATCCGCATCGACAAGACGCTCTGCCAGACGCTGGGCCAGCTTGTTGCCCTCGGCCCCCGCCGGGGTGAGTTCGCGGAATTCCTCATAAACCGTGACCGCGTCGATCGGGGTCAGTTGTGAGACCTTGGGCGTCAGGAACAGATTTTTAAAGGCATCGGTCATATATCCGGTGATTTCCCGCGCGATATCTGATTCCGGACTCATCGCCGCCGCATCGCGCAAAAGGGTGAAGCCTTTCAGGTAACGCTCCTGCTCCAGATAAAGTTTACCCAGAATGAAGTTAACCTGTGCCTCCATCTCGTCGCCGCGCCAGTGATAGCGCAGACCCTCAAGACGGTCGATGGCCTTTTCTTCCGTAATCTTCTTGTTCTGAAGTTCGAGCATCGTCAGCGCAAGGCTGGCCTTGGTACGGTACAGATCGTCCTTGCCCTTGCTCAAAGGCTCCCAAAGTTCGGTCGCAAGCGCAGTTTCGCCCGCCTGACGGTGGATTTCGCCTTTCAGATAATCAAGTCCCGCGAGGGTCCACGGCTTCAGGAATTTCCGGTCCTTGTTCAGCGCATCCAGAAGCAAATCCGCCGTCTTTGTATCGCCGCCGCGCAAGGCCACCTCGGCCAGCTTCAACGCCAGCCGCTCCTGAATCGCTCTTGGATAGGACAGCAAAAGATCGAAATTTTTCGGCATGGCCGCGGAAGCCTGCTGCCAGTCCTCAAGACTGGCAAGCGTATAGACCCGCCAGTAATCAAGCTCGCCATAGTCCTGCAGGACGGGGGTGGACAAATCCTGAAACGCGACTTCGAATTTCCCGGCCATGGCCTCGGCCCCGCCGCGCAACGCCAGAAATTCGGGGCTGTCCGCAATCTCGGGCATTTCGTTCTGGGCAAAATTCAGCAAACCGACAGCCTCCTGTCCCCGGTCATTGGCCATGTTCATCTTGGCCATCATCAGGAGATCCTGAACCTTGCCGGTCTTGTCCTTGTTCGCCATCCCAGCGAGAAGAATTTGCTGATTTTCACGCAGCGACTGAAGCCCGCCCATCATCCACCGATCGAAATCGTAAATGCGCTTCATCTGGCCTTCAGCGGTTTCTATGCCTTCTTCTGACCCCGCATCGCCATGCACTTCCTTTTCGATGAGCTTTTGCGCTACATCGCGCGTGCGCGACAGGGCAAGCCCGCCCGGCCTTGTCACCTGCAGCCCCGTCCCGGTCGGCGTCACGGAAAGATCATCGGCCTTTGGCACGACGGCAATCCCGACAGGGCTGTTCAGCAAGGAAAAATCGACAAAGTCCCGGGCCGAACCCGTGAACTGGTCGGACTGATCGACCGTACCGACGATAATCTTGTCGCCGATTTCCGGGTCGTCAATCGTCAAGGTTTTTGTCACGCGCTGCATCGGCCAGAACAGCGTCCCGCCGCGAATGGCCTGCCCCGGTTCGAAAATGCGCTCCGGCTGAACCGGCGATGCCTCATGCGGCAGAGGCGTTAAAAGGATCTTCCAGACCAGTCCGCCGCCTTCGCCATAAACGCCCAGCCCCTCCGGCAAGGCCGTGCGATAGGCAACGCCGCCATCGAGATCGACGCGCTCGAATGGCGAGAACAGATTGACCTGAGGCCCCGCGATTTGTGGCGGGACACTGACATCGCTGCGATCCATCACGATCCAGAGTTCGTCATTGCGGACAAAGGCCGCCATCCCCAGCGCCGTCGTCGATGACACCGTGACCGTGTGCGGCGCGATTTCCGCCATCGCTTTTTCGATGATCGTAGGCGCTGGCGGCGTTTTGCCTTCCTCGATTACAGGCGCAGGAACAGCTGGAACCGGCGGGCCTTCCTGCTTGACCGGGGCCGGAGCTGCCGCCGCTTCAGCGGCCTTGCCTTCCGCTGTTGCTTGCACTTCCGCCTTCTTTGCCGCCGGTTTTTCGGCAGCCTGCGGCGCAGGTGCCTTGGCGGCTACTTCCGCCTTTTGCGGCGGCTTGCCATAGACGTCGAAGACAACGCGGTTGCCGACAAGGAAATGCCGGTAATTTCTGCCCGCCGGGATCGTGATACGCACACTCAGATTGGCGCCCTTGGCGGATGTTTTCTCGATCGCGCGGATATTCGAAGCCGCAGTATCGACGCCGCTCGCGTTCATATCCGCGGCCTTTTCAAAAACGATATCGAGAACGCCGGGGCTGACTTCCTTCACCGTGTACGGAACCGGAGCCGCCCAGTCGAAGACCAGACGCGAATAATCGTCATGCACCCCGGCCCGCACATTGACGCTGTCCTGCGCCATAGCCGGCAGCCCCGCCAGCGGGGACAGCGCCGCCGCGCAGACACAGCTCATTAAAAACAGGCGGCGGAAAGGGGACATGCAATCAGTTTCCGGAGTGCGTTAAGGAACAAGCACGGGTCCGGCAGCGCTTCGCCGCCGTCCATCGTGATTCATTATATCAATATCCACCCGTCTGGACAGGTCCAGACGGCGATTTTCGTCAATTCCTTCCATTTCCTGATAGCGGCCCCGGCCCGCGCCGCGCACCACCACCGTTTCGTTATAGCCAACCTTGTCCAGAACCGCGGCGACCGCCACCGCCCGGGATAGCGAAAGCTCCCAGTCAGACACATCCCCGCCCGCGGCGGGCCCGGCCTGCGGCGTCACATTCCCGACCAGCGCCACGCGATTTTTCATTCGGGAAAATGCGCCGCCCAGCGCAAAAAGCGGCGCGTTGGCGCCGGGCTTCACCGCCGCCTGACCAGAATCGAACAGCATCCCTTCCGGCAGGGACAAGGCCAACTGATCTTTTTGCGGCATTATTTCGACCGGCCGGAGAACATCGCTGCCCGCGACAGTCGAGCGCATCAGCGCTTCCAGATAACGGAGGTCAAGAGCCCGGTCGTAATCGATCCGGCCGATGTCTATGGAATCCTCCGGCCCGGCGTTCAGCATCTTGCCGTAGAAACGGTTGAATTCACTCTGAAGGGCGGAGGTCATTTCCGCGAAAGGTTTTTGTTCCGGTGTTGACATGGCGAACATCAGAACAAAAAACGTCAGCATCAACCCCATGACGTCGGTAAAGGTAATCAGCCAGATCATATTCGGCTCGTCCGGGCTGATATCGTTCGTCCTGCGCCCGGCGCGGCGCGTCTTGTCCTGCTCGTCCTTAGGGGGCCTGTACATCGCCGCCCCCCGGTTTACTCTGCCCGGCATCCGCGCTCATAACCGCATGCGGCCTGAAAACAAGCTCGACCGTGTCGGGATTTCCTTCCTGCAGCCCGATTGTCATCAATTGCGGTTTCAGCCCCGCCTTCTCGATAACTCCGGCGATTTCAGCAACGGTGTGGACCGTCTCCGCCATGCGCTGCGGCGCGTCGTTTTGCAGCCGCGCCGGATTTTCATCCATCTGGTAGGTAATGTCCATGCGATACGGCAGGCCGCGCTGCTCCGACCGCATCAAGGCGACCAGAACCGGCAGGAAACCCCTGGCGAAATCGTTGCCGCCCTGTTTTTTACCCGCGCCCAGCCCACGCACCGCCTCCTCGAAATCACTCTTCCGCACGTGTACGATCATCACCCCGCGCTGCTTTTCCTTAACGGCCTTGAACCCGGGGATTTGCGCGGTGAAGTAGGCTTCGATCTGCTCAAGAACGTCGCCTTCGCCAAGATGTTTTTCATCCGAGCGGATGATCGACGGCTTGTCGTTCCCGGCCTGCGCGATACTGGCGGAAAACGTATCTTCCAGATTTTTGAAAATGTTTTCCGATTTTTTCTGTTCGTACTGGGAGATGGAATTCAGCACCATGAAGAACGCCAGTAGCATGATGAACAACGAAAGGCCGAGAAGCTGGCTGCCGATTCCATTGCGCTGTTCCGGCGAGATATTGCGGCGTCGGCGGAGAATCATAACCCGACTCCGTCAGTTTTGCGGCGCAAGGGCGGGGTCCTGACGCTGCGCGGCCATCATCGTGGTGATGGTCCGTGCGCGATCCGTGCTCATTTCCGACAGGATGGCGGATGATTTCCGCTCGGTCATTTTCGTCATGATGACCATCAGCACATCAAGATCAAGCGAATTCAGGATACTGGCCGCGTCCTTCGGCTTCATGCCTTCATAGATTTTCACAAGGCTGTCAATGCGGGCCTGTTCCTCGTCGGAGCGCTTTTTCATCGACGCTTCGATCTCGGAGCGGATATTGGTCAACTCGCGCAGTTTTTGGTCCAGTTCCCGCTCAGCAGCGCTCAGCAGCGCCTCGCGCACGGCGATCTCCTTTTCTTTCTTGTCCAGCTGGTCGCGGCGCTTGGCCAGATCCTTGTACAGATCGTCCCGGACCGCCGATTCATCGATATCGGCATCGATCGAATCTCTCCACTCGACCTTCTCCCCTGGCGCGTCCGGGCCGGGAACGGAGGCCGTTGCGGCGGGCGCCTCCTGCGCTTCTTTCTCAAACTCCGGCTTCAGTTTGACGTCATTCCCGGCTTGCTCGAGATCAAGGCGCCCTTCGATCTCCGCAGGCGCGGCCTCTTCCGCATGCTCCTCTGGTTTCTCAGCAGCCTTCGTAGCCACGGCGTTCATCGGCGGCGGCTCGGCCTTGACTTCGCTTTGCGCACGCGCGGCGCCCATATTCTCAAGCCCATGAATAAAATC
>JACPDM010000030.1:5426-14573 GCA_016184045.1 Micavibrio aeruginosavorus | reverse complement strand
GGGCGGCGGGACGGGCGGCTTTTCCATGATGATGAATCAACACCATTTAGAGGGGTTTTGCAAATCCCGCTTTCGCACTATGTTGATAGGCACCGATTTCAACCCCTTGCAGGAGACATAAGATGACCATAGCTATCGGCGACAGAATTCCGGACGTGACCCTGAAACGCCTGGGCGCCTCCGGCATGGAGGATGTCAAAACCGCGGATTTCTTCAAGGGCCGCAAAATCGTGCTGTTCGCGACGCCCGGCGCCTTCACCCCGACCTGCGCGCAAAAGCACCTGCCCGGCTATATCAAGGACGCCCCGTCCATTCTGGCCAAAGGCATCGATGAAATCGTCTGTCTGTCGGTCAACGACCCGTTCGTCATGAAGCACTGGGGCGAGGTCGCGGGGGCGGAAGGTCGCGTTACCATGTTGCCCGACGGCAACGGCGATTTCATTCGCGCCCTCGGCCTTGGCATGGACGGATCGGGCGTGGGCCTCGGCTTTCGCGCCAAGCGCTTCATGATGGTGGTCAATGACGGGATCGTAAGCGACCTTAAAGTCGAAGACAAAGCCAGCGAAGTCAGCGTCAGCGGCGCCGAAGCCTGCGCTGCCAATCTTTAAATCAGTAAAGCCCGCCCGTCCCGGTCATAACCGGCTGGGACGGCGCGGACGGTTGCGGCACGGCATAGGAGTCGTCCATAACCGGGGCCATGCCGGGTCCGGCAGGCACGGCACCTGAAGGAAGGCCGGGAGCGATCACGCTATCGTTCATCAGCTCCGTATCGACTCCTTCCGGAATCGGGACATCGCGGCGGAACCCGGCCATCTGGTTGATGCCGCCGCCGTCGAGGACATAGACTTTATCCGTCGGCTCGGTTCCGGCGACGAAGGCCTCCCAAATCACCTTTTTATCACCAGGACGCGCGCGCGCGCCGGTTTCGGCGTTGATCTGCACCTGCCGCACGCCGGGCGGAACGCGGAACGGCAGGATCGGCGCATCTTTCAAAGCCTCCACCATAAACTCTTTGAAAATCGGCACGGCGACGGACGCCCCCGTCTCCTTGCCGCCGAGCGGTTTGGGGTCGTCATAGCCGACATAAACGCCGACGACGAGGTCGGGGGAAAACCCGATAAACCATGCGTCTTTCGATTCGTTGGTCGTCCCTGTCTTGCCCGCCAGCGGGCGGTTCATGTCCTTAAGCCGCGTCGCCGTGCCGCGCTGAACCACGCCTTCGAGGAGCGAAACCATCTGGTAGGTGGTGCGCGGATCGTTCACCTGCTCGCGCATATCGTGAATATCTGGCGTCGGCTGCGATATCCATTCCAGCAAGGGGCCGCAATTCGTGCAGGTGCGTTTATCGTGCGAGAAGATCGTCTTCCCGTCGCGATCCTGAACCCTGTCGATAAAGGTCGGCGTGATTTTCTTGCCGCCATTGACCAGCATCGCATAGGCCGTGGTCAGGCGCAGGGCCGTCGTCTCAGTCGAGCCGAGGGAGCTGGCGATATTGCGCGGCATGTCGTCGGAGATACCGAACTTGTTGGCGTATTCCGCAACCGTGCTCATGCCGATATAGTCGGCAAGTCGCACGGTCATCAGGTTGCGCGACTTTTCGACCCCTATGCGAATGGGGGTGGGGCCGTAATATTCGTTATTGTAATTTTTTGGCCGCCATTTCGGCAGGCCCGGCCCCTGATCAAGCACGACCGGGGCGTCCAGAACAAGCGTCGCGGGCGTGAACCCCTTGTCCAGCGCCGCCAGATAAATGAATGGCTTGAAGGCGGAACCCGGCCGGCGCTTGGCCTGCGTGGCGCGGTTGAAGGAACTTTCATCGAAACTCCACCCGCCCTGCATCGCCAGAACGCGGCCCGTATGCGGGTCCATGGCGATCAATGCGCCATTCGCCTTGGGGACCTGCCGCAGGGCGGGAGCATCCTTTTTCTCGCCCGTCATCTCCAGCATCACGACATCGCCGGTTTTGAGCGGCTTCGATTGCGTCCATTTCACATCGTCTTCGCTCAAGGCCGCCGTCTTGCCATCGGCAAGGCCGAGGCTGCCATTCGCCAGAACCACGGCAAGGGTCCAGCCCGGCAGCATCGCGGGCGGACGGGCGGCGGTTTTCAGTTGGTCCTGCCAGCCGGAAATATCGTCCCAATGCGTCACCGGCCCGCGCCATCCTTTGCGGCGGTCGAAGGCGACCAGCCCGTTGCGCAAGGCGGTCTCGGCCAGTTCCTGCAAATGCGGGTTGGCGCTGGTGCGCACGGTCAGGCCGCCCTTGTAGAGAGCGTCTGCGCCGTAATGTTCCTGCAATTCGCGGCGCACTTCTTCGGCGAAATACGGGGCATGGACGATCTCCCCGCCCTTGCGGTTGGCCATGACCAGCGGTTTTTCCTTGGCGATATCCGCCTGCGCCTCGACGATTGCGCCGGTCGCCACCATCTGGTCGATCACCCAGTTGCGGCGCTCCAGCGCGCGTTCCTGATTGCGCACGGGGTGATATTTGCTGGGCGCTTTCGGCAGGGCGGCGAGATAGGCGGCTTCCTCGATCGTCAGCTCATCCAGCGATTTGTTGAAATAAGAAAGCGCCGCCGCGGCGACGCCGTATGCCCGCTGACCCAGAAAAATTTCATTCAGGTAGAGCTCCAGAATCCGGTCCTTGCCCATCGCTTTTTCCATGCGGTAGGACAGAATCGCTTCCTTGATCTTGCGGCTGTAGCTGACTTCATTGGTCAGGAGGAAATTCTTGGCGACCTGCTGCGTGATGGTCGAGGCCCCTTCCGGACGGTCGCCCGGGTTGCGGAAGTTTTTCAGCGCAGCCCTGGCGATGGCCGTGTAATCGACGCCGTGGTGCGAATAGAATTTTTTGTCTTCCGCGGAAAGGAACGCCTGCTTGACCAGATCGGGCATGGCCTCAATAGGAATGAAGACGCGCTTTTCTTCCGCGTACTCCTCCATCATCCGCCCGTCGCCGGCGTAGACGCGGGTAATGACCGATGGTTCATAGGATTTCAGCTGGCTGTAATCGGGCAGGTCGCGGCCGTAATAGGAAATCAGATAGATCGCCCCCGCCGTACCGGCCATCAGGCCCAGCATACCTAGCGAAAACAGTGCCAAAAACATATAATAAAAGAACCGCATCCCTTTTATATGGCACAGGAATCGGGCAGGATAAAGACCATGACCGCATCTCTTTTGCACATTCCCCCGGACGACCTGATCGCCATGGATACGCTGGCCGCGCAGACCCCCTTGCGGATCGATATCGTCTATGCCCAGCCGCAGCATCCGGAAAACATGTTCAAAGAGGCTATTTACCGCCCGGAAGCGAGGCTGTGGCTGCACCGTGAATTCGCCGCCATCGTGACGCTGGCCGCCGAACGCTGCCATGCCGCGCACGGTTATGTGTTTGTTCTGAAAGACGGACTCCGCACGGTTGAGGCGCAGGACAAAATCTGCAACACCGCCATCGTCCGGGCCAATCCCCATTGGCTTCAGGAGCCGCGTCTGTTTTCCCCGCCGGGCAAGGGCGGGCATCCGCGCGGCATGGCGATCGACATCATTCTTGAAACGGAAGACGGGCGCATTCTGGATATGGGAACCGCGTTCGATTACCTCACCCCCGACCCCGCGATCAACCCCGCCGCCCGCGATTTCGCGGGCATCAGCGGCGATGCCAGGCGCAACCGCCGCATCCTTGAGGATTTCATGGTCGCCGCCGCCCGCGACCTGCAAAAGCCGTTATTGCCGCTGCCCGCGGAGTGGTGGGATTTCAGGTTTCCGAAAGAAATCCTGGACCTCTATGCGCCGATTCACGACCGCGACTTGCCCCCCGCCATGCGGTGGACGATGCCCTAGGCGGCGGAAACGCCGAAGGAAATCGGCCCTTCCGCGCGGCCATGGATGAACTGATCGACATACGGATTTCCCGAATGGTCGAGGTCGTCAACAGCGCCGGTCCAGATGATGCGCCCTTCATAGATCATGGCGACGTAATCGGCGATCTTGCGGACGCTCGCCATATCATGCGTGATGGAAAGCGTCGTCGCCCCCAGATCCTTTGTGCTGGCCACAATCAGGTCGTTGATGACATCGGCCATGATCGGATCCAGGCCGGTCGTCGGTTCGTCAAAGAAAATGATTTCCGGATTGGTGGCAATCGCGCGGGCAAGGCCGACGCGCTTTTGCATCCCGCCCGACAGCTCCGCCGGATAAAGATGGGCAACGGCTTCCTCCAGCCCGACGGCTTTCAGTTTCTCGACGGCGACGCCATAGGCATCCTTGCGGTCCATGCCGCGCCCGTTGACAAGGGCGAAAGCGACATTTTCCCAGACCTTCATCGAATCGAACAGCGCCGCGCCCTGAAACAGCATGCCGAATTTTTTCATCATCCGGTCGCGGCCCCGGAAATCAAGACCAACCGTTTCCTGCCCGTCGACAAGGATGGACCCTTCGTCCGGATGAATCAGACCCAGAACGCACTTGATCATCACGGATTTGCCAGTGCCTGACCCGCCGATCACGACCATGGACTTGCCCTGCGGGATCACCAGATCGACGCCCTGCAGGACCTTTTTCTTGCCGAACGCCTTGCGCACGCCGCAAAGCTGGAGCTTCACCAGAGCGGTCATGAGAAGAACACCTGCGTCAGGATGAAATTGAAAATCAGGATCAGGATCGAGGACGACACGACCGCGTTCGTCGTCGCCGCGCCGACACCCTGCGCACCGCGCTGAGAATTATAGCCGTGATAGCAACCCATCAGCGCGACAATCAGGCCGAACGCGCCCGCTTTGACGAGGCCGGAGATGACATCCATGGTTTCAAGAATATCCCATGTCTGCGTCAAATAGCGTCCGGGCGAGAAACCAAGGCTGTAGATGCTGACCATATAGCCGCCGAACACGCCGATAATATCGCCCAGCAGCACAAGACAAGGCAGGGTCAGCGTCCCCGCGAGGATGCGTGGAGCGATCAGGTATTTGAACGGGTTGACCGAGAGGGTCGAGAGCGCGTCGATTTGCTCCGTCACGCGCATCGTGCCGATTTCGGCGGCGATCGAGGCGCCAACCCGTCCGGCAACCATCAAGCCGGCCAGAACCGGCGCCAGTTCGCGCGTCATCGACAGGACGACAACGCCCGCGACCGCGCTTTCGGCGTTGAAACGGGTAAATCCCGTATAGCTTTGCAGGGCCAGAACCATCCCGGTGAAAAGCGCCGTCATGCCCACCACGGGAAGGGAATAATAACCGATGTCGACCAGTTGCCGGACGATCAAACGCGGAAAGAACGGCGGCAGGAAAACATTCACCACCGCATGCCCCATAAAGATCACCAGACGGCCGCACGCTTCAAACAGCCTGAGAATCGTGCTGCCGATCGCCTGACAGGCATCCTGCAGCGACACCATCAAGGCGCGCCCCTTTTCCATGCTTTCACGAGTCATGAGATGATCGGTTTTCATCGGCTGGTTTTACCCTGAAACGGCTTTTGTTTCAAAGGTTTTTGCGTCAAGCCAGGTGCGCTGATACCGCCGCCCGAGATCGGTCAGGATTTCATAACCAATCGTCCCGGCCTGGGCCGCCAGAGTATCGGCATCCTGATGCGGCCCGAGAATTTCAACCCAGTCGCCCGCCTTCAAGCCCGGCGCGTCGCCCGCATCGATGGTCACAAGATCCATCGAAACCCGGCCCAGAATCGGCAGGGCCAGACCGTTCCAGAAAACCTGCCCCCGGCTGCTTAAGGATCGCAGAAAGCCGTCGGCATAGCCGATCGCGATGGTGGCCACGCGCTGGCCCGCGGCACAGCGATGGGTCGCGCTGTAGCCGACGCTTTCCCCCGCCAGCGCCTGCCGGACCTGCAGGACGCGGGCCTTCAATTGCACAACCGGGCGCATCGGGTTGGGCTGGCCGGGCGTGGGGTTGAGGCCGTAAACCGCCATCCCGGGCCGAACGAGGTCGAAATCATAATCCCGCGACAGAAAAATACCGGCGGAGTTGCTTAAGGATTTCCGGGCTGCCGGAAATAAAGCCGCCAGCGCGGCAAATTTACGGTACTGCTCCGCCGTCAAAGGGTGCCCCGGCTCATCGGCGCAGGCGAAATGACTGAGAATCGCGGTGACGTTCAGCCCCTTCGCCAGGTCGGGATCGGCTGTAAACCGCTCGACCTCTTGCGTATCGAGGCCAAGTCGCCGCATTCCGGTATCGAAATGAATCATCGCCGGGTCCGGGCGCTGCCAGCGCCGGAAATCCTCGAGCGCATTCAGCACGGGGATAAGATTATGGCGCGGATATTCGCCCTCCGCCCCGTGGAACAGGCCGCCCAGCACGGCGATTTCCGGCCCCGGCCCCGCCATCCCGCGCAGGGCGATTCCCTCATCCAGCGTGGCGACGAAAAACGTCTCCGTCCCGCAAGCGCGATGTTCCCGCGCGACCTGCTGCAAGCCAATTCCATAAGCGTCGGCCTTGACCACACCCGCAACCCGGCAGGCCGGGCCGACCTTGGCCTGCAAAAGCTGGATATTCGAGCGCAAAGCCCCCAGATCAATCTCCAGACAGGCTGCGGCAGTCGTCATTTGGTTGTCCATGAAACGTTTATACTGGTTGCCCTGTATTTTAGAAAGCGTCTAGAATCGAAAGATGAAGCAGGGAAACAGCCAGTCCGGCAATGTCTTGTTCCTGATCCTGATCGCGGTGGTGCTGTTCGGCGCGCTGATTTTTGCCGTCACCATGAGCACCCGCGGCCAGAGCGGCGAAGAGGTTAACCGGGAACATGCCCGTCTGGCCGCATCGCAACTCGCGCAGCATAGCATCGATCTGGAGCGCGCCGTCGTCAAACTGCGGGTCGGGTCGGGCATTGCCGATCATGCGATAAGTTTTGAAACGGTCGCCCTTCCGGGCTACGCCAACCCCGACTGTGCAAACGAAGCCTGCAAGATTTTTGCGCCCTCCGGCGGGCAGGCATCTTATATCCGTCCCAAGCGCGAATGGCTCAATCAGGCGAACGCCGCACAGGCGCATTTCGGGGAATGGCTGTTCACGGGCACAACCTGCATCCCCGGAATCGGCCTTGGAAACGATGCGAATTGCAATGCCGACAGCAACCATCTTGAAATCGTCGCCATCGTCCCGTGGCTGACCAGATCGCTGTGCATCGAGATCGACAATCGCCTTGGCATTTCATTGGACAATGGCGCCCCGCCGAAGGCGGCTGGATCGGCCTGGGCTGCCGCCAACCCCGAATTCACCGGCACTTTCGGCAGCGGAGAAACCCTGATCGACACAAGGAATGTCCTGTTCGGGCAAGCGGAAGGATGCTTTGAGGGCGGCGGAACACCGCCTGCCGGAAGCTATCATTATTACCGCGTTCTCTACCCGCGCTGATTACTCCATCGGGGCGCTGGTATAGGTGCGGTCAAGATCGCCGAAGCGGGTCAGGTTGGCATCGAAGAACAAGGGCACAATCCCGATCGGGCCGTGACGCTGCTTGCCGACAATAACTTCCGCGACATTGGCGATACGCGACATTTTTTCCTGCCATTCGGCATATTTTGCCCCGTCCTCAATGTTCGGAACCTTGCGCGCCTCGTAGTATTCCTCGCGGTAAACGAACATGACGACGTCGGAATCCTGCTCGATAGAGCCCGATTCCCGTAGGTCCGAAAGCTGGGGCCGTTTGTCTTCGCGCTGCTCTACCGCCCGCGAAAGCTGGGACAGGGCCAGAACCGGGATTTCCAGTTCCTTGGCAATCGCCTTGAGCCCGCGCGTGATTTCCGAAATCTCAAGAACGCGGTTTTCCGTTGATTGCCGCGACCCCGTCCCCTGCAAAAGCTGAAGATAGTCGATCACCAGCATTCCAAGGCCGTGCTGGCGCTTCAGGCGCCGCGCCCGGCTTCGCACCGCGCCGATGGACAGCGCCGGAGTGTCGTCGATCCACAGCGGCACCTGCGCCAGCTTTTGGCTGGCCTCGGCAAAACGGCGGAATTCGGCTTCGCTGACATTCCCCTTGCGGATGGCATCGCCGGAGATTCCCGACTGTTCGGAAAGGATCCTGGTCGCCAGCTGGTCGCAGGACATCTCAAGCGAGAAGAAGCCGACAATCGCGCCTTCCTTGCCGCCCGTTTCGGCATAGCGCAAGGCCGCCTGAAAAGCGATATTGGTCGCCAGCGCCGTTTTGCCCATCGACGGGCGTCCGGCGAGGATCAGCAGGTCAGATTTGTGCAACCCGCCGAGTTTTTCATCCAGATCGCGCAAGCCCGTGGTCACGCCGGTGACATGGCCTTCGGATTTATAGGCGATATCGGCGATCTCAATGGCGCGGTAAACGGATTCGCGCAAGGTCGTAAAGCCGCTTTTGATTTCGCCGGTTTCGGCCAGCGTAAAAAGGCGGTTTTCGGCCAGCTCAAGGGTCGCGGTCGCATCGCGGTCGAGCCGTAGCTCAAAGGCGCTATTGACGACTTCCTCGCCCATGGCGATCAGTTCGCGGCGCATGTGCAGATCGTAAATGCTGCGGGCGTAGTCTTCGGTATTGATGATGCTGATGACACTGGCGGCAAGGTTCGCGAGGTAATCAGCGCCGCCGACCTGCGCCAGATCGGCGTCGGTTTCAAAATAGGATTTGAGCGTGACGGGAGAGGCCGTCTGGCCGCGATTGCCGAGGATCGTGATGGCTTCAAAAATGCGCTGATGCGCGGGCGCAAAGAAATGCTGCGGCTTGAGAAAATCGATTCGCTCAAGCGCGCGGTTATCGACCAGCAGCGCGCCGAGCAAGCCCTGCTCGGCCTCAAGGTTATGCGGCAGGATGCGGTAAGCGCGCTCGATCTGGTCGGGCAAGGCCTGTCCGGTGACGGTTTTTTCAGTAGCGGCAATCGATGGTGTCATGATGGCCCGACATTACCAGACCCGGCCCCCATGCGCCATAAACCATGGCGGGAGCGGCTGTGAATCACGGGGAAAGAATCCCAGAAAGCCCGGGCATGAAACAAAAAGACCCGCAGCGCGGCGGCTGCGGGTCTTTTTAAAATGAGTACGAAAAACCTTATTCGGCGGTTTCCGCGGAGTCCTCGGCAGCCTCAGCCTTTTTCGCGCGCTTGGTTTTTTTCACCTCGGCGGCTTCGACATCGGCTTTTTCTTTTTCGTTTGCTTCTTCATCCATCATCGCCGTCTT
>JACPDM010000030.1:0-5400 GCA_016184045.1 Micavibrio aeruginosavorus | reverse complement strand
CCTGGATCTTGTCTTCTTCCTCGGTGCGGGCGATGTTGACGACAACACCGACCTTCACCTCCGGATGCAGCATCAGATCGACCGGGAACAGCCCGATCATCTTGAAGCCCTGATTGAGCATCACCATGCCGCGATCGACGGAAACTTTGGCTTGCTCGCTCACAGCCTGCGCCACGTCGCGGGTGGTGACGGAGCCGTAAAGCTGGCCGCCTTCCGCCGCATTGCGGATCAGGGTGACTTTCAGGTCCGCCAGTTTCTTGCCGAGCTTTTCAGCTTCGACGCGTTTTTCGGCGTTGCGTTTTTCCAGCTCGACGCGCTGGGCCTCGAAGAAGGCCTTGTTTTCATTGGTGGCGCGCAGGGCCTTTTTTTCCGGAAGCAGGAAATTGCGGGCATACCCTGGCTTGACGCGAACCGTCTCACCCATGCTGCCCAGTTTTTCGACGCGTTCCAGAAGAATGACTTCCATCATAGCCATGATTGATATCCTTTTCTTCCGTTAGCGGACGTCTGACGTATCCTGCCGGACATAGGGCAGGAGGGCCATGTAACGTGCGCGTTTGATTGCTTGCGAGAGTTCACGCTGCTTCATTTGCGAAACGGCGGTGATGCGGCTCGGCATGATCTTGCCGCGCTCGGAAATGAACCGGCCCAGAAGGCGGGTGTCTTTCCAGTCGATCACCGGGGCGTGCGGACCCGAGAACGGGCAGCTCTTGCGGCGACGGAAGAACGGACGGCGACCGCCCGGAGCCCCGCCTTCGCGGCCTTCGCCACCCTCACGGCCTTCGCCGCGCGGAGCGTCACGATCTTCTCTTTTCTGATACTCGGCCATTATGCGACCTCTCTTTCGGACGTGTCGTTGTCGTTGGAACGCTCACCGCCGCCCATAATCACGGACGGGCCTTTGGAGGCGGCTTCCAGCTTGATGGTCATATAACGCAGCAGATCTTCGTGGATACGCATGTTGCGCTCCATCTCCAGCAGCGCGGCGGGCGCGGTGTCGGATTCGATCAGGACATAATGCCCTTTGCGGTTTTTCTTGATACGGTAAGCCAGCTGACGCAGACCCCAGTTTTCGGTCTTCAGCACTTTGCCGCCTTCTTTTTTCAGGATGTCGGTGAAGAACGTCGTCAGTTCCTCGACCTGAGCGACACTCAGATCCTGCCGTGCGATAAACACGGTTTCGTAGAACGCCATGTTTTTACTCTCCTCTTGGGTTCAAATGGCCAAATCATTTGGGCCACGAAGCCGGCAACACCATGCCGCCGGCGAGGTTCTTTTTAGGGAACGGGCGGAATATAAGGTTTTTTCCACAGGATGCAAGGAAAATCCGGGGCCCGTTTCCGGGCCCCGGATTCCTGAAAATTCAAGGATTTGCCTAGTTGGACGGCGGATGGCCCGCTGCGCGTCCGGCGCAGCATGGCGGCAAGGCGCATGCGGTTCATGTCCGGGCGCTGGAGGGCGCTGCGCTGCGCCGCAAGGCTGCCGGGGGCGATGACGTCCTCGACCGGGACAGCGACATCGGAATTGTTGAGTTGCACGCGAATTTGATCCGTCACAATAAGACAAGCCATTTGTTTTTCGTTCCTCTCACAAGCTCTTAATATGACCAGCGCGCGCCCATGGGGCGCCGGGTCGTCATTTTTTGCTTTTCTCGATAATGCAAGGAGCGTACCACAAAACTTACGTTAATTCAAAGTTTTCATGCCCTTTGCCGCCTGGCGGGCCTTGCCGCCCAAGGGACTAGAATTATGTGAATATGCCTTCGGGCCGCGCCGGGTTGACTTTGCCCTTTTCAGCCGCTTCACTCGGGCAGGTTTTCCAAAAGCAAGGAGTAAAAATATGTCCCGCGCCTTCATTTTCCCCGGTCAGGGGTCGCAATTCCCCGGTATGGGCAAGGATCTGGCCGAGGCGTTCCCCGAAGCCCGCCATGTTTTCGAGGAAGTGGACGATGCGCTGGGCCAGAAACTCTCCAAAATCATTTTCGAAGGGCCGGAAGCCGACCTGAACCTGACCGAAAACACCCAGCCCGCTTTTATGGCCGTTTCGATGGCGGCGATGGCGGTTCTGACGAAACAGGGCGGGGTTCGTCTCGATCAATCCGCCGCCTTTGTCGCGGGTCATTCGCTGGGCGAGTATTCGGCCCTGACCGCCGCCGGAACATTCGATATCGCGACCACGGCAAAACTTTTAAAGTTGCGCGGCCAGTCGATGCAAAAAGCCGTGCCCGTCGGCATGGGGGCGATGGCCGCCATTCTCGGCCTCGATTTTGAAGATGTGAAGGCCATTGCCGCAGCCGCCTCGAGCGCCGAAATCTGCGAAGCGGCCAACGACAACTCCCCGGGGCAGGTTGTGGTTTCAGGGCACAAGGGCGCGGTCGAAGCTGCGATTGCCCTGGCCACGGAACGCGGCGCGAAACGCGCCTTGCTGCTGCCCGTCTCCGCGCCGTTTCATTGCAAGCTGATGCAGCCTGCGGCGGACGCCATGGCGGAAGCCCTTGGCAAGACTGACCTTAAAGCCCCGGTCGTTCCGGTCGTCGCCAACGTCACCGCGAGCGCCGTCACCGACCCCGCGCAAATCCGAAACCTTCTGGTCGAGCAGATCACCGGCGTCGTGCGCTGGCGCGAATCCGTAAGCTGGATGAAGCAGCAGGGCGTTAGCGAAATGATCGAGATCGGCGCAGGCAAGGTTCTGGCCGGCCTTGTCAAACGCATCGAAAGCGATGTCGCGGCATCTTCCGTCGCCACGCCGCAGCAAATTGAAGAGCTGATCGAAAAACTGAAATGACCCAGACGGCGTTTTCCCGCGATCCCCGCCCCATCGGCGTTTTTGATTCCGGCGTCGGCGGGCTTACCGTGCTGAAGTCGCTGATGGCGAAAATGCCGGGGGAGAAATTCATTTACCTCGGCGACACCGCCCGCGTCCCCTATGGCACGAAAAGCGCGGAGACGGTACAGGCCTACTCCACCGGCCTTGCTCGCGTCCTTCTCCGTCACGGCGTTAAAATGATCGTCATCGCCTGCAACACGGCCTCGGTCCACGGGGCCGAAGCGGTTGCGGCGCTGGCAGCGCCGGTTCCCGTGATCTCGATGATCCCTCCGGCCGTGCGCGCCGCCATCAAAGCCACGCGCAACAAATCCGTTCTGCTGATGGCGACGCAATCGACCGTGCGTTCGGGCAGCTATCATCGCGCCTTGAGCGCCGCCGACCCCGCCGTCACGGTCACCAGCGTGCCGACGCAGGTCCTTGTCGCACTGGCCGAGGAAGGCTGGGTGGACGGGCCGGAAACCCTCGCCGTAATCCAGCGTTATATCGCCCCGGCGCTGCGCCAGGAACCGCGTCCGGATACGATCATTCTTGGCTGCACCCACTTCCCGCTGATGCGCGAAGCCATCGCCAAAGTCGCGGGACCGGGCGTCACCCTGATCGACAGCGGGCAGGCGGCGGCAGATTCCATCACCGCGCAATTCACGCCGGGAGCGGCAACAGGCGGAACGCCCGATATCCGCTTTCTTGTCACCGATTCCGCCGAGCGATTCCAGCCGATGGCCGAGCGATTCCTCGGCCAGACGATCGACCTTTCGTCCATCACGCATATCGACCTTGCCGCCTTTGACATCGCGCAAGCCGCGTCGCATAGTGTGGACGCTGCGGAATAAGTTTTAACCACTTATAGGGATACGAAAAAACCATGTTCGATCTTTCGGGAAAAACAGCCCTTGTCACCGGCGCGACCGGAGGCATCGGAAATGCCATCGCCAAGGCGCTGCACGCGCAAGGCGCGGTCGTCGGCATCTCCGGCCGCAATGAGGCGAAATTGAATGAGCTTGCTGCGGAACTGGGCGATCGCGTCCACGTCCTGCCCGCCGATCTCGGCGATCTGACGCAGATCGACGCTCTTGTCAAAGCGGCAACGGAAGCGATGGGGAAGATTGACATCCTCGTCAACAACGCGGGACTGACCAAAGACAATCTGTCCCTGCGGATGAAGCAGGAAGAATGGGACGAAGTCATCCGCGTCAACCTCACCGCCACTTTCCTTCTGGCGCAAGCGTGCCAGCGCGGAATGATGAAGGCGCGCTGGGGCAGGGTTATCAATATTTCTTCCGTCGTCGGCACGACCGGCAATCCGGGGCAATGCAACTATGTCGCCTCCAAAGCGGGTCTG
Organism: Micavibrio aeruginosavorus; assembly: GCA_016184045.1. Classification (GTDB taxonomy): domain Bacteria; phylum Pseudomonadota; class Alphaproteobacteria; order Micavibrionales; family Micavibrionaceae; genus Micavibrio; species Micavibrio aeruginosavorus_C. The sequence continues at coordinate 1,235 of JACPDM010000030.1, read as the reverse complement.
GCCGGATGGACCAAGGCCATGGCCGCCGAAATCGCCAGCCGCAACGTCACCGTCAACTGCATCGCCCCCGGCTTTATTGCAACGCCGATGACCGATGTCCTGACCGACGACCAGAAAACGAAGATCAATTCCACCATCCCGATGGGCCGCATGGGCACACCGGACGATATCGCCGCCGCGTGCGTCTATCTGGCAAGCGAGGAAGCCGCCTATGTCACCGGCCAGACCATTCACGTGAATGGCGGGATGGCGATGGTTTAAAAAACAACAGCCCGGTCTGAAAAGAGCCGGGCTGATTTCCATCCTTGCGGATCGTTAAAGCAATGATCTAGCGCTTGAGCGCCATTTCCGGAGCGCTGGCTCCGCCCTTCATCATCTTGTCCATGCCGGGGGTGGCGGCGATGAAGCCGCTGATCGCGGCGTTGAGGGCACCGGGCTCTTTGCCGACGGTCACGCCCAGTTCACCGAATTTATCGGCGATATAGTTCAGTTCGTCCGGCGTACGCAGGGACAGCGGCTTGCTGGTCAAAAGCGCCTTGATCTCGGCCTCGACGCGGTCGGTATGCTCGCGCTGCGCGCCGATCGTCATGACCAGAAGATCCTTGGCCATTCCGGCCTGCGCGAATTTGAGTTGCAGCTTGTCGGCAAAACTGTTGGTGACGGACGGCGAGGATGCCATGACCACGCGGGCCGATTCGGCGCTCATCCCGCGCAGGCGATCTTCGCTGGTATGGAAGTCACCGCGCATTTTCTGATCCAGCGCATTGCCGGCAGAGGAAAAATCGCCCATAACGATGCCGCGCAGCAAGCTGCGACGCAAAGCCGACGTCATCGGGCCTTCCGTTGTCCCGCTCCGCGCCCCGCCGGGCGTACCGCCCATTCCGGCCTGATCTCTGCTCATCGTTCAGTCGATCCCTTAAAAATTCCTGCTAAAGGTTAATACATTTTAACCAGAAATCCAGCCTTTTGTCCACATTTTTCATAGCCCGATAAGGTGGCGTGGAAAACCGCGGAAAACGCTGGAATTTCCATGTCTTACGCCAAACCAGGCGGGGGCGGGACACGAAAACCGCTTGCTTTCGCAAAAACCTGTCATTATGGTCCTGTCGTTTAAATAAAAGTGACGCTAAACCAACCAAGACAAGGAATGACCATGAGTGACGTTGCCGAACGCGTGAAAAAAATCGTCGTTGAGCATCTGGGCGTGGACGAGGCCAAAGTGACCGAGGCCGCCA
>JACPDM010000138.1 GCA_016184045.1 Micavibrio aeruginosavorus | reverse complement strand
TCAATTCCATGCTCAACGGCTTCGGCTCGACCAAGGATATCGTGCTGGAAAAAGGCGGAAAGATCGCGGGCGCTGGCCTGCCCCGCGCTGAATCGGCTTATAACGCGATTGAGGATGCTGCCGTTTCCGGCGCTGGCGCGGTCGGGGCCTGTATCGACAATTCCGGGGATTGCAAGGATGAAGCGGGAAAAACCGCCGATGGCGCGGCAGGCCTCGCGGGGGGCGTTTTGAAAGGCGTATGGAACCTCTACACCTCCGGCTATGCCCTGACCATTGATACCTATTACGGCACAATCCTGCCCGGTGCGGGGAAATTCCTGTATGACCAGACGCTTGGCCGCGCCTTTTCCGGCAGCAGCAATCCGGAACCCGCAGAGAAAGAAACACCCAAACCGCAATCCAGCCTTAATAAAAAAGCCTGCAAACACAGCGCCTTTGAAGGAAAAGGCTTCAGCCCGGAAACTTTCCGACCTCGGCCATACCGTGATCGGCAGCCGCTATGTGTCGGTCTGCACGCCGCTGGTCGTTGACCGGAACGGCGACTACCTTCCCGGCATGAGAGAGAAGATCCAGAGCGGCGCGTTCAACGATTATTTCGAGCGCGTTGATGCCGCCGTGCAAAACGCCAAATCCAGCCCGTCCAGCGCCTTTTACCGCGCCGTCACGGAAAACAACGTCAATCATGTGGTCATGACCGTTCCCGTCATCGGCAGCGGCACCGTGGAGCCGGCCGTCAGCACGCAAAGCTACGATACCTTTACCCTGCCGAAACCTGCGGAACATAACGGGCAAAAATTCGACTATACCTGCAAGATTTACGGCATGGGCCAGTTCCTCAAAGGCGGCGGGGTCAGCTATCACAAAATCCCGGGCAAGCCGATCCGGATCATCTGATCCGCCTTTTTCAAGGGCCCGTCGCGATTTAATTTTTTCAGAGAAACCTATCAGCTCTCCGGCCCGTTGGCAGTGTGATGCACAGCCACCGGGCATAGGAGGATTATCATGCAAACGCAACTCAAGCCGCGCCGCGAGGATCAGGAAGACGACACCAGCAAAATCCTGGCCTTCGTTATCGGTGCCTTTCTGCTGCTGGCCGCGATATGGGCGCTGACATCCCTGTTCAACAGCGAACGAGCCGCCCTAGGGACGGGCGTCGCCGTGGAGCGGACGGAAACACCGCGAGCGCCCGGCGGGGGAACGCGCTGATACGCCGATACGCGGCCCAGGGCGAGCGGCGTATTTAGGCCTTTTTTCATGGATGCCATGGAGATGATGGTGCCCCCGGTCGGACTCGAACCGACACTCCTCTCGGAACCCGATTTTGAGTCGGGCGCGTCTACCAGTTCCACCACGGGGGCGAAGCACGGGTGGAAATTAGAATATCTTCGCGTGGAAGGCAAGAGACTGGCTTTCGGGCCGGTTTTCAGCGGCTCTTGCGGCGCACAACCGCGCCGATCACGAACGTGGCCGAAGACGCCCCGAACAGAACCGCCATCAGAAGCAGCATCCACATCTCCGCCCCAGCCTTGTTGATGCCGTAGCCAGTCTGGACCTTGAGGCCCTTGATATCGTCCTCGACACTGGCCAGACGGGTTTTAAGGTCGTCGTTTTCGGCTTTCAGCTCCTTGCTGGCCTCAAGCAGCGGCGCGATCAGGCCGAGATAATTGACCGACATGTATTTCTCCGCCGTCGATTCATCGACCGCCACAAGCTCTGGGAAGACCTTGTTGATTTCCTGCGCCATGACGCCGAATTCGATCTGGCCTCCCTTGTCGTCCTTCATGCGGAAGCTGTAGGTGCCGATCTGGTCCAGACGCTCCAGCATGCTGCCACGGTCGCGTAAGGGGTGAATATCGGTTTTCAGGCGCATATCCGACACGTCGTGGAGGGTTCCGGTAAATTCAATGTTTCCGATAACATCCAGAGCGGCATTCGGATTGTTGTTATTGATACCGACAAACCCGCCATCCATCACCGTGAAGACCTCGGCATCGGCGTTGGTTCCGTCGGTCACGCTCAGGCGCCAGTTGACCTCGTTCGGCATGGACAGAAAGCTGATTTCGTTGGGACCGCCATTGAATTTAAGATCATCGACTCCCCTGATATGATTGCCGTTCATATCAAGCCTGTCCGCATTGCCGGCGCTGCCCGATCCTATGCCAAGCAGGCCCTGGGCATTATCCCATGTAAAATACGCCGCAGCCCCGAATACACCGCCGCTGTTGAACTGAACTTGCGTATTGGCCCCGGCGGGGGTGCCGCCGGCAGTAATGATATCCGTCCACACCCCGGCCTGATAACCCTCGAATTTGTCGTTGGAGCTGTTGTAACGGATCATCCCGTTAACAGGCGTGCCCGGGCGCTGCGCTGTCGTTCCCGTCGGGAACACAATCGCATCCGTCGCCGCACCCAGATCAAGAACGCCGCGCGCCGTCAGTTGCGTCGCCGGAACGGCAGGGTCGATCACCATCTTGCCGCCGAACAGGCCCATGGTGTTGGCCGCCGCAAAGTTCACGGCGCTGTGGTTGCCCATGAAAATGCCCATCGACTGCGCTCCGGAAACAATCGGATCGGTTGCAGGCGATGTCGTCGTCAGACCGAAACCGGCAGAACCGTCGCCTGTTGCCGATACATTCACTTCGTTTCCAAAAGCTGTACTGAAATCACCGGCGGCAATTGTGCTACTACCCAATGCCACACTTCTGATACCGCTCGCCGTCGTTTGACGCCCTGCGGCAAAAGCCTGAGAACCGCTTGCCGTTGTCAAATAACCCAATGCCGTACTGGTATTGCCGCTGGCGGTGGTGTTATATCCTATGGCAACCGCACCGACATTGCCTGCCACTGTTGTACTACCTATGGCAATCGAATCGCTTGAATTGCTGATGGCGCTCGTACCCATCGCGATGCTCCCCGTATTTGAGGCCACCGCGCCGCCGCCCATCGCGATACTATACGTTCCCGATGCTGTCACCTGATTGATATTGGGGCCGCCGACGGCAAAACTGTAACTGCCGACGCTGGCATTATCCCATTCCGCCCCTGTCACCGTACCGGCCCGGAACGCCGATTTTGCTTTATCGAAGAACATACGGCTGTCATGCGCCGCATTACCGGTATCGCCCTTCTGGGTTGAGCCTACAATAAAATCCCCGGCAGACGAATAAAGGAACGTATCGACAGCCGCGAAATTTCCGCCGCTGTTGAACTGGATGCCGCGATCCGGGGCGGAGGCGGCAGCAGACCCGGTCAGGATGTCTTGCCAGGCTCCGGCCTGATAGCCTTCAAATTTCCCGTTATCGGTGTTGTAGCGGATCATCCCGTTGACCGGCGTGCCCGGGCGCTGCGCCGTCGTGCCCGCAGACACTTTCAGGGCCAGTGTCCCCGCCAGTTCAAGATCGGAAAACGCGCTGACCGCGCCTGCGCCACCGATACGGACCCCGTCGGTGGATAGATCGCCGTAAATCGTATCGCCGATATTAAGCTGGTTGCTTCCGGTGGCGGAAACGGCATCGACGTTCGAGCCGATCGTGATGTTGTTCGACCCGGTCGTCAAGCCGTCCGCTGCGCGGTCGCCGATGGCGATGTTGCTGCTGCCGGACGATACGACAAGCAAGGCACCGTAACCGATAGCGGTGTTTGATGTTCCTGTATTGGATGCGGCTGTGACGCTGCCGCGCAGGGCTTGGGCCCCGACAGCCGTGTTATAGGTTGTGAAAACGCCCGATGCGTTATTGGCATAGCGCATGGCCCAATAGCCGATAGCGGTGCTATTTGAGCCGCCCATGTTCGCTCTTAACGCTTCCATGCCAAGGGCTGTATTCTGATTACCCGTCGCATTATCCAGCATGACAAGGCTGCCAACACCAACGTTGCCAATGCCGTTAGTGGTACTGGTCAACGCATTATGACCGATTGCGGTATTGTCACTTCCAGTACCAGTGCCACGAAAAGCATTCGAGCCGAGGACTGTATTTTGGTTACCCGTATTGTTCGTAAAGGCGTAAGAACCAACACCGACATTGCTTGTGCCCGCAGACCCTGCTGCAATCGCCCCTTCGCCAATATAAAGGCTGCCCTTGACAGCATAGTCTGTACTGGCATCAACCAGATCATTAAGTGCAATCCCCCCGGCCCCGTTTGTAATGATGTCAGACCACGCCCCGGCCTGATAGGCTTCAAACTTGCTGCTCGAGCTGTTGTAGCGAAGCATCCCGTTGACAGGCGCGCCCGGGCGCTGGGCCGTCGTGCCCGACGGAAGCACGATCGCATCCGTCGCTGCCCCGGCATCAATCACGCCCCGCGCCGTCAGTTGCGTCGCGGGAACAGCCGGATCGATCACCATCTTGCCGCCGAACAGGCCCATGGTGCTGTTGGCGGACATCACCAGACCGTCCTGATCGCCCATGAAGATGCCCATGGACTGGATGCCCGTGACTTGCGAAGCCGTTGTAATGGCCACAGCATCGTCAATCAGGCCAAGTGCCATAGAGCCATCGCCAAGGCCGCTGCCTGCCGTGCCGTTCCCGGCGGTGACCTTAAAACCCATCGCCGTGCTATAGCTACCGCTGGCCGTCGTGCCGCTCCCCATCGCCGTGCTGGCACCGCCACTGGCCGTCGTAGCATACCCCATCGCCGTGCTGCTGTTGCCACTGGCGGTCGTGGTATTCCCCATCGCCGTACTCCAGCTACCGCTGGCCGCTGTGCTGCTCCCTGTCGCCGTGCTGTTATCACCGCTAGCTGTCGTGTTTTGCCCCATCGCCGTGCTGTTGACACCGCTGGCTGTAGTGCCAAAGCCCATCGCCGTGCTGTTGGCATTGTTGGCCGTTGTGAGTTGCCCCATCGCCGTGCTGACAAAGCCGCTGGCCGTAGTGTTGCGCCCCATCGCCACGCTATAATCCCCGATACTGGCGTTATCCCACTGCGTACCGCTAACATATCCCGCCCTGAAAGCCGCTTTTTGCGTATCAAAGAACATGCGCGTACCTGCGCCCGTCGCCGGAACGCTGGCCGTACCGGTAAAGGTGCCACTGAGCAGAAGGTCGCCATCAGCCATATATCGGAGGTTGCTGCTGGCCGTGAACGCGCTGCCGCTGTTGAACTGGATGCCGCGATCCGGGGCGGCGGCGGATGCCCCGGCGGTGATGATATCTGTCCATACCCCACCCTGATAGCCCTCGAATTTGTCATTGGAGCTGTTGTAGCGGATCATCCCGTTGACAGGCGCGCCCGGGCGCTGCGCCGTCGTGCCGGACGGGAATACAATCGCATCCGTCGCCGCCCCAACATCAAGTACACCCCGCGCCGTCAGTTGCATCGCGGGAACGGCAGGGTCAATCACCATATTGCCGCCGAAGAACCCGACCGTGTTCGCCGCAGCGAAGTTGACCGCGCTATGGTTGCCCATGAACACACCGAACGACTGCGTTCCGGAAATGATCGGGTCGGTCGCCGGAGAGGTCGTCGTCAAGCCAAACCCTGCCGAGCCATCGCCCGTCGCAGAAATGTTAAGCTGATTTCCAAAAACAGCGCTGTAATCGCCGTCAGCATTGGCTTGATAGCCTGCTGCCGTACTCGCGATTCCTCCGGCGGATGTATTGGTCCCCATCGCCGTGCTATAATTGCCGCCAGCATTGCTGCCAAAGCCCATGGCCGTGCTGGCCGTGCCGTTGGCAATTGTACTCTCACCCATCGCTGTGCTGCTGTTCCCGCTCGCTGTCGTGCCAAGACCCAGGGCGACGCTGCTGACACCGCTGGAGGTCGGATTATCCCCGATCGCTACACTAAAGTCTCCACTGGCCGTTGCAACATTCCCGATTGCCACACTGGTATCGCCGCTGGCGGTCGAGCTGCTGCCCATCGCGGTACTGTTAAGACCGTTGGCCTTCGTGTTAAGTCCGGTTGCGATGCTGTACACGCCGATATTGGCGTTATCCCATTGCGTGCCGGTTACCCGGCCTGCGCGGAAAGCCGATTTGGTCGGATCGAAGAACATGCGCGTTCCAGAACCCGTGGCCGGCGGAGCGCCAACGCCGCTATGCGTTCCGGATACCATGAACGATCCTTGCGATGAATAGATCAGGCTGCTGCTGGCCGTGAACGCGCCGCCGGAATTGAACTGGATGCCGCGGTCCGGAGCGGAGGCGGATGCACCGGCGGTAATGATGTCCAGCCACAGGCCGCCCTGATAGCCTTCGAATTTGTCATTGGAGCTGTTGTAGCGGATCATCCCGTTGACCGGCGCGCCCGGGCGCTGCGCCGTCGTGCCGGATGGGAACACGATCGCATCCGTCGCCGCGCCCGCGTCGATCACGCCACGCGCCGTCAGCTGCGTCGCCGGAACAGCCGGGTCGATCACCATCTTGCCGCCGAACAGGCCCATGGTGTTCGTGGCACTCATCACAAGGCCGCTCTGGTCGCCCATAAAAATACCGTATGAAGACTGGCCAGAAACCTCTGGTTTCGTACCTGTTGCATCAAACAAACCAAAAGCAACGCTGTTGCCCCCTGCCGCCTTGGCTTCACGGCCAATAGCAAAAGAGGCACTACCCGTCGCTTCTGTAAAGAAACCTGCAGCAAAACTCCCTTCATTCCCTGAGGAAATAGTCTGATTACCTAAGGCTACACCGAAAGAGCCGCTGGCCGTTGTGCCAAGACCCATCGCTATGCTGTAATTGACGCTAGCCGTCGTGCTGGACCCCATCGCCGTGCTGTAGATACCGATGCTGGCATTGTCCCACTGCGTGCCGCTGACATAACCCGCCCTGAACGCTGCTTTTTGTGTATCAAAGAACATCCGCGTCCCCGCGCCCGTTACAGGAACGGATGCCGTTCCTGTAAAGGTGCCGCTAAGCAGCAAGTCCCCATCGGCCATATACTGGAAATTGCTGCTGGCCGTGAACGCGCCGCCGGAATTGAACTGGATGCCGCGGTCCGGAGCGGAGGCGGATGCACCGGCGGTAATGATGTCCAGCCACAGGCCGCCCTGATAGCCTTC
>JACPDM010000144.1 GCA_016184045.1 Micavibrio aeruginosavorus | reverse complement strand
GTCAACTGCCACGCTGGCCCAGTCGGTCGCTGCCGTCGATTCCTGCACCGGACTCACTTGTCTCCCCCCCGTTGTCCCGTTGCCAATCTGGCCATTCGTATCATCCCCCCAGCAATACAGCGTCCCGTTCGTCTTCACCGCGCAGGTGTGGATATCTCCCGCCGCCACGCTGGCCCAGTTGGTCGCCGCCGTCGATTCCTGCACCGGGTTCACCTGATTGCCCGTTGTCGCCCCGTTGCCAAGCTGACCATTTCCATCAGCCCCCCAGCAATACAGCGTTCCGTTCGTCTTCACAGCGCAAGTATGGTCAACTCCCGCCGAAACACTGGCCCAGTTGGTCGCCGCGGTCGATTCCTGCGTCGCGAACGCCTGATCCCCCCCCGCCCCGTTGGCAAGCTGACCGGTCGCATCATTCCCCCAGCAATACAGCGTTCCGTTCGTCTTCACCGCACAGGTGTGGGTGGTTCCCGCTGAAACGCTGACCCAGTCGGTCGCCGCGGTGAATTCCTGCGTTGGGCTCACCGCGTCGCTCCCCCCGGTACCAAGCTGGTCATCAAAATTTTCCCCCCAGCAATACAGCGTCCCGTTCGTCTTCACAGCGCAAGTATGGTCAACTCCCGCCGAAACGCTGGCCCAGTCGGTCGCCGCCGTCGATTCCTGCACAGGGCTTGCCTGATCGCCTGTGGTCGCCCCGTTGCCAAGTTCGCCATACGTATCATCCCCCCAGCAATACAGCGTCCCGTTCGTCTTCACCGCGCAGGTGTGGGTAGCTCCCACCGAAACACTGGCCCAGTCAGTCGCAGCCGTCGATTCCTGGACTGGACTCGTTTGATTTCCCGTCGTCGCCCCGTTGCCAAGCTGGCCGTCACTATCGCTTCCCCAGCAATACAGCGCACCGTTCGTCTTCACAGCGCAGGTGTTCCACAGTCCCGCCGAAACCTGTTTCCACGCCCCTTTGGCCGCCCCGCCGACCGGCCCCATCGCTACCCATTCATTACCGTTGCAGAATTGCGGCACGCGGGAGGTCGTGTTGTAGAAAATATCGCCCGCCGCGCCTGCCGGGCTGGCGCAGCCGCCCCCGGTTCCGGGACCCTTGCCAGTCGCGATCCAGCTCGTGCCGTTGCAGTACTGCACGATTTTGGACGTCGTATTGTAGTAGATGTCACCTGCATTCCCCGCCGGGCTGGCGCAGACCGCCAAGGCCCGGCCCGCGCCGGGGCCGCAGAACAGCAGGGCCACCACGAGCATTACGAATATCCGGGCCCATAAAAAACGCGCCGATCCTGCCTGCATTCTTGCCATCGAGTTGATTCGCCATCCCCTTTTCGATTTTATCGCAAGGATCGTTAACGGATCAAGAAGACCCGGGAAATTATCAACATATTGAAGGGAAACGGTTTTGCCCCCTAATACCCCGTTGAGGGCCTCTGCGCGGTGTGTTAAACAACGGGGTTATTTATTCATATATGGAGATTTCCCCATGCTGACCGCCATGCGCGACGGTACCCATTCCAAGGTCATTAAATATGTCCTGTTCGGCTTTCTGATGATGGCGATGCTGGGCATGGTGCTGATGGATGTGGGCGGGTTCTTCCGCAGCGGCGGCGTCGGCTCCACCGTGGTGGCCAAGGCTGGAAAAGACAAGATCGGGATGACGGAATTCGACAATATCGTCCGCCGCACCCTCTCCCGGCAGGGCATATCGGTGCAGGACGCCTATCGCTTCGGCCTGACCGACCAGATTTTGAAAACGCAGATCGCCTCCAGCATGCTGGCGCGCGCCGCCTATGACATGGGTTTTTATGTCGGCGACGCCGAGGTGGCAAAGCAGATCAATGCGATGATCGAGCCCTTGCTCAAGCAGCAGCCGGGCGCGAGCCGCAAAGATATGCTCCAGCGCTTCCTGCAGGCGCAGGTCATCGGCGAGCATGAATTCATCGCGACGCTTCGCCGCGGCATCATGCAATCCCTGCTGCAATCCACCATCCAGGCCGCCGCCCTCACCCCATCGCCGCAGGAGGCTGCCGCGCTTTATCCCTATAATAATGAAAGCCGCGCGATCGAGAGCATTATCCTGACCGACGGCAGCATCAAGGACGTCGAGAACGCGCCGGACGATATTTTGCTGGCGCTTTATGACGCCGCCAAGGGACTGCGCTATTCCATTCCCGAAACCCGGACCTTCACCATCGCCACGATGGGCGAGTCCTCCGTGCGCGACTCTATCGCCATCAGCGACGAAGATCTGAAGAAGGAATATGACGCCAATATCGATTCCTATACATCGCCCGAACGCCGCGCGGTGCAACAGGCGGTCATGAAGGATGAAGAATCCGCCCGCAAGGTCCTTGAGGCCGTTCAGGGCGGAAAATCCCTTAAAGAAGCGTCCGGAAAGGATTTTCAGGGCGAGCAGACGTATGAACGCAGCGGTCTGGCCGAAGATATCGCCGCCGCCGTGTTCGAGGCCGCGCCCGGCGCCGCCGTCGGGCCGTTCAAAAGCCCGCTCGGCTGGTCTGTCATGGTCGCCGCCAAAACCCTGCCTTCCGAAGTCAAACCGTTTGAAAAAGTGAAAGGGGACATCCGCAAGGGCCTCCTGCAAACGCGGCTTGCCGACCAGATGTTCAATACCGCCAACGCCATCGACGACCGCCTTGCCGGCGGCGAGGCGCTGGAAGACATCGCAAAGGACATGAACCTCAAGCTGGAGAAAATCGGCCCGGTCCGTCAGGACGGCTCCACCCCGGACAAGCATGACGCGATGAAGGCCTTTGAAAAGGACAGCGATTACATCCTGAAAAGCGCGTTCGAGATCAATGAAGGCGAATCCGCCCCGGTGATGGAGCTGAAGGACGGGCGCTATGCCACTGTGCGCGTCGATGCCATCACCCCTGCCAGCTTTCGCCCGTTTGAAGACGTGAAGGAAGAACTGCGCAAGCAATGGGAAACCGACCAGAAAGCCGCCGCCAACCGCACCCGCGGGCAAAAGCTGCAACAGGAACTTGCCGCGGGGACAAAAACCCTGAGCGCCGCCGCCGGTGAATTCGGCCTTAGCGTCCAGACCATCAACGTAAAGCGCAGCGGCGAGCCGCCGAAAGGCCTGAGCGCCGAAACGATCCCGGCGCTGTTCTCCGCCATCGAAGGCGAAACCGTGATGGCCCCTGTGCCGGGAGGCGTCCTGATCGCGCGCATCAAAACCGTCACCTTGCCCGACCCCGCCAAAGCGCCCGAAAAGGAGATGAAGGAAATCTCCGACACGCTGACCAAAAATGCGAAGGAAGAACTGATGGGCGTCTATATGCAGGCGCTTGAAAGGAAATCGGCGGTCAAGATCAACCGCCATCTGCTCGACAGCATGTACGGCCCGGAAAGCGGCAATCCGGGCTAATCACTCCGGATTGCCTTCCGGCGGCGCCGTGACGATGGCGCTGACCGGGACAAGGGCGATGCCTTTTGCCTCCAGCGTCGGCAGCCATTCGCGCAGAGCCTTGACCGTTTCCTCGCGCGGATGGCCGATGGCAATCGCCAGACCGTCCTTAAGCGCCTTGCGCTCGACCTCCGCCAAAGTCCCGGCGACCGCTTCATAGGTTTCTTCATGATCCAGAAAAACGTCACGCACCGCGTAGGGAATGCCCGCCTTTGCCGCCTCATCGGCGGCGACAGACGTATTGATCGTGCGTGAATCGATAAAGAGGAGCCCGCGCGCACGCAACTCTGCCATCACGCGCTCCATGCCGGGGCGGTCCTGCGTCATCTTGCTGCCCATGTGATTGTTGATCCCGACATAGCCGGAGAAAGCAGAAAGATCCTTATCCAGCATCGCCATAAAATCCTCCGGCGTCATCTCCGGCGTCAGAACGTCCGGCCCCGCTCCTTCGGTATTCCTGACAGGAGCCATGGGAACATGAACCAGCAGCTCATGACCCTCCGCCCGCGCTTCACCCGTCTGCGCGGGCAGATCGTCCGCATAAGGAAGGAAGGCCATGGTCAGCGGCCCCGGCAAGGTGATGGCGGCCCGCGTATGCTTCCTGTCCATGCCCATATCGTCGATGATGACGGCCACGCGCGGCTTGCCTTGCGGCACGTTGCTGGGAACGGCATTCCGGACCCATGCGGGCGGCAGGACGGGGCCGAACTTTTCGCCATACGCCGTGCTGCCGGGCAGAAGCGGCTCAATCGTCTCCAGCGTTCTGGGCGGTGCGAAATCCGGCTTGCGCGAGAGCGCCCCTTCACCCTCCGGAATGCTTTCCGGCGCGGGCTGCTCATCCTCAATGGTGATGGTGGCTTGCTGCTGCCTTTGCGGCGGGCGGGTGCCGAAAACAGTCATTTCCAGAACAACCATAATCACCACGGCAATCGCCAGATAAACCGCGCTGCCTTTGCCGTATGTTCTCTTCGCCATGGGGAAAATGCTGCCTCTTGAAATACCGAACGGGTCAGGGCAGGATACGCAGCTTCGCCGCCGGGTCAATTCCGCATTTCTGCGCCCGTGACCCTCTGCCCCCTTGACACAAATCATGAACCAAACTAGAACAAAATAAGTATATTCTCACCCGGTTCAAGTGTACAATAAGAACATCGGGGAACAATCGGGAACGAAAGGATTCATGAATGCTCACCAGAAAGCAACGCGACCTGCTGCTCTTCATTCACGAACGCATGACCGCGGGCGATGTCGCCCCTTCGTTTGAGGAAATGAAGGACGCCCTGGGCCTCAAATCGAAATCCGGCATCCATCGCCTGATCAACGCGCTGGTGGAACGCGGCTATCTGGAGCGCATGCCCCACCGCGCCCGTGCGCTGGAAGTAAGGAAACTGCCCGAAGGCTCGAAGATCGCGCCGGAGGACAATACCGCCGCTGCGCGCATTACCCGCGCCATCGACAGCGTTCGCGCCGAAGTATCCTCCATTTTCGAATCCATCCCGCTGCACGGGAAAATCGCAGCAGGCACGCCGATCGAAGCGATCCGCGACGAAAACACCACTATTGACGTTCCGCCGGACCTGATGGGACGCAGCGGGCGCCATTACGCCCTGACCATCAGCGGCGATTCCATGATCAACGCCGGAATTCATGACGGCGATACCGTCATCATCCGTGAGGCCGATACCGCCGACAACGGTACAATTGTCGTAGCGCTGGTCGATGATTCCGAAGCGACCCTCAAACGCTACCGCCGTTCCGGCAACAAGATTATTCTTGAACCCGAAAACGATGCCTATGAACCCCGCGTTCTGGAGCCCGAACGGGTGAAGGTTCAAGGGCATCTGGTCGGTTTGATGAGGACATATCACTGATGCGCATTTTGCT
>JACPDM010000143.1 GCA_016184045.1 Micavibrio aeruginosavorus | reverse complement strand
CTACGAATTCGTTAACGGCGAGTTGACCTTCTGGGCGCAGCGCGACAAAATTCTCAAGGTGCTGCAATTCCTGCGCGACGATCCGGAATGCCAGTTCCGGATGCTGGTCGATGTCTGCGGCGCGGATTATCCGGACAGGGCCGAGCGTTTTGACGTGGTTTACAATCTCCTCTCCCTTGTCCAGAACAACCGCATGCGCGTGAAAGTCACGACGACGGAGGATATCCCGGTCCCGTCGGCGACAGAGGTGTTCAGCAGCGCCAACTGGTTCGAGCGCGAAGTCTGGGATATGTATGGAGTCTATTTCTCCGGCCATCCCGACCTGCGCCGTATCCTCACCGATTACGGCTTTGACGGACACCCGCAGCGCAAGGATTTCCCGCTGACGGGCTATGTTGAAGTGCGTTATGACGAAGAGCGCAAGCGGGTGGTCTACAAACCCGTGCAGCTGTCGCAGGATTTTCGCCGTTTCGATTTTACTTCGCCGTGGGAAGGAATGACCGACGTGCAGTTACCCGGCGATGAAAAGGCGGCCATTCCGCCGCATGGCTATCGGGGTGTAAAGAAAACAGGTTAACCTTCGTCGCCCTCCGGCGAAGCCTGGGGCAGGACGCGCAGAGTGGATAAAAAAATGCAAAACAACGCAGCTGAAAACATTGATATCGGCGAAGAAACGCAGATCCGACCCTACACCCTCAATTTCGGGCCGCAGCACCCGGCCGCGCACGGGGTTTTGCGCCTTTTGCTGGAGATGAACGGGGAAACGGTCGAACGGGCCGATCCGCATATCGGCCTGCTGCACCGTGGCACGGAAAAGCTGATCGAGTACAAAACCTATACGCAGGCAACGCCGTATTTCGACCGTCTGGATTACGTCAGCCCGATGAATCAGGAGCATGCTTTCGCCATGGCGGTTGAAAAGCTGCTGGGTATTGGTGTTCCGGCGCGGGGGCAGTATATCCGCGTTCTGTTTTCGGAACTGACGCGCATCCTCAACCACCTTCTCAATATTACGACGTTCGCCCTCGACGTCGGCGCGATTACTCCGGCGTTGTGGGGATTTGAGGAACGCGAGAAGGGCATGGAATTTTATGAGCGCGTCTGCGGCGCGCGCCTGCATGCGAATTACTTTCGTCCGGGCGGCGTTGCGCTGGACATGCCGGCGGGACTTGCCGAAGATATGATGGCATGGTGCGAGAAATCGATCCTGCCGGTGATTGACGATCTTGACAACCTGTTGACGGAAAATCGCATCTTCAAGCAGCGCACCGTCGATATCGGCACGGTGTCGCGGCAGGAAGCCGAAGACTGGGCCTTTACCGGCCCGGTCTTGCGCGCCAGCGGCGTCGCCTGGGACTTGCGCCGGGCGCAGCCTTATGAATGTTATTCCGATCTGGACTTCGATATTCCGGTCGGTAAAACCGGCGATTGCTATGCGCGCTATCTCGTGCGCATGGAGGAAATGCGCCAGTCGGTCAAAATCATGAAGCAGTGCCTTGAGAAAATGCCCTCCGGCCCTGTGCGCGTGAACGATTACAAGATCGCTCCGCCGCCTCGCGCGGAGATGAAGCGTTCAATGGAAGCGCTGATCCACCATTTCAAACTGTTCACCGAAGGTTACCATGTTCCAGCAGGGGAAACCTATGCGGCGGTCGAAGCGCCGAAAGGCGAGTTCGGCGTCTACCTTGTCGCTGACGGTAGCAACAAACCCTATCGCTGCCGCGTGCGCGCACCGGGATTTGCCCATCTTGCCGGGCTGGATTTCATGAGCCGCGGCCATATGCTGGCCGATGCGGTGTCGGTGATTGGCTCGCTGGATATCGTTTTCGGCGAGATCGATCGATAGGCGCTTCCAGTCGATAGACAAGCAAAAGGCCGCTTTTAACAGCGGCCTTTTTTGATTCCCGGGTATGCGGTCAGAGCATTACCGCGCAACCGGCATCAGCAGCGGCGGGCGCTGGATGGTGATGGTGTCGCCGAGAACGATTTCATTGTTATCGACCGGGCAATGGAAATCGACGCCGTTGGCATGGAACACAGCCCGGCACGGGGCGCTGTTGCCGGAGCTAATCGTTTGCCCGGCCTCCTGAGCCGCTGGCGCTGCGGCAGGCGGCACGGCGACGGGGGCTGAAGATTCTGCTGCTGGCGCGGCCTCATCAACCGTAACGGTCACGACAGGCTGGGGCGGAGGCAGTTCGACATGGGTAAGATCATCGAGCGGGGCCGGGGTCGGAACCGGTGCCGGGGCGGATGCGGGGACGGCGTGTTCCGCGCCGCCGCCCGTTACGGCAGTCCATTCCTTCATCAGGCGCATGGCCAGCTTGTCCTTGTGCATGACGCTTTCCATTTTCGTCAGTGCGGCCTCGACATTTTTCGGTACACCGGCGGCTTCGTTGCCGTGGAACTCAATATAGGCGAGATCGCGGATGGCCTGAACGTTTCCTGCTTCCGCGGCCTTGGTCAGCATTTCAACGCCAAGTTTTTGCGATTTCTCCATGCCGATGCCGTTATACGCGTGATAGCCGAGGTCTTTCATCGCCTGTGCCGAAGCTCTGGCGTTGCCGGAGCAGGCGCGGGTGGCGGCTTCATGAACTTTTTCGCTGGCACCATCGGCATTGACCAGCGTTTTCATGGGGTCATCAAGGCAGGCGCCGACGATGGGTTTTGCAGGCTCAACCGGCAGGGCTGCTACGGGTGCCGGAGCCGGAACGGTATCTGCGGCGGACGGGCCCTTGATATAATCGATGGCGTTACTGATCGCGTGTGAAATGCTGTCGGAGAAATGGGCTGCAATTCCGCCGCCAGCTGCGCCGAGAAGAACAGAGAGAAGGCCTTGACGTTTCCAGTTGTACTTGACTGTTTCCTGCCCGGCTTTTTTCAGCTTCCGGTTTTCCAGAGCGTGTTTTGCTAGGCTGGACGCCAGACCACCCGCAGCACCAGCGGCAATCGCGGCGGCAAGGGCGGGTGCGGTCGCAGTCGCGGCAACGGCAAGAACGGAGGTTTTGGCCGCAAAACCGAAGACGGCGCCAACACCGATTTTCGCAACGGCATTAAAAGCCTTGGTCAGAAATTTTCTGGCCACGCCGGCTTGAGAGTGTTGCGGGGCGCTTTGCGCGTCACGCGCCGGAATATCGTCTTGATCCATTTTTTCCCTCTAAATCCGTTTTTTTAAAAGCACCGTTTTTTAACATATAAATGCCAAAGAAGGCAAAAATAATCTGTTTTGCAGCAGACGCAGGGCAGGGGTGTTATGAGAAAGGCAAGAATAACTTGACAGAAAACCGTGTATTAATTTATGAAAACGGCCAGGCGACAGCTCGTCGTTAACATAATCCTTCTGGCAAGAGGGTGTCGGCTTCAACCCTGAAAAAGGTGTAAAAATGAAGAAAATCCAAGCAATTGCAAGTTCTCTGGTCTTGGTCGCAGCCGCATTCGCAGGCGCAGCCGAGGCAGGCGGCGATCGTTAATACAATGAGAATCCGAACCCGGGTCATACGCACACCAGCGGCAACAATAACGGGCACAATAACAACGGACCCGAGATCACCAATATTCACAATAACACACACAATAACACGCATAACAATTACGAAACCACGAACAATACGACCAATAATACGACCAGCACCAACTACACGAACCAGCAAACCCAGCAGCAATCGCAGTCCCAGAATGCGACCGCAACAGGCGGTGCTGGCGGTCAGGGCGGGGCAGGCGGTAACGGTTACGGTGGTAACGGTTACGGTGGCAGTGCGACTGGCGGCAGCGCCACAGGTGGTCAATCCAATTCCAATTCCAATTCCAATTCCAATTCCAATTCCAATTCTGCATCAAATGCTACTGGCGGCAATGCCAATGCCAACGCAACCGGCGGGCAGGCGACATCGAACGCCACAGGCGGACAGTCCAACGCCACGGGCGGCCAGTCGAATGCGACCGGCGGGACATCCAGCAGCGGCGGCAACAGCATCAGCAACAGCAATCACTGGGAAGCGCCAAAGCCGATGGGCAACGTCGGATCCGTCAATATTATGCCGGCGTCCAATTGCTGTACGGGCTGGGCGATGAATGTCAGCATTCCGTTCTTCGGCGTTGGCGGCGGCAAGTCCGATATCAGCAATTTCTGCCTCTCGCAACAGGCGGCGCAGACGGCGATCAATGCCGGCTTGGTCGCAAAAGATACGGGTATGGTCGCAACGGGCCTGAAAGGCCTGCGCAACCTGCATCCGGAATTCGATGCGGCGGCGAAATCGGTTATCGCCAACCTGAAAAAGCCCTGTGCGGCGCAGGCGGCAAAGATTTCGGCCATCATGCTGACTGATGACGACCTGCAATGCGACGGCGCCTATATTCAGGGCACGCGCGATTTTGTCCAGCAGCTTGAAGCCGTTGCTGCTCCTGCCGCTGCGCCGAAAGATGTCACGGTGAATGTCCAGTTCCCGGACAAGATGAAAGTCGAAATCGACGGCGTGGTGAAGACCAAGGAACAGTACACGCCGCGCAAGGGCCCCCCGGCCAAGCCGCGGCCGCTGCAAGTGGAAATCGTCAAGATGCCCTGCACGACGGTTTGCCCTGCACCCGCTCCAGCCCCGAAGCAGTAAGATTTGCAAAAACAGCCCCGGCTTGAATCGGGGCTGTTTTTATCTCCTTGACATTTGTCATAAAAATAGGATAGAACACAACCATGCTGCAATCGATGACCGTTCCATCCCTGAAAAAAGCTTTTGCCGTCGCGGCGCTCGGCGTTCTGTCCGGCTGCGCGACTGTTTGCACGACACCGATCTGCCGCCTTGAAGATACAGCGCGGTCCATGCTGTCCAATGATGATGTCGGCATCAAGGCGACCGGAGCCAGAACGCTGATCGGCATTCATCCGAAACTGGCTGAGGAAAGCGCGGAAGTGCGCCGGGCGATGTTGCCGCAGACAGTGAGCTGCACTGTTACAAAGGTGAATGTCGCCAATGGCGAGAAGGTCGTTGCCTGCGAGGGCAAAGCTCCAGCTCCGGCCCCTGCCAATTAACCATAAAATCAATAATCCTTCTTCTAGGCGCTGGATTTGTCCGGAACTCTGTTTTAAAACAGGGATCGCGCCCGCCGTGATTCACAACAAGACCGGGCGCTGCCAGGACCGCGTATGAAAAAGCCATTCGATCTGAACGCCCCGTACCAGCCCGAAACCTTCGTCTTCCATGACATGAAGACGGTGGAAGAGATCATTGCGCGCTACCCGAAAGGCAAGCAGCAAAGCGCGGTGATGCCGCTGCTCGATCTGGCGCAGCGTCTGGTGGGCGAGATCGGAGCCAAGGCCAACCCGCCCTTTGGCGGCTGGATTCCCCGCGCGGCGATGGACGAGATCGCGCGCATCCTGTCGATGCCCAAGATCAAGGTTTATGAAGTCGCGACCTTTTATTCCATGTACAACCTCGCCCCGGTGGGCAAGCATCTGGTGCAGGTTTGCGGCACGACGCCGTGCTGGCTGTGCGGGTCGGACAAGATCATGAAAGCCTGCGAAGATCATCTCGGCATTCATTCCGGCGAAAGCACCAAGG
>JACPDM010000141.1 GCA_016184045.1 Micavibrio aeruginosavorus | reverse complement strand
TTCTTGGCAAGGTTTTCGGCGGTTTCTCCCATGCCCATATAGGCTTGCGGGTAGATTTCAGCCAGCTTCGGGTTGGGCATCGGGTTGAAGCCGCCCATCGGGATGCGGGTCATCGATTCAACGCCCGCGCACAAAAACACGTCGCCCGCGCCCATCTTGATATAAGCCGCGGCCATATGCACCGTGGTCATCGACGAGCCGCAGAAACGATTGACCGTCGCGCCGCCAATGCTGACCGGCAAGCCTGCCAGTTGCGTCACGATGCGGGCGAGATTGAACCCCTGCTCTGCTTCCGGGAAAGCGCAGCCCATCAGTAGGTCTTCGATGTCGTTCGGATCGACCCCGGTTTGCGCGATCAGAGCCTTGATCACCTCCGCTGCCAGATCGTCGGGGCGAACTTTGGCCAGAGCCCCCTTATTGGCAAAATGGAAGGGGCTGCGCTTGTAACCGCAGATGACAACTGAACGCTCCATCGGGGTCCTCCGGGAAGGGATTTAAGATAAGAAACCGGGAAAATCCGGTGTCCTCCACTTTATAGGGATATGGCGCGGGAATCCATGGCTTTCCACTCTTTCCCTTTGACAGAAAGTCAAAAATCGGGCAGCAAAAGGGGCATAAAACCTGCATCCCTCAAGGAGAAACAACCGTGGCCACAGCAACCGCCGACAAAAAGGGCATGAAACGCATCTGCCCGAGCTGCAGCACCCGCTATTACGACTTCAACAAGCGTCCGGTGACCTGCCCCAACTGCAAGGCCGAATTTACCGCAGAGATCAAGGTTCGCGCCCGCCGCAGCCGCGTTTCCAACGACGATGCAGGTCAGGTTTCCGAAACCACGGCAGCCGGAAAGCGGAAACTTGGGGACGATGAAGATGAGGACCTGATCGCCGAAGGCGAGGAAGGCGTCGTCAGCCTCGACGAGCTTGAGGACGACGAGGACGATGTCAGCGAAGAGGACGAAGAGGGCGATCCGGACCTCGACCTTGACGAAGACGACCTTGACGAAGACGAGCTGGACGATGAAGACCTCGATGAAGATGAAGACGAGGAAGAAGAGGATGAGGACGAAGAGGAAGACGCTGCGCCCAAATCCCGCAAGAAGAAATAACCTATTGTGAGCGACGCATCCGCGCCCCTCTATACGGTGGAAATGACGCTGGCGGCTGGCCTTGATGACGATCAGGCCAGCCGTTTTGCCGAGTCTTTTATCGACAATCCTTTATCCACGTCGATCATGCGCGGACAGGACCGGCGCTGGAGAGTCCAGTTCCTGGTGGAAGGGCTGCCCGATGATGCCGCCCTTGCCGACAGGCTGACGATTCAGGCGGCCGTTCTCGACCTGCCGCCGGATACAGCCTTCTCCGCCCTTGAGATCAAGAAGGTGCCGGATGTGAACTGGCTGGAGGAAAGTTACCGCGCCTTCCCGCCCTTCCGCGTTGGCCCATTTTTCATTTACGGCAGCCACAGCGCACCGGATCTTCAGCCGGGAGAAATGCCCTTGCAGATCGACGCGGCGACGGCGTTCGGCTCCGGCGAACACGGCACGACGGCGGGATGTTTGCTGCTGATGGCGTCGTTGAAAGACAAGGGGTTCTCCCCGCGCGGCGTCCTCGATATGGGATGCGGGTCCGGCATTCTGGCGGTCGCCGCCTGCCGCCTGTGGACAACGCCGGTACTGGCCGCCGATATCGACCCGGAATGCGTAAGGGTCAGTGAACTGCACCGCGGCGTCAACGGCATCGGCGGACAAATGCGCACGCTGTGCTGCGACGGATTTGCGGATATTCACGAAGATTACGATCTGGTCATCGCCAATATTCTCGCCGCGCCGCTGATGGAGATGGCGGACGACCTGGCGCGCTGCGTCAAACCGGGTGGATACGCGATTCTCTCCGGCATGTTGCAAACGCAGGCAGACGCCTTGCTGGCGCGCTACGCCGAATGCGGACTCGCGCTCGCAGGCCGCGCCGACAAGGGCGAGTGGAGCGCCGTTCTGCTCAGGAAATAAATCCGACGATTACGCCGCGCGCGGCTTCGGACTGCGGGCGCGCGGGCCTGTATTGCGCGAAAGCGGCGGACGATAAGCACCGTAAGCGACATTGTCGTCAAGGCCGAGAAGCGCATAATCCTCGCGCGTCAGCGCCCATTCCGGGTCGTTCATGGCGACCCGTTCCTTGACGAAATCGACATACTGACGGCTTTCGGTCAGGATGGTTTCGGCGCGGATTTTTTCATCCGCCGTTTTGCCTTCCATCATCTTGTCCCAGTTGGCGCGGGCATCGTTAATCTGCTTTTCAAGGCGTCCGATCGACATAGCGTCGCTGTCGATCAGACCGTGCAGACGCGCCTTTTCCCGCGCCTGTTCGCGGGCGCGGTCTTCGGCATGCAGGAATTTGGCGGCAACGCCGAAAATCTGCTCGAATTCCTGCTCCGCCTGATACAGAACGGCGACATAGCGCTCCCGCGCCTGAACGGAATGGAACCCGTCCAGCGCTTCGGCGCGCTCCCGGTTGATTTTGCGAGCGAAGCTCTGGTCGGTGAATTCCTGCTCTACCGGCTCGAACAATTTAGCCAGTGTTTTGTCGTGGCTGCTCATCTCCATGAAGGCGGGGGCGTAGAGACGGGTTTCCATCGGCGCGCGCGGGTCGTGATCGGGGACCGGCTTTGCCATTTCCATCGCCCGGATCATCGTCGCCGCCATTTGCGGGTGGCGCTCGATGAAATGTTTGTAACCCTTCATCGCTTCCAGCGACGTATTGCGGTTGGCCCCGACGGCAAAACCGCGATCGGCCGACGCCAGAAGCGGCTGCTGGTTCAGGTACACGACTTCGAAGGCCTTATGCAAGCGGTGTTTCGGGTCGCCCATGATTTCGGATACTTCCTGCGCGCTCATGCCGAGGAAATCTTTCGGGTCGAAATCGGAAACGTTGAAAATCAGCGCCCGGTTCATGGTTTTGCGGTCGGTGGAACGCCCGACATAAACCCCGATATTGGCGCGGGCGTCCTTCGCCGCGACATTGATATAGGTCAGCAAATGCCGGGGATAGAGCATGCCGTTATGCGTCCCCGCCAGGAATTTTTTGACTTCCTTCGGGTTTGAATTGAGCATTGCCTGCGTATAGAGCTCGGGGTCTATTTTCAGCATGTGGCCGAGGAGCGCGTCGTCTTCCATATCGACATCGCCCGCGGCGTCGTGCGCCTTGTATTTCTCATAGCCGAGATTATTCGCCTTCATCAGGCCTTCAACCGTGAAATCGAAGAACGCCGGATTGTCCGGCTTTTTCCGCACCTTGAATTCGTCGGGGCGCAGATAGGCATACATCCGCGCCATGTTGCGCAGGTCAAAGCGGCGCATCCCCGCCGTATTGGTCGGGGCATAGCGCAGCGATCCGGCGCGAAACGCGGCATGCGCCAGCCAGACATCGTCGGCCTTGATATTGTTGAAGCCGCCGACCATGGTTTTGACGGTGACGGAGCGCGGGTTTTTAAAGCGCTCTTCCGCTTTCGCAGCCGTGCCGGAGCCTTCCGGCTTTCCGGCGACGGGAAGATGGCGCTCGAGAGCATAATCAAGACTGCGGACCAGATAGGGATTCGCCTCGCCCTGGGACGCCTTGACCTTTCGGGTCGGGTCCTGCGGCGTCTGATCGGCGTCGATCCAGATTCTCTTATGGCTTGCCGCAGGCCCGCCATCCTTGCCAGCGCCGGCATCGATCTTCTTTGACTCCTGAAGGAAGGCATCGATCTTGTGATAGAACTGCCGCGGCGGATAGTAATCCGGCCCGGTCGCATAGAGGTCGGACGGCGCAACCCCGGTGACCAGCAGGGCATTAAGGTCGGGCACGACCTTCCGCGGCAAGGTCTGGCGGATATTGATGCGTTTTGGCGCATCGCCCTCCACGCCGAACCATTCGCTCTGCCGTGCGGAAAACTGTGTGATCCAGGCGTTGCGGCCAAGCTGCGTGGTTTCGCAGTCGAACACGATGCGGCGCAGGATGCCGTTCTGGATCAGGTAATCGGGCAGGGAGATATGAACGCGCTTGTTGCGCGGGCGCAGGCTGGAGCCGTCCATGTTCAGAATCGGATCGCGGCGCGGCGCAGCGTCATGCACATGGCGCATGCGGATGGCGTCGTTGGCGATCGCCGGACGCAGCTTTGCGATGTCGTTGATCATATCGCCGGTTTCGGAGCGCATCTCCGGCGGCGCGACATGGGCGTAGTATTCAACGTCCTCGCCGCCGCCGTAATGCTGATCCTCAGGCCGCTTGATCGAGAAATAAACGCGGGTCGAAGGTTCCTGCGCAATGATTTTGCAGCCCTTTTTATCGGAAACCTGTACGACGTCCTGCGCCGCCGGATCGACCGGAATCATGCCGGACACCTTCACGATGTCGGCGGCGTCGTTGCGCTGGCTGGTGCTGCCGTGGGAAACGAGGCCGTATTTCGCCTTGGCCCAGTCGAGCATCTTGAGGATGCCCTTGCGCCCTTCGTGGCCGGAAGCGTGGATGATCTTGTAATTGAATCCGCGGCGTTCCAGCCAGTCGACGAACTGGTTGAATTCGCGCGTGCTGCCCGGAATGCCGGTTTGCGAGAGGATCACCACGTATTTCTGCGGCGTGATGAAACCAAGGTTCTTCATGTCCTTGTTTTCGATCAGGCGGTTGGCGATCGACATGACTTCGTTGTGCGTACCGGTCGCAAGCAGGCCCTGCGCCCCCAGATCCCCGGCAAGGATCTCGTTGGCCAGCTTGGCCCTGGGGGAGAAATTGACGACTTCACGCCCGTGGCTGCGCGCCAAAGCCTTGAGGCCGAATTTCGCTCCGCCCGCCTTGTCATTAAATTCGCTGCGCAGGCCGACACGCTCCAGAACCTTTTTCAGGAAACGCTTGGCGGCGCCGAACACCACAGTATCGCGCCCGGTGCGGCCATAGGCATTGACGAAGCCCGACATGCGCGCAGCGTTGGAGCCGATATGGAAGGCGATCACGCCCTTGTCCGGGTTTTCATTCATGAAATCGACGACGCGCTGTTCGATCACCTCTTCATGCTCGGTTTCTTCGGTCTGCATGGCGCGGGTCGAATCGACGACGGCGACGGTCGGCTTCATCGCGGCGATGCGCTCGGGGTTTATCGGGTTGTGCGATTTGATCGTCGGATCGACCTTGGCGTCGGAGAAATGGAAGGTCGAGCCTTCCGGCGTTTTCACGTTGACCCAGTTGGTGATGGCCGAGTGCGGAATCCAGCCGAAAGACAGGTCGAACGCGCCGACCTTCATGTCCATTTCGCGGTCTATGATCGACCATTTTTTCGGCATGTAGGCGGCGGGAACTTCCAGTTTCTTGCACGCTTCCTCGATATACATCTTGGTCGCTTCGTTGCAGATCACGTGATCGACGATATACCCGGCCAGCAGGAGGTGCGGCAGGCCGCCGTAATGGTCGAGGTGATGGTGCGTGACCATCAAGGCCCCGACCTTGTGCTGTGGCTTGTGCTTGGGGTTGTTGCGGTGTTCGAAATAGGCGCCAGCGAACGGCATGGACCCGTCGAAACCCGTCGCGTTGCGGCGCAGACCGACAATGCCGCAATCGACCATGATTGCGTCGGATTTGTAATGCCCTTTCTCGTCGAACCATTCATAGAGGTGAAGGAAGCAGTTGGCGCCGATCCCGCCTTCCTGCGCGAACAGGTTCTGGTTGGAGGGATTGCCGCCGAGGACGCGGTAGGTATAACGCTGCCCTTCCGCCTTCGTCAGGTCGGGAAGGCCGGAGAAAGCCCGCTGGGTATTGGTATAGCTGACGATTTCGGCCAGATCCGGCATGACCCCGTGGCGGGCATGCAGCATGGCGTCATGGGCAAAATGCAGCATCCGCACCATGTTCTTGTGGTCGCTGGGCCGCTGGGTACGGCCATCCATCTGCACGTCGGCAAGTTCGACAAGGCCCTGGTTTTTGGCGGAGCGACAGGGGCGGAAGCGCAAGCGGACAACATCCCGCTCGGTATAGGAGGCTTCGCCCAGTTCCTGCTTGCGGCGCGCAAGCTTGAGGGAGACATTATACGCCCCGTCCGTCGGCAACCGGTCGAGCGCCCCATAGAATGCGTAATCCGCACCGCCCTTGTTCGGGTCGCGCGCAGTGGCGCTGAACAGGACGGGCGTTCCCTGCACGGCTTCGTAGCCGTCTTCAAAAAACGCCGTGACGGCGGGCAAAAACTGGCGCGGGATGCGCAGCATGCGGTTGACGGATTTGCGCCCGGCTTCATAGGCCATGCGCGCATTGCCGTCCTTGTAGGTATCGGTGAGGGGCTTTGTTTTCAGGCCCGCGCTGTCGGCGATTTTGCTCAGGACAGGCATGCGCCGCTCGAGGCGCAGCGTTTCCATCGCCTGCTGGCAGGTCGAAACGGCGGCGTTGACGGTGCGGCGGTCGTTGATGTCGACGGTTTCACCTTGCACGGCGACCTTGCTGACGCGCATGACAGCCTTGCCGCCCGCCTGCGCGGGGTGCGCCTCGATCTCAAGGAAGCGCGTGACGACATTGTCCCCGCCCGGGCGATGGACCCAGTGATCGATCACAATACGGGTTCCGCCATCCTCAAGCGGTTCGGCGCGGCCATGCACGCCGTGAATCCAGCCCTGTTCGGCAAAGAACTTCACCCCGGCATATTCCGCCGGTTTTCTCTGGTGGTATTTCTGGGCATCAAGGCCGATTTCGACGGGGAAGAAATTCGGATTGTAATCCGCGGCCTTTTCAAAAGCGCGCTTTAACGCAGGCGCGGACGCCCCCGCCTCTTTGGGTTTATCGCCGTCATTCATTGAGCTCAAATGCTCCTCCCAGATACGGCGGCATCGTCAGCACCCCTGCTCCGATACGCCGCACTCCCCTTGTTCTGTTTCCCTGTTCCGGCGATTGGCATTGGCCGCCTTCGCCGGTAAAACGTTCCTGCCTTCGCCAACGTCGTTCATCGCGGACCGGTTCAGATCCGGATGAAGACGGTGCAGTTCAAGAACGCGCTCAAAGTCCGGAACCTGTCCGGCGTTGATTTGGTTGATAAGGAACAATGCCGCATTGATGGCGCGCGATGCAACCTTTTCCGTCAAATGCAGGGGCCTTGCCATAATCTTGAGAGATTCGAGCGCCTGTGCCGGGTTTTGCGGCAAGGCGGCGCTCATTACGATTGCCATAACCGGCAAATCGGTAGTTTCGCCGTTGCGATCGTAGCGCCACGAATCGATCCGGATAAAAATTTTCTCGCACACTCCCGCGCCAGATTTTTCCTGACAGCTATGCAGCGTATAGGAAAGCCCGTCGATGCTCGCGTCCGTGGCATTGGCGCGCGTTGCGGTGTTCTCTGCTTTTTCGATTCCGGAAAAAATGGACCAGCCGCGATCCCGCCAGTCCGTCACCGCACCCGGCATGCAGACGGAAGACGGGGCCTGCTCTTCAGATGGAACAGGCGCGACTCCGGCGCGGTAGATTTCATTCCTGTAGCCCAAAACGTCGCTCACCGTTGTTTTTATTGATTGCAGTCGCGATTGAGGCTTATTTTTTCCGTCAGTACAAGTCTGGACCTTCCCAGCGATCCGTGTATAAGGGTAAGTCCGGCCGCGCGCGAAGACCAGCCCCGCACCCGCCTTATCCACAAGACTGTCCTTGATAACCGCTTATGCCAGAACGCGGCGACGCAGCACGATCAGATAGAGCAGCACGAAATAGAACATGTACAGCTCCTGCACTTCGCTGACGCGCTCGAAAAGGCCGATACCGAACAATTTTGTGACGTCTTGCGCCAGAGGCGGGCCGATCACCAGCAAAGCCACCGGCATCAGCGCCATGGGCGGATAGATCACCGCGAATTTTTCCGGCAGCAGGCCCGGTTTCAATTTTTGCAGCAGCGGAAAAACGATGCCGCCAACAACAATACCGAGCAGCAGGATAAGGCGCGGCTTCTGGTCCAGCCATGAGGATGTATTGTGCAGGTTGGTTTCATGCTGGTCGTTGACGGCGCTCCAGTACTCCGGCGTACTCCAGTTGAGGAAATGCTGCCCCCAGCTTATTTCCTCTCCGGCGACATAAAGACAGGCCAGCGCCGCGATCAAAAGCCAGACGAAAATTCCCTTGTTCTGCCTCGGATTGATCCGCAGCATTGTCGCCGCAGCCACAAAAAACGCGCCGACAATGATCAGCCATTGCAGCATCTCCACCGGGCCATCCTCGGACATAAGATGCGCCAGATCGTTGCTGGAAAACATTATTTCCAGCCCGAGCTGAAACAGCAGGATCAGGAGGGGGAGCCAGAGCGTCCAGAGTCGCGACAGCATAACTACTCCACCGTGACCGACTTCGCGAGGTTGCGCGGCTGATCAACATCGGTGCCTTTGGACACGGCGACATGGTAGGCCAGCAATTGCGCCGGGATGACGTAGAGGACGGGCGTCACGAACGGGTGCGCCTGCGGCAGCGCGACGCTCCAGCGGCATTTGGCGGTGATTTTCTTCATCCCTTCGGCGTCGGAGAACAGCAAGACCTGCCCGCCGCGGGCGATGGTTTCCTGCACGTTGGAAGCGGTTTTCTCGAACAGGCTGTCTGCCGGGGCCATCACCACCACCGGCACGGATTCGTCGATCAGGGCGATGGGCCCGTGTTTCATTTCGCCGGCGGCATAGCCTTCGGCGTGGATATAGGACACCTCTTTCAGCTTTAGCGCCCCTTCGAGAGCGACCGGGTACATGAGGCCGCGCCCGAGATAAAGGACGTCCCGCGCCTGCGCGATTTCGGCGGCGAGCTTCTCCACCGGCCCGGTCACGGTCTTGAGCGCGCTATTCACCAGCGCCGGAAGATGCCGCAGGGCTTCGGCCATCTGCCCCAGAACCGCCTCGTCCTGCGCCTTCTTCTGTGCCGCCACCGCCAGCGCAAGGCAGGCGAGCGTCGTCAGCTGCGTCGTGAACGCCTTGGTCGAGGCGACGCCGATCTCCGGCCCCGCCAGCGTATGCAGGACCAGGTCGGATTCACGCTCGATCGTGCTTTCAATGGTGTTGACGATGGAGAGGATGGTCTGCTTCTGCCGCTTGCAGTAGCGCAGGGCTTCGAGCGTATCGAGGGTTTCGCCGGATTGCGACACGAACACCGCCACCCCGCCCTGCGGCAGCGGCGCTTCGCGGTAGCGGAATTCGGAGGCGACGTCGATCTCGCACGGAATCCGTGCCACCTGTTCGAACCAGTATTTGGCCACCATGCAGGCATAGAACGCCGTCCCGCACGCCACCAGCGTCAGGCGCGGGGCGGCGGAAACCGCCGCGACGATCTCCGGCGGCAGGGTGATGGCGCGTGTCGCCGGGTTGATGAAGGAATTGAGCGTATCGCCGATGACGCTCGGCTGCTCGTAAATTTCCTTGAGCATGAAATGACGGTATTCGCCCTTGCCCGTGGTGTTTCCGGATTGCGCGGTGATGCGGATCGGGCGCTGTAATTCCCGGCCCGCGCGGTCATAGACGGAAACGCCTTCGCGCGTCACGCGCACGCGGTCGCCATCACGCGAGGTACATCTCCCCCTCGCCGTAGCCGACGGTCAGCGGCGTGCCCTGCCGCACGCCCACCATCAGATTGTTCTCGTTGGCGAAGATAACCGCAAGGGCATAGGCCCCTTCCAGCCGGTCGAAGGCGGCATTGGCGGCCTCGACCGGCTTCATGCCCTGTTTCAAATGATGGGTGATGAGGTGCACCACCACTTCCGTATCGGTTTCGGTTTCAAAGCGGCACTGGTGCTGTTCCAGTTCGGCTTTCAGGGCGGCGTAATTCTCGATAATGCCGTTATGCACCACCGCGACCCTGTCGGTGGCGTGCGGATGCGCGTTGCGCTCGGTCGGGCCGCCATGCGTCGCCCAGCGCGTATGGCCGATTCCGGTCTGGCCGCGCAGCGGGGTTTTCTTGAGCTTGTCGTCAAGATGGACCAGCTTGCCCTCCGCCCGGCAGCGGTCGATCACGCCGTCATGCACCGCCGCCACACCGGCGGAATCATAGCCGCGATATTCCAGCCGCCGCAGCCCCTCGACCAGCCGGGGGGCGACATCATCCTTGCCGACGATTCCGATAATTCCGCACATGCTATTTCCTAAGCTCTCCGTAGTAAGGTTTCATCACCCTTCCAGACTGCACCAGCCCTAAAGGAGCACCGTGCAAATTCTTCCACGCACTGCATTTTCCTAATCCTGCAGGACGCTGTACAGAAGAATTCACAAGAGATTCCATGTCCAATTCATGAATTTTTTCACGTTCCTGGTCATTTAACACCGGGAGACAAAACCCTTCACATTCGGCTCCATCACGACATGTTTTTCCTTCATCCCCTGCGGGATAATGACAATCGCTTCTGTCCGAAAAATAGTTCTTATGTTCGATCCACTGCCCCTTCTGACTGGCGCAGTCAGCTTGAGCGTCGATCCAGCGCTGGCTTGGGGCGGCCTTCTTCCTTAAGGCTTTCAGTT
>JACPDM010000132.1:22536-40350 GCA_016184045.1 Micavibrio aeruginosavorus | reverse complement strand
CCGGTCGGGCATACGGATGACCCGTTCGAGGCGCTGGAACTGCAAAACAAGCTCCAGTGCAAATATACGGGCGGGACGGTCCTGCACTTGTATATGAATGAAAAACTCTCCAGCGCCGAAGCCTGCAAGAATTTCGTCAGGAAAGTCCTTGAGAACTACCAGATGCCCTATATCACGGTCACGCCTGTGTTCTCGACCTGCGACACGCATGGCTACCTGAACGGTGAGCAGCCGGAATGCCCGAAATGCGGCGCGCGCACCAATGTCTGGACCCGCGTCATGGGCTATTTCCGCCCGGTTGACAGCTTCAACACCGGCAAGAAGGGCGAACACCGGGAGCGCAAGCATTTCCGGGAGGATCAGGTCGATACGGGAAGCCTGTTCCGCAATGCCTGAGGACACCCTGCCGATCTACAGTGTCACGCCGTTCACCATGCTGGATTTTCCGGGGCGAACGGCGTGCATTGTCTGGTTTTCGGGTTGCAACATGCGCTGCGGCTACTGTCATAACCCGCAAATCGTCAAGGGCAAGGGGCGCGGAACGGCGGCGGAGGTTCTGGCCTTTCTTGAAAAGCGTCAGGGCTTGCTGGACGGGGTCGTCCTCTCCGGCGGCGAGGCTTCCGTCTATCCCGGCCTGCCCGCGTTCATCCGGCAAGTCCGGGACATGGGCTACGCCGTCAAGCTCGACACCAACGGGCTGCGCCCGGATATCGTGCAAGCTTTTCTGGATGACGGTTTTCTTGACTATGTCGCGCTGGATTACAAAGCCCCGCCGGAAAAATTCAAAAAAGTAACGGGAATCAGGAAATATGAGGATTTTTCAGCGACGCTCTCCCTGCTCTGCGGGCAGAAGACCGTTCCTTTTGAAGTCCGCACGACGGTGCACACCGCCCTGATGGATGAAAACGACGTTTGCGCCATTATGCGCGATCTGGAAGACAGGGGGTATGACCGGACATATTACATCCAGAATTTCAGGGCCGATAACGACCGCCCGACTCTGGCCGCCCTGTCAAAGCAAGAGCGGGAGCTGGACTGCCGCTCCCTGCCCGCCGGGAAAAACTTTCACGTGGAATTCCGTAACTTTGATACACTGACTTAAAGCGGACCACCCAAGGAGGTTTTGTATGAACATGCACGGGAAGCTACTGAAAATCGCGCATCGGCGGTCCATGGCCAAGGCCGTCAGCTGGCGAATTCTTGGCTCTGTCGATACTTTCGTCATCGGCTTTCTGGTCACGGGCCATGCCAGCCTTGGCGCGATTATCGCGGGAACGGAAATCATTACCAAAATTGTCCTCTATTACCTGCACGAGCGATTCTGGGGGCATATCAAGTGGGGCCTGTATCAAAAAGAAAAGTCGTAAACTTGACCAAAATCAAGTCAAGTGCCCGCCTTGCAGCGTTTAATTACGCCCGTATCGTCTGAACCCGGGGAATCATCATGAAAAACACCGCCCGCAACGCCGCGCTTTATTCCAGCTTTCTTTGCCTTTTCGCGCTCACCGCCGGGGCGGAGGAGCCTTCCGATCTGGTAAAAAAAGGTAGTTTTTATGGCGATCTCCGCTACCGCTATGAATTCGTCGATCAGGACGGCCCCGCGCCGATCACAGACAACGCGCGCGCCTCCACCCTGCGGAGCCGCCTTGGCTTCAAAACCGGGACCTATGCCGGATTTCAGGGGGCGATTGAAGCCGACCTCGTCGGGAAAATCGGTGCTGACGATTACAACGACTCGGTCAACGGCCTGACCCAGTATCCCCTGATCGCGGACCCGGACACCGAAACCCTCAACCAGCTCTGGGTATCGTGGAGCGGATTGCCGCAGACGACGGCAAAACTCGGCCGCCAGACGATCAACCTTGATAACCAGCGCTTCATCGGCACGGTCAACTGGCGGCAGAACGACCAGACCTTCGACGCCCTTACCGTAGAAAACAAAAGCGTTGAAAATCTTTCCCTGTTTTACAGCTTCATCCGCAACGTCAACCGCATCTTCGGCCACGACCACCCGCTTGGCGATTACGACACCGAAACCCATCTGGCCCATGCGACCTACGCCTTCCAGCCGTGGCTGAACATCACGGGCTATGGTTACTGGATGGATATCGATCTGGCCCCGACCTCGTCATCGCGTACCTTCGGCCTGCGCCTCACGGGTGAAAAGCCGCTCAATGGCGCATGGAGCTTCGTTTACGAGGCAGAAGCCGCGCGGCAGGACGATCACGGCAATAACACTGCGGATTACGACGCGAATTATTATCACTTCAGCCCTGCCGTGAAACATGGCGGGCTGACGCTCGGGCTTGGCTATGAATCGCTCGGCGGCGACGGCACCAGCGCCTTCCAGACGCCGCTGGCGACTCTCCACGCCTTTAACGGCTGGGCCGACAAGTTCCTCACCACCCCGGCGAACGGGCTTGAGGACAAATACGCCAAAGCCGCCTATAAAGTATCCGGCATCGGCCCGTGGATCGACAATACCGTGTTCGACGCCGTCTATCATGATTTCGACGCCGAAGACACCGGCGCCGATTACGGCACGGAATGGAACCTGCAACTCAGCCGCACTTTCAAGACCGAGAAGGAAACCTACCCCTTCAAGGAGTGGTCCGTATCGCTCAAATACGCCGATTACGACGCGGAAGATTTATTCACCGACACGCAAAAAGTCTGGCTGACGCTGGGAACGAAGTTCTAGGGCTCACAAAGCGTCTAAGGTTTCTCTTTACGGCCCCGGCTTTCGTTTTTTAAAGGACGCCGAACAGGGCAAACTTCTTGCATGAAACCGTCAAGCGTATTCACAAGATTATCGCGCACCAGACTATAATAAATAAACTGCCCGCGCTTATCGCCTTTTATCAGTCCAGCGCCTTCCAGAAGGCTTAAATGTTTTGAAATCGAAGGCTTCGTCATATTAAAACGTTCGGCAATTTCTCCTGCCGTCAATTCCCCTTCAGAAAGATAAGCCAATATCTTCCTTCTCGCCTGCGACGCCAGAGCCTGAAACACTGATTCAATTGCCATTTTTCCCCCAACAATTAGTCTATTGACTAATTATCTAACAATGATATAATTAGTCAGTTAGTTAAATATAGCATGAACTGAGAAAAATGAACTCAGCCAAAGAAAAAAACGAAACATCCAGAATTTACCTGTCCTTGCTGGCTGCGGCAGCCGCACCGGCCACTGTAATTTCGATTGCCTCTTCGCATTTGGGCATATGGATTTGGGCTTTCATATTGGCATTTGCCCTTGCTGCGTTTTTTGGCCTCCCCCTCTACCTGCTTTGCAAACGGAAACAATGGACACAATGGTGGGTCAGCTTGCTCCTCGGCGCGAGCATTGGCGTATTCCCCTATGCCATTTTATCACTGCACTCCCTTATCGGATCCGGCGATCGCAGCAGCACTATCAATGGCAAAACAACGCACTATGTCATCAATGGAATTCCAACCATGGCCGGGGCGATCGAATACATCCGACCGCTTTTTGATGTCGGATTGCTCGGCGCACTCGGCGGAATTTCAGCATGGTTGGTATGGAGATATTACGGTTTCTGGAAAAAATGAACGAGCTTTATCTCCACAAAGTGAATCACGTTCCATACATTCTGAGCGCGTGAATACCGCCATTGGGGTAATGCATGTAGAGGACATGCGTTATCTTTCCGGCGGGCGCGAGATCGCGGAAACGGTGGAAGGTATCCGGGCTGAGCGGCGCGAAAGGAAGTAGCGGCTTCCACGGCCCTGCGGGGTCGATATCGAGTTTAATCGTGAATTTCCGGTTGTTCGGCACGTCTTCTTCCAGATATTTCTGCCCCAGCATATAGGACTGGAAATTTTCCGGGATGACCTCCTTCCCGCCGTCAAAGGCCAGTTTCCAGCGCGGAGCCTGCTTCATCAGCTGGTCAATCTTGCCCTCATCCTGCTCATTCAGACCAAAGGCGTGGCAGGTCAGCGGCGGATTGAGGCGGTGCAGATAGGTATCGACAACAATTTCATCCAGAACCGCCGGGGCCTTCAGGTGAAACAAAGCCTGCTCCCCGAATCCCGTCCTGGCGGATTCCCAGCCCAGCATATGCATCTCCCCGCGGTCGCCCTTCACGGCCATGGCGGGGTTGCCGTAATGATCGTTTGAGATATGCGAAATTTTTGCGCCTTCCAGTAAATTGACGCGGGCGGGAAGCTGCTCATCCGCGGGGCTGCCGAACAGGTTGATGCGGGAAATGCCGCCTTCATAGTAACATTCGACCAGGCATTCCGTCGCAACGGTCGGGGCTACCGGAAATTCATGATCGGCATCGGGTTTCAGGGGCGCGCGGTCCAGAACCTGTTTTTTCTGCCCGGTCAACTCGTCGATCAGATAAACAGAAACGGCCCAGACCTGGTTTCCGGTGTACCATTTTGTGCTGAC
Organism: Micavibrio aeruginosavorus; assembly: GCA_016184045.1. GTDB lineage: Bacteria > Pseudomonadota > Alphaproteobacteria > Micavibrionales > Micavibrionaceae > Micavibrio > Micavibrio aeruginosavorus_C. The sequence continues at coordinate 35,934 of JACPDM010000132.1, read as the reverse complement.
GGTTATCGTTGAAATCCTCGCGCGTTCTTTAAGCCCGATATGCAGCCAGTGATGCGCGTCATGGTCATAGGATAGCGCCTGCGCGCCGGGAAGAACCGTCGTCGCCTTGTGGCGGGAGGTTTCAAAACCCCAGTATTTCTTGCCGATATGGGTGAAATGGCCGGTGCAGTCTTTCGGCTCGTCCGGCAACATGGCCTCGTGCGGGTTGGTGAACCCGGATTCGGAATAGGCGATCAGAAAAGCCGGTATAAACGTGTCTGTCATGATTTAATAGTCGATGGTGATGCCATCGCCCCCTTCCATAAAGATTTCGTCGCAGTTCTTCTCCGGCCCGCCCCTGTCGATGACGAGGAAATCCGAAACATCGCCCAAGGCAAGGCTGTAATGATGCCAGACCCCGGCATGATAATTCACCCCCTGCCCCGGCGCGGCCAGAAAGACCCTTAAATTATCCGGGTTGAAATCCCCCCTGCCCGCGACCACGACCAGATAGGGATTTTGCCCGAGCGGATAAAACGCCTGAGAGGATAGCGGGTGGCGCTCCATTACCTTGACCGGTATCGGGCGCGGCATCGGCGTCGAGCGGAAGATGCTGACCAGCGGCTGCCCGCCGTCCTTGCTTAGATCAAGCGCCGCGAGATCGTGATACCGCACCGTATAGCCGTAATTGATAAGTTTTTGCTGCGCGCGATCGGTCGCCTCGATCACATCGCCGTAAGGCGCGAAAGCCTCCGCCGTCAGCGGCTGCGGTTTCAGCAGGCACGCCCCAGCCCTTTGACCGCGATGATAAAGGGAAAGCCGAATTTCTCGCCGTAGGCCGCGTTCAACTCCTGAAACTCCGCGAATTCTTCCGGCGTGCATTGATTGAGCCCTGCGCCCTTTTGCTCGGACACGGATTCTTTTGTCAGCGCGTCCAGTTGCGCCGGGGCGACGCCCAGAACCGGGTGCGCGCGGATCAAAGCGAGTTGCCGGTCCCTGCCGCCCTGCGCGACGGCGTCCACCATGGCCGCATGCAGCCCCTCGACCGTATCGATCGCGCTGCCGCTGGCATAGGCGACCTCCGCGATCCACGGCGAATGCTCGTAAATCCGGCCATAGACGCCGAGAAATTCAGCCAGATTCAGGTTTCCGGGCTTATGCCGCAGGGTGGTGCTCATGCCAATGCCTCGCAATATCGATCCGGCGGCAAATCCAGACCTTGTCATGATCCTTGATGTATTTCAAAAAGCGCTCCAGCGCCGCGATCCGCCCGGGCCGCCCGACGATGCGGCAATGCAGCCCTACCGACATCATTTTCGGCGCGGTTTTTCCCTCCTCATACAGCGTATCGAACGCGTCCTTGAGGTAGGTGAAAAACTGGTCGCCGCAATTGAAGCCCTGCGCGCTGGCGAAACGCATGTCGTTGGCCTCCAGCGTATAGGGGATAATCAGTTGTTTTTCATCCCAGAACGGCAAATCGTCGCTATAATCGTCGGCGTCGTAAAGGAACCCGCCCTCTTCCTTCACCAGTTTGCGCGTCTGCGGGCTGGTGCGTCCGGTGTACCAGCCGAGCGGACGTTCCCCGGACAGCTCCGTAATGATCGCGATAGCGCGGGCCATATGCTCGCGTTCGGTTTTTTCATCGACATACTGATAATTGATCCAGCGGTACCCGTGCGAGGCGATTTCATGCCCATCGCGGATAAACGCCTTTGCGATCTCCGGGTATTTCTCCAGCGCCTTGGCGACGGCGAAAATCGTTACCGGAACATCATATTTTTTGAACAGCCGCAGCAGGCGCCAGACTCCCGCACGGCTGCCGTATTCATAAAGGGATTCCATGCAGATATGCCGCGCCCCTTCGACCGGGGCGGCATTGATGATATCCGAAAGGAAGGTTTCCGATGCGGGGTCGCCGTTGAGGACGCAGTTTTCGCCGCCCTCCTCGTAATTCAGGACAAGCTGCACGGCGACGCGCGCCCCGCCCGGCCATTTGGGGTCCGGCGGGTTTTCACCGTAACCGGCGTAATTGCGTGGATCTTTTTGTACGTTGCCTGTTTTCATCCGCAGCCATTCCCGCTATGCTTTTTCGCGTGAACTCGCCTTTATAGAAAGCGGCAGATATGGGCAAGCTGACAACACACGTTCTCGACACCGCGCACGGATGCCCGGCGCAAGGCATGGCCATCCGCCTCTACGGCAGCGACGGCAGCCTGATCCTGCAAACGGCGACCAATCAGGACGGGCGCTGCGATGCCCCCTTGCTGTCCGAAAATGCCATAAAAAAGGGTGCCTACCGCCTTGAATTCGGCGTCGCGGATTATTACCGCGCGCGGGGCGTCGCCCTGCCCGATACGCCGTTTCTGGATGTCGTCACGATCAATTTCGGCATTGCCGATGCGGCGGCGCATTACCACGTTCCGCTGCTGGTCTCGCCCTACGGCTACAGCACCTATCGCGGCAGCTAAATCCCCGCCACCCTATTGCGGCAGGGATTCAAGCCAGATTCCGAGCTTTTGCCGCTCTTCCGCCGTCATGCCCGTTTCATTGCCAAGGGGCATGACATCGCCGTTCACGGCCTGATCGCGGATCTTGCGCGCGTATTTCACGATCTCGATATGCTTGTTGAACATGGCCCCCAGCGGCGCGGTTTCATAATCCGGGTGCGTCGGCGTATCGCTGTGGCACTGAAGGCAATGGCGGTTGAGGATCACCCGCGCCTCGGCGTCTGAAACCGTTATGGCCGCCTTCGGCGCATGCGCCCGCCCTTCCGGCGGCAGGGATGACAGAACCATCACAAGGATAAAGCCGAAAACCCCGGCGGCGATATATCTGTAATCCGTTACGCCCTTGTGGCGAAGGTTGAAAAAGTGCCGCATCGGCCACGTTGCCGCGATCAGCCCCGCCAGAACCAGCCAGTTATATGCATGGCTGTAGATCATCGGGTAATGGTTGCTGATCATGATCAAAAGGACCGGCAGTGTCATGTAGTTGTTATGCATCGAACGCTGCTTGGCGGTCCGCCCGAGCGCGGGGTCCGGTTTCTCCCCCGCCAGAAGGGAGGCGACGACTTTCTTCTGGTTCGGGATGATGGTGACAAAGACATTGGCCGCCATCACCGTGCCGATCAGCGCCCCGACATGGATAAACGCGCCGCGATCCGAAAACACATGGCACAGGAAATACCCCGCCAGCGTCAGGAAAAAGAACCAGATCAGGGCAAAGGTCAGGTTGCTCTTGCCTTCATAAAAGGAACAAAGAACCTCGTAAAAAATAAATCCGGTGCCGATGACCGCGAGGCCCAGGGAAACGGCCTGCCACGGTGCCATCGCCAGTTTGGTTTCATCGATCAGATAAGCGCTTGCCCCCATATAATAAATGAGGCCCAGCAAGGCAAAGCCACTGACCCATGTCAGATAGGCTTCCCATTTGAACCAGTGCAGGTTTTCCGGCATGTGCCGCGGGGCGACCAGATATTTGCGCTTGTGATAAAACCCGCCGCCATGCACGGACCAGAGTTCGCCGTTGGCGTCGTCGTTCTTGTCTTTCGGCGGCGTCAGGCTGTTATCCAGCCAGATAAAGTAAAACGACGTGCCGATCCACATGATCCCGGCCAGAAGATGGAACCAGCGGAGAGCAAGGCCAAGCCATGCGGTCAGATCGATGTCCATGCTCAGGCCTGCTCTTTTTCGTAACCAATAACCATGTCATAGGCCTTGGTCGTCAGGAATTCCTCCAGCACATCGGACATAACCATGCCCCTGAACAGGGTGATGGCGTCAGCAAGATAACGGTCCTCCCCGAACTGCCCGCGCAGTTTATCGGACTCCTCTTTCAGGAAACGGTCCATGAGGGCGTCATCAACGACAGTCCCGTCGCTCATTTTCGCCTTGTGGAAACGCCACTGCCAAAGCTGCGTGCGGGAAATCTCCGCCGTCGCCGCGTCTTCCATCAGGTTATAAATCGGCACGCAACCATTGCCGCCGAGCCATGATTTCAGATACAGCAGGCCGACATTGATATTCTTGCGCAGGCCCCTTTCGGTGATGTTCCCCTGCGGCACCTCCAGCAAATCGGCAGCGGTGATGCTGACGTCTTCCCGCTTTCTTTCGACCTGATTGGCCCCCGGCATGCCTTTGTTGAAAATCTCAAGGCCCTTTTGCACCAGCCCCGGATGCGCGACCCATGTGCCGTCATTGCCGTCGCCGACTTCGCGCTCCTTGTCGGCGATGAATTTATCCAGCGCGATGCGGTTGGCGTCTTCGTCGTTCTTGATCGGGATCTGCGCCGCCATGCCGCCCATGGCGTGCGCGCCGCGGCGGTGGCAGGTTTTGATCAGATTAAGGCTGTAGGACCGCAGGAAATGCCGCGTCATGCCGACGTCATCCCGGTCGGGCAGGACAAAATCGCTGCGACGGGAAAAGCGCTTGATAAAGCTGAAAATATAATCCCACCGCCCGCAATTCAGCCCGACGATATGATCCTTCAGCTCATAAAGGAACTCTTCCATCTGGAAGGCGGCGGTGATGGTTTCGATCAGCACCGTAGCCCGGACCGTGCCGCGATCAAGCCCCAGCGCATCCTCGGCATGGACGATGACATCGTTCCACAGCCGCGCCTCATGATAGCTTTCCAGCTTGGGCAGGTAGTAATAAGGCCCCGTCCCCTTCCCGCGCAAGATCGCGGCGTTGTGGAACAGGTACAGACCGAAATCGAAGAAACTGGCGGACATGAACTGCCCGTCCAGAGTCAGGTGCCTTTCCTCCATATGCAGGCCGCGCGGGCGCACCAGAAGCACCGCCGTCTTTTCGTTGAGGCTGTATTTCTTGCCGTTCTCGGGGTTGGTGTAGTCGATTGTGCCAAGATTGGCGTCGCGCAGATTGATCTGGCCGCTGATCTGGTTTTCCCATGTCGGCGTGTTGGAGTCTTCGAAGTCCGCCATGAAGGCGCTGGCCCCGGAATTGAGAGCGTTGATGACCATCTTGCGCTCGACGGGCCCGGTGATTTCAACCCTGCGGTCCTGCAAATCCCGCGGCACCGGGCGGATGGACCAGTCGGACGCGCGGATATTGGCGGTCTCTGCCGGAAAATCGAGGGTCCCGCCTGCATCCAGCGTTTTTTGCCGCACCGCACGCTCGGCGATGAGGGCGCGGCGTCTTGCACCAAAGGCCCGCTCGATCCCCTCCAGAAACGCTAGCGCCTCCGGCGTCAGAACCTCGTCCTGCCCGGCGACAACCGGCGCTTTGATTGTGAAATTGTGCATTTTTCGGATACGCCCCGCCCGCGTTTTGTTTTTCTGTAAATTAACAAGGAATATCCCTTATACAATAAACTGCCCGCCTGAAACAAGACCGCAACCGTGCAGGCGCACAAGCGAAAATCATGGCGTAACCCCGTGAATATGCTAACACTTGGGCCATGTCCGATACGATCAGATTCATCCTGAACGGCACGCTGCGGGAGGTCTCAGGCCTGTCCCCGACCATGACCGTTTTACAGTATTTACGCACCGAAGAAAGCCTGACCGGGACCAAGGAAGGCTGCGCCGAGGGCGATTGCGGGGCCTGCACCGCGATTGTCGGCACGCTGAAGGACGGGGCCGTCACCTATCAGGCAGTGAATTGCTGCATCCTGTTCCTGCCCGTGCTGGATGGAAAATCATTGATCACCGTGGAACACCTGAAAACCCTTGCAAACGGGCTGCACCCGGTGCAGCAGGCCATGGTCGATTGCCACGGCTCGCAATGCGGCTTTTGCACGCCCGGTTTTGTCATGTCGCTGGCCGGGATGTTCCACAATAATCCTTCCCCGTCGGAGAGGGAGATTCAGGATGCGCTGGCCGGAAATCTCTGCCGCTGCACGGGGTACCGCCCCATTCTGGATGCCGCCCGCAGCGTCGCGCATCACGGCACGGTGCCGTTCCGGCCCGAACAGGACTCCCTCCGCGCGCTAAAGCGCGATGCGACATTTTCCTATGAGGCGCAGGGGCAGAAATTTTTTGCCCCGCGCACTGCGGCGGACCTTGCCCGACTGTTGCAAGAGCACCCCGGCGCGACGATGCTGGCGGGCGGGACCGATGTCGGCCTGTGGGTGACGAAGCACCACCGCGCGCTGGATACCCTGATTTATACCGGCGCGACCCAAGACCTGCACCGGATCGAGGAAACGAGCGAAGGACTTGAGATCGGCGCGGCGGTCAGCCACACCGACGCCTATGACAGGCTTGCCGCCTATGATGAAAGTCTGGCGGAGTTGCTGCGGCGCTTTGCCTCCACCCAGATCCGCAATTCCGGCACGCTGGGCGGCAATATCGCCAACGGCTCCCCCATCGGAGACGGGATGCCACCGCTGATCGCGCTGCGCGCGAAGCTGGTGCTGCGCTCCGCCGCGGGAACGCGCAGCCTTGCGCTGGAGGATTATTTCATCGCCTATGGCAAGCAGGACAAAAAACCGGGCGAGTTCGTTGAAAAAATCATCGTCCCGCCCAAGGCGGAAAATCTGCTGTTCAAAACCTACAAGCTCTCCAAGCGTTTCGATCAGGATATTTCCGCCGTCTGCGCCGCTTTCGCCCTCAAGATGGACGGCAGGAAAATTGTTGAAGCGCGGATCGCCTATGGCGGCATGGCGGCCACCCCCAAACGCGCGAGCGCGGCCGAAGCCTTCCTGACCGGGAAAGAATGGAGCGAAGAAACCGCGCGCGGGGCGATGGCTTGCCTGCCCCGAGATTATGCGCCCCTTACCGACATGCGGGCGAGCGCGGAATACCGCATGACGGGCGCGCAAAACCTGCTCTACCGTTTCTATCTGGAAACGACCGCCCCGCAAACGCAAACACGGGTCTATAATTATGGCGGATAGGACGACGATCAAGGGCAGCGTCGGCAGCGCCATTCCGCATGACAGCGCGGCCCTGCATGTTTCCGGCGAGGCGATTTACACCGACGATATCCGCGAACCGCGCGGCTGCCTTCATGCCTATGTGCTGAAAAGCCCCCATGCCCATGCGCGCATCAAACGCATCGACATTTCAGGCTGTTATGGCGATGGCGTCCATGCCGTCATGACGGCAGCGGATATTCCCGGCATCAACGACGTCGCCCCCGTCTTCGACGGCGACCCCGTTTTTGCCGAAAGCGAAGTCATGTATGCCGGGCAATCCGTCCTTGCCGTCGCGGCAGAAACCATCGAGATCGCCCGCAAGGCCGCGCAAAGGGCCGCGGTGGAGTATGAAGAACTCCCCGCCATCTTGAACGTCCATGACGCGATGAAGGCCGGGGCTTTCGTCGGCGCGCCCTACACCATGGCTATCGGCGACAGCAAGGCCGGAATAGCGAAAGCAGCGCATGTGCTTGAAGGCACGCTGGAGATGGGCGGGCAGGATCATTTCTACCTTGAAGGCCAGATCGCCATGGCAACACCGCAGGAAAACGGCGGCATGCATTGCTGGTCCTCGACGCAGCACCCGTCGGAAGTACAACACCTGATCGCCAAGGTTCTGGCGATTTCAGACCACGCCGTGACTGTCGATGTGCGGCGCATGGGCGGCGGGTTCGGCGGCAAGGAAAGCCAGGCATCCCTGATCGCCTGTATCGCGGCGCTTTTGGCCAATAAAACGGGGCGGCCCGTGAAACTGCGGCTGGACCGCGACGACGACATGATCATGACCGGGAAGCGCCATCCTTTCCACGTATCCTATAAAGTCGGGTTCAGCGATAGCGGCTTGATCGAGGGGATTGAAATCGACCTGCTGGCCGATTGCGGCATGTCAGCGGACCTCTCCAACGCCATCGCCGACCGCGCCATGTTCCACTGCGACAACGCCTATTACCTTGGCAATGCTCGGATTACCGCCTATCGCTGCAAAACCAATGTCGTTTCGCACACCGCCTTTCGCGGCTTCGGCGGGCCGCAGGGCGTTTTGACCATAGAGAATATCATCGACGCCATGGCGCGGCACCTTGGCAAAGACCCGCTGGAGGTCCGGAAGATCAACCTCTACGACCGGGCTGGCGCCCTGAGCAAGCGCTGCACGACGCATTATCATATGACCGTGGAGGATAATATTCTGCACGACATGCTGGCGGAACTCGAGAAAACCGGCGACTACGCCAGCCGCGTCAGGGAGGTCCGTAAATTCAACGAAACCAGTACAATCCTCAAAAAAGGGATTGCGCTCACCCCGGTCAAATTCGGCATCAGCTTTACGCTGAAAATGCTCAATCAGGCCGGGGCGCTGCTTCATATATATAAAGACGGCAGCATCCAGATCAATCACGGCGGCACGGAAATGGGGCAAGGCCTCCATACCAAAGTGGCGCAGGTGGTCGCGGAAGAGTTCCAGATCGATATCGACCGGGTAAAGATCACGGCGACCAGCACCGGGAAAGTCCCCAATACCTCCGCCACGGCGGCCTCAAGCGGCACGGATTTGAACGGAAAGGCCGCGCAAGCAGCCGCCCGCATTATCAAGGACCGCCTGATCGATTTTTCAGCGCACCATGTTCAAGTCGAAAGGGATTCCGTTCGTTTCGACTCCGGCAAGGTTCATATCGGCGGCACGACTTTGAGCTTCAAGGAGCTGGTCGCCCTTGCCTATGTCAACCGCGTCTCCCTGTCTTCGACCGGGTTTTATAAAACTCCCAAACTCCACTGGGACAAGGACGCGGCGCGCGGACAGCCCTTTTTCTATTTCGCCTATGGCGCGGCGATTTCCGAAGTCATCGTCGATACGCTGACCGGCGAATACAATATCCTCCGCACCGATATCCTGCACGATGCGGGTAGCTCCATCAATCCGGCCATCGACATCGGGCAGGTCGAGGGCGGCTTTGTGCAGGGCACAGGCTGGCTGACGTCGGAGGAATTATGGTGGGATCAAAAAGGCGTGCTGAAGACTCACGCCCCCAGCACCTATAAAATCCCGACCGGCCGCGACATCCCGAAGGATTTTCGTGTCGCCCTGTTCCCCCGCGAAAACCACGAAGACACGATCTACCGCTCCAAGGCCGTCGGGGAGCCGCCGCTGATGCTCGGCGTATCAGTGTTTCAGAGCCGCGTCATGACCCATGCCAGTCATGACTGGCTGCCCACCCTTGCCGATCTCTGCGATCGCGGCATTCCCTGCGTTCTGCTCACCGTGATGACGGCAAAGGGCTCGACCCCGCGCGAGGCCGGCACAAAAATGATCGTCACCGCCGATGCGCAATTCGGCACCATCGGCGGCGGCAATCTCGAATTCGACGCCATCGCGCAAGCCCGCGATCTCCTGCAAAATTCCGCCCGTGCGGCGGAAGTGAAAGATTACGCCCTCGGCCCGTCTCTGGCGCAATGCTGCGGCGGCGCGGTCAGCGTGTTACTCGAGCCGTTCATCAAAAGCAAAAAATCGCTCCTCCTCTTCGGGGCCGGGCATGTCGGCAAGGAAGTGGTGAAGGTGCTTGGCGGGCTGCCTGTCGATATACGCTGGATTGATGAGCGGGTTGATGAATTTCCAGCCGCCCTTCCCGCCCATGTCAAAGCCGTTGCCACCGCCGCGCCTGCCGCGGAACTGCGGGGGATCCCGGCGGGAACCTTTATCCTTATCATGACCCACAGCCATGATCTCGATTACGACCTGACCCGCGCCGCGCTGAAGGACGGGTCTTTCGAATATCTCGGCCTGATCGGCTCGCAAACCAAGCGCGCGAAATTTGAAAGACGTCTCAAGGCAGACGGCATTGACGATCAATCCCTGTCCCGCCTGACCTGCCCCATCGGCATCGGCGGCATAACCGGGAAACACCCGCGCGAAATCGCCATCGCGGTGGCGGCGGAACTCCTCAGCCTCGGATTAACCCATCATGTCGAGCAGAAAAATCATGACTCAGGATTTGCCACTCTACCTTGATTACCACGCCACAACCCCTTGCGATCCGGCAGTGGTGGAGGCGATGACCCCTTACTTCACGGCACAATTCGGCAATCCCAGCGCAAAAAGCCATGCAAATGGCCGCGCCGCGGCCGAAACCGTCGTACAGGCGAAGGAAAAAATCGCCGCGCTGATTGGCGGAACGCCGGAATCGATCATCCTGACCGGCGGCGCGACGGAATCCAACAACATGGCCCTGCTTGGAATCGCCGCTTCGGCAGACAGGAACGGGCGCAACGAGATTTTGGTCAGCGCGCTGGAGCATGCCAGCATCCGCCATGCCGCCGCCCATCTGGGAAAAAACGGCTTTATCGTTAAAACGATTCCTGCAACCGCGGACGGATTGGTTACGCCGGATGCCGTTGCAGCATGCATCAGCGATAAAACCCTGCTGGTATCGGTCATGACGGTCAATCATGAAATCGGCACCATCCAGCCTGTCGAAGCGATTGCGACCATAACCCACGAGGCCGGGGCGCTGTTCCATAGCGACGCGGCGCAGGCTGCGGGAAAAATTCCGATTCATGTCGAATCCATGGGCATCGACCTCCTCAGTCTTTCCGGCCATAAATTTTACGGCCCGCAGGGCATCGGTGCGCTTTATGCGCGGCCAAAACCGCCGATCAAGCGCAGCCCCGTCCTCTTCGGCGGCGAGCAGCAGCCGGGACGCTCCGGCACGATCCCCCTTGCCCTCGCCGTCGGCCTTGGCGAGGCCTGCCGGATCGCGGGCAACCTTATGCAAGGTGAAGCCCTGAGGCAAAAGGCCTTGACCGAAGCCTTTCTGAAAATCCTGCGGGAACGCCAGCTTGCCTTTACAATCAACGGCGCCATGACGTCGCGCCTTCCGGGGTCGCTGAACCTTCTGTTTCCGGATAAATCCGCAGATAGTTTATTGCTGGCTCTCTCCGGCGATCTTTGCCTGTCCACAGGCTCCGCCTGCGCGTCCGGCTCCCGGTCCCCATCCGCCGTCCTGAAGGCTATCGGCCTGTCCGATGAACAAACCGCATCCTGTATCCGCATTTCTTTCGGCAGGCAGACCTCGCTGGAAGATGTCGCCTGCGCGGCTGAGAAAATCGCCCGCGCCGTCATAGCCACATCCTCCGCAGCAGCCAAGGCCTGCTGATTTTTTTCCGAAACATCAGAGAACAGTCAAGGAACGACCCGGCTTCATCCATCGTTTTTATGAAATGGAGCTTACAACGGGAGAGCAGGAAATGTTGCCGCTTCGCATTTTTCCGCTTGCCGCCCTCTTGATTCTTGTTTTTTTCTCCGGGGGGGCAGATGCGGCAGGCTTTAACATCAATGGCGATATTGCAGGGTCCCCGACACGCTATACCGTGCGGCACGGCGATACGCTATACAGCATCGCCCGCCGTCACGATCTTGGTATCGTCGAAGTCATGGCGGCCAATCCCGGAATCGACGCGTGGATGCCGCCGGAAGGAACGGTCCTTACACTACCGACCGCGCATATCCTGCCTCCCGGCCCGCGCGAAGGCATTGTCATCAATCTGCCGGAACTGCGCCTGTATTACTATCCCAATCCACGAACGGTTTTTACCTTCCCCGTCGGCATCGGCAAGGAGGGATGGCAGACGCCGACCGGGGAAACGAAGATCGTGCAAAAACGAAAAGACCCGGTCTGGATCCCGCCCCCGTCGATCCTCGCGGAAAAGCCAGATCTGCCAAGGATTTTTCCACCCGGCCCGGATAATCCGCTGGGCACACATGCGCTTAATCTCGGCTGGAGCGGCTATGTCATTCATGGCACGAGCCGCCCCTACGGCATCGGCCGCCGTTCCAGCCATGGCTGCATTCGCCTTTATCCGGAAGATATTCCCGTGCTGTTCTCCATGGTCGGCGTCGGTACGAAAGTGCGCGTGATCGATGCCCCGTTCCGGGCCGGGCTTCAAGGCGGAAATCTGTTCGTAAGTGTCTCACCGCATCTGAGCCAGAGCGATGAAATTCTGAATCACGGCTTCGTGCGAACCCCCGTACGCACGGACGGGATCGAATCCATCCTCCGGCAGGCCGCGCCGGAAGGAGTCATGATCGACTGGAATGCCGTCAATCACGCCCTTCAGCAGCCAAGCGGCCTTCCCGCCATGGTCGGCAGAAGAGCCGCCTTGAACGATTGAAAGATTGCGCTATTTATCGCCGCCATACCGGAAAATGCGGTCTGCCCTCTCGCTGGCATACATCGCGCTCTGCGCCGATTTTTCCGCGCTCGCGCGCGCCATGGCCGCATCGCGCGCGGCCTGCGCGGCCTGATCCCGCGCCTCCTGCGCCGATGCCTGCGTTTGCGTCAGGGCCGCTCTGTCTTCGGGAGCAAGGCGCTGCGTGCATCCTGCGAGAACCAGAATCGCCGCAATGACCAGCTTGTATCGCATTGAAACCTCCATCATTTTTTGTCGGCAAAACGCCGATTATCCTAATGAAACAGATCAGGCAGAGAGTCGGTTCCCCGAGGCATGGTTATAGCCATAACAATAGAAAATGTGTTTTTTCTGCATTTTATCCTTGCATCCAAGGAACCATTATGGGGTCTGCTAGGTTTGTCACCCGGATTCAAACCCGAGTACCTCAAGAGATGTATGGAGCACCGCCCAGCGCGGTACTCCCAAAGGGAGGTCATCAATGCCGTCAATTTCGACATGCCTGATTGAAAAAAACGTCTTTTTCAGGGAAGGCCTGAAAACACTACTTGCGGAAACGGATTTCAGGATCGAGGAAACCTATCCCGATTTTTCCGCTTCAAATATCGACGACCACGCAAAATCGGATGCTCATTTGATTATTCTCGGAACGGAGGATGACGACAATGATGACGGCGCCTGCATGGAAGAAGTCATCAAATCTGTCAAGGCTGCCCGCCCGAAAAGCCGGATCGCTGTCATGACCGCCAATGAAAACTCCAACTATATAGCCTCGGCCTTTGCGGCCGGAGCCGACGGGTACCTCATGCGGAACATTTCGCCGCCGGCCTTGATCGGATCGCTTAACATGATCATGATGGGTGAGAAAATTTGCCCTGCGGCGATGCTGAAAATGATCGTCAAGCGCGAAACGGAAGACAAGAAAATCGTCCCCGGACAAGCTTCTGCCAGCAACCTTTCCTTGCGCGAGATTCAGGTTCTAAAACATCTTGCTGTCGGAAAATCGAACAAGGAAATCGCCAAAACCCTGTGCATCGCCGAAGCGACGGTCAAAGTGCATATCAAGGCAGTCCTTCGGAAGCTTAACCTGGCCAACAGAACACAAGCCGCCGTCTGGGCGGTCAATAGCGGCATGATTGCAGAGCAAGAGCAGGACACATGCTCCTACCCCCGGGTCGGGCATGCATGATCGCTATTTATTCAGATACGTCACGAACAATGTCCAGGAATCCACCGGGTTGTTGCCCAGATAAGCTCCGGAACCCGGAAAAACGTTCATTGTCCAGCCGTTGATCATGGCCGCAGTCTGATATTGGGCGTAGTTATAGCTGGCTACGTCGCTGTTGCTGTAGCCGGATA
>JACPDM010000132.1:0-22523 GCA_016184045.1 Micavibrio aeruginosavorus | reverse complement strand
GCATGATATCGTTTCCACCGCGAAAACTGGTTCCGTGAAATCCCGGCAAGGCGTTTGTCGTTCCGTTCTGGAAGACGATAGCAGAATGTCCTGGACCTTCCGTCACATCGACCAAGACCCCTCCTACCCCGCGCTGAAGATTATCCGGCGTTTGATTAAAAAGTTTTTCATTGATAATGGCCTGCTTGCCACCGATGCTCATGCCGACGCCGCCGCCCGGGGAATTTTTAAAGGCGTATGGCTTGTTCGTCATTTGCGCATCCGCCGTTCCGACAGTTGCCATCGCAGCAAAAGCGGCAGCCAGAGCCGCATACAGCATTCGTTTCCTGTAAGACATTTCAACCTCCATGCGACAACAATACATACAGTGAATATCGCCTTTCTTTCTGCGCCTGCAATCCCTATAGCGGGTATTACTCCTTTATCGCAGGGTTATCCGAAATGATTACCACTCAGGGATTTTTTTGCCCGGAAATGGTAAGCCGATTGCTTTTTCAGACACCCCCTTTGCTTCCTGTCATTTTTCTAAAATTCTCGTTAGTCATTCGGCGGTGCAAACGGAAACATTCCCATCACAACACACCAAAAACGCCATGCGAAAAACGGAGTGCGAAAGATGAAACGTAGAACAATACTGACATTGGCGGCGCAAGCTCTTTTACTTACGGGCTGCGCCATGACGGGGCAAAAGACAACCGATGCCGGTGTTAGTCCGTCATTCAATTTCCCTGTAACGAACAACGATACGCCCTACAGCCAGTGCCTTACACATCTTGCGGGCATAAATGCAATCAATCTTCCGACCTTCGCCGTTGGCGAAGTCGCCGACAAGACAGGACAAGTAAATTACGACGATAATGGCCATGCCCTGACCCAGGGCGTGTCTGAAATGGTAATCAGCGCCCTTGCGAAAACGAAAAAAGCCTACCTCGTCGAGCGCCTTGACTTAAGAATCCCTCTGGCCGAGGTCAAACTTTCGGAACAGGGCAAACTGAACCGGAACATTCAGGACTACGGCAAGATGCCGGCCAGCGACTTCATCGTCCTCGGTGCGCTGACGGAGCTTAACTACAACATCGTCAGCGGCGGTTCGCAGCTTTTCGTCAAGGGTATCGGCGGCGGCGCGCGCATGGTCGTTATCAACGTCGCGCTCGACCTGCGCGTGGTCGACTCCAAAACCTTCAGGGTGCGCTACGTATCAAGCCTTCAAAAGCAAATCTACGGCTATGAAGTCGAAGCGAACGTTTTCCGCTTCTTCGGCAATACCCTTATCGAATTTGATGCAGGGATGATCCGGAACGATCCGGTTCAGCTCGGCGTCAGATCTGTCGTTGAAATGGCAATTTACCAGATCATGACAGACTTTATCGGCCTTCCGCAGGAAATGAGCTGTAGCCTTGTGGAGACCGACACTATGGCGAACTACCTTGAGCAGCTCAGCCCCGCAGACAAGCCTGCAAAAATGCCAGTGAAGGAATCTTCCGACATGACGGCAGTCAAGCCTGTGGAAAAAGCTCAAGTAAAAACCTCAACCAAAGGAGAAAGAAATGATGACTTTAACTCATAAGAAACTGCTGTTGGCCTCGGCCGCAGTCGTAGTGATGGGTCTGGGCTTCGCCCCGAGTCAGGCACTGGCGTTCGACGAACTGCACTGGTCCTGGGACAAGACCGTCACGGAAGAAGTTATTAAAAACGTGAACGTCAACATCGAATCGAACCCGACCGGCATGCTTGAACTGGAAAAAATCCAGATGCAAATCGGCGACGTGACGGCGACTTCGACTGTGACAAACGTCACGAACAACCCGCCCGGCCCGTCGGCAGAACCTGCCCCGGAACCGGCACCGACAACGTTCACGCTGGATCTGAAAGCAAAGTATGACGACAACGAAGAGGACAACCCGATCACCAGCGTGACCCTGTTGAACGCTGATGAAACAGGTCTGGAATTGTCTAATGCTACCGGCCACGTAGACAACAACAAGGAGAAAATCTATCTGACTTTTGACCTGACAGTTCCTGCGGAAGAGCCGGCACCGGAGCAAATCGCGATCGGCGACCGCCTTGCTATCGACCTGCCGCAGGTTAACAGTGAAGCAACGGCTGTTGGAAACAACCAGAACATTGAAAGTTCTGTTGCGATCCAGCTGCACGATGGTCAGTACCTCTTCGGCGGCTTCTCCGAGCCCCCGGTGGATGGAGACAACCCGCTGTCAGGGCTTTTCGATCCGAATGGAACAGGCAATTCACACAGCAACGCTCTTGCGAACCTGGTCTATGCAGGATCCCTTGGCCTGATCACGCCGGCTACGGTTTCCGCGGATTCCACGGTTACCGGAATCCTGAACGCCAGTGTTGACAGCACGGCAACTGCCGTTGGCAACAACATGAGCATCGAACTTGCCGCAGTCACGCAGGACGATGCCTTCATGATCGCCGATGTAACCCAGTTCTCCTATGCTGATGTCACTGCGAACTCCCTTGTTGACGATGTCACCATTGAGGGTTACAGCGAATTTGGCGCAGCAGGTATGGGTCCGTGCGGCGGATGCCTCGAAGGCGAACCGCAAATCCCGCTGGTCAACTCCGTTGCAACAGCAGTCGGGAACAACTTCAGCGTAAAAATCACCTCGCCCTCACTCTAAGGCGGGATAACCTGAAGACATACCGTAACTGGCAGGAGGCGGAAAAATCCGCCTCCTGCTGACGGCGGAGGAATTCTTGCAATAAGGAGAGAAAGAGATGTCAAAAAAGTTTTACGGCGTTCAGACTCATAAAAATCGCGCGCCTTTCGCTGCATTTTTGTGGATCATCGCATTTTTTCTGACGATTATTGGCGGAATTTCTTCCGCCAATGCCCAGGTTGCCAATGAGCCATGGCGTTTCAAGGATCAAAACCGCGCATCGATTGCCGCGCTGATGAAGCAAATCGACAAGGAACAAGACGCAACAACGGCCACCGCAGCGGTTCCCGGCGACGCTCTTGTCTGCGGCGATGGCGGCGGAAGTTCATCGTCCGCAGGGAATGCGACCTGTATTATCCTTAGCAACGCCAATGCCGCCATTGAAATCGGACAGACATCGGATGGCGAGCAACAATCCACAAACACGGCTCCTGCGGGAAGCAGCGCACAGCAAAGCCCGACTGATGAAATTCTCAATACGCTGGCTCAGCAGCAATAAATTTGACATGAAAAAAGCCTCCTCCGCACCGCGGAAGAGGCTTTTTTCAGGAAAACGATTTGCCGGCAATTACAGCACGGACTGATTGGCGATCAATTGCCCGTCCGCCAGCATATCGTCAGCCGTGACGCCACTGAAATTTGAGCCATAGATCATGGCTGTTTTCACCCAGTCGCTTCCGGCGCCGTCTTGATTGATCATCAGATCCATACGGCTTGTCCCGGATACAATGATTCTGACGAAATCATTGATATCCTTGCTGCCATCGTAACCGGAAAGGATATCCGTGATATTCAGCTTGTCGGCCTCTGCGCCCGTCAAGGTGAAATCCTTGATGTAATCCGCTTTGCTGTCAACAGCATCGAAGGCAAATGTGTCAGAGCCGGCACGGCCATAGAGCGTATCCGTCCCGAGGCCCGCGACAAGAACGTCATTGCCGCCATCGCCATAAAGATAATCATTTCCGGCACCGCCAACGAGGGTGTCATCGCCTTCATTGCCGTAGAGCTTATCGCTTCCATCATCGCCATAAAGCTTGTCATTTCCGGTACCTCCATACAGATAATCGCTGCTGGCATCGCCATGGATGACGTCATCCCCGGCATCGCCGTAAAGTTTGTCATAGCCATCCCCGCCGGAGAGTGTGTCCGCCCCTGCTCCGCCATAGAGATAATCAGACCCGGCATAGCCGTAGAGCTTGTCGCTGCCGTCTTCACCATAGATCTTATCGGCATAAGACCCGCCGTGAATCTGGTCGTTCCCTGCGGCGCCGTAGAGCTTGTCATAGCCGCCATTGCCGTTGATAATGTCGTCTCCGTCACCGCCACCTGTTCCGCCGCCTCCGGTGTCGCCGCCGCCCGTGCCTCCTGTTCCACCATCCGTCGCAAACCCCTGAAGGTCGATCAGACTGTAACTTGTCGATCCAAAAGTGAATTTCTCAATATTGATCAGCGTATCCGACCCAAGCAGGGCATGGGTCAGCAGGACAGTTACGCTGTTGACAATACTGATGAGGAACTGACTGATGCTGTAGCTGTAGATGACAGTATCCGTTCCCGTGCCGCCGTCGAGCATGTCATTTCCCGCGCTGCCGTAAATAATGTCGTTTCCGGAATTCCCGAAAATCTGGTTTGAGGCAGCGTTGCCGTAAATCGTGTCCGATCCCGATCCGCCCTTGGCGTTTTCGATCGTCACGTTATAGGCAATTCCGAAATTGTTGGTTTTTCCGACGGAGCTCAGCGTTCCGGCATTCATGTTCAGCGTAATCGACGATGTCAGAGCCGATCCGTCCAGCGTATCCACCCCGCCCGCATCCCAGATGGCATAGGCATCGCCGGATCTCAGGACGTAATTGTCGTTACCCGTGGCATGGTTCATGTTGGCGCCGTATTTCGCCTGAAGCGCTGCAATGTCATAGATCATGTAACTTTCGGGATAGAACGGCCAGGTATAGGACATGATCGTATAGCGCGAAGAATCCTCCGCCCCCGTCAGGTAATCCGATCCGCTGAATGAGTGCTTTAAACCCATGGCATGGCCGGTTTCATGAGCGAGAACCATGAAACCGTAACTTCCCTCAGTCACCGTTTGCGTTTGCGAATAATAATTGTTCATCCAGACGTCGCCGGCGCGGCCACTGGTTCCGGGATAATAAGCCCATGCGCCGACGCCCGATCCAAGGTTGGCCTGCGCGAACCCGAGTTGCGCGGTTGATGTGCTGCTTGCCTCGACAAAAGTGACATTGGCGATGCCTTCCAGCATATCGAAAATCTTCAGCGTCGCCTCTTTCTGCGCCGTGGTGAAGGCCCTGAAATTATTGGCTTCCGCAGAGGATGAAGAGTAGTAGCTGGGTAGCGAATCCCAGAATTTATAAGTAATCACGACGCCCTTGCCGTCATTCGCCCATACATATCCGCTATCCAGCGCCTGAACATAGTATGGCGCCGTCGATGGAACCGTCAGGGCCTGGGGGTTCGTAGAATCTTTACTTAACGTGTCTTCGGAGATGCTTTCAGCTCCCCCCCCTTGGCACAGGGAGCACCCGCAGAGCGCGCCGACAGGGCTCATTCTTGTATTCCCGCTTTCTCCGCCATCCAGAAGCTTTTGAATCGACGATGTGTCCAGGGATATTTTCGGGGTGTTGAGCTGAAGCATGAGTTCTCCTTCCGCGACTCACGGGAATCACGGTGATTAACCAGGGTTTACAGATACTGGCGGCCACCACGGGCCGCCGCGTTTCAATTTACGGCAATGCTGTTTTTGAAGCGGCCTGATCGCATCAAGTCCGTATCGGCGAATAACTTCCCTATAGCGCCGCAGACGGCACTATTGCTTTTAGCTACAAAATTTTCGGGAGATGCCTTTTTCGACGTTACGTCAGTAAAGTTTACGCATCCGTATTCGTTGAACAGCACACCAATGAGGCTGGCCTCATCCGGCCTTTCTGCCTACAAATTAATTACACCATGATGGGGAACCAAAATGCAACTGATTTAATTTGCATTACTTTTTCGAATCATTAGCTCAGGTTGAATGCGAGAATTCTAATCCAATGGATAAGTTCAAAGGGAGAGGATACCGCAACCCGCCTGTCAATTTCCTGACGATTCCCGCGCCACACGCCCCTTCGTGCCGCTAACGTCGTAAATATTATGCCCCTCGGCGCAGGTCGGGCGGTGGAAGATTTCTTCATGACGCAGGGAGTTGACCGTATCCTTATATCCTTCGCGCCAATGCTCGGTTACGGACATGCGGGAAAATTCGTAATCCTTGGCGTAGCTCTGATAATGCCGCGCGCGGTATATAAGGTGAACGATGTTATGCACGCTGAAACGGGAATCGGCGTGCAAAATTTTGGCTTCATCGGTTTGCTTCAGATCATCGGGAAATTTTTCGTACAATTTGGCAAAAGCGTGCTGAAATCTATGCTGCCGCTTGAACAGATTAGTAATGGCGCGCGTGCGGCTGGAATACTGGATCTCCTTCTGGCGGGACATCACCTCGATCATATCCTGCGGAGCCTCTCCTTCCGCGCTCCAGAGATCGACCTGGAAGATCAACGTATCTTTTACCGGCATGTTGGCTTGCGTTTCCGTGTCTATCATCCAGTAAAGCGGCGTATTTGAAATCAGCCCCCCGTCCCAGTATGGATCGCCGTCGATCTCTACTGCGGGAAGGGCTGGCGGCAAGGCGCCGCTGGCCATCACGTGCTCCGGGCGGATTTCCTGTTTGGTTGAATCGAAAATAGTGTAGTTGCCAGTGCGAATATTGACGGCGCTTGTCGTAAAACGCACGGAATCTTGATTCAGAAAATCGAAGTCGATGAATTTTTCGAGAGTCGCGCGAAACTCGCTCGTGCTGTAATAGCTCTTTGCCTGCGGATCGCCCGGGGGGTAGAACCACGGGGGCATCGAATGCGGCTTAAAAAATCCCGGGGCCCCTTGCGTAACGGATACGCCGGCGCTGATCTGGTGCATATAGGGGCGAATGGCGGGCCCGCAGATTTGCATCACCGGACTATGACAGCCATAAAGATCCCAAAGAGGGTTGCTTGAAACCTGATCCCAGAATCCGCGCAGCTTCTCTAGCCGCTTTGCGGGCTTATTGCCCGCGATAATCGCGCCATTGACTGCGCCTATGGAAATACCGCCGATCCAGTCGGGAAGAATGTCTGCCTCGGCCAGAGCCTCATAGACGCCGGCCTGATAAGCGCCCAGAGCCCCGCCCCCCTGCAGCAGCAGGGCCGTAGATTCAAACTCGAACCGATCCTTGCTGCGGGGTGTTGGCATGTCCGGCCTCCTTCATTACCGCCAATGAATCTAGGCGTCTGCGCCGGGTCGATCAAGGCTAGCTTATTCATAACAAAGAACAAATCAGGGGCATGATGCTTTTTTCAGACAATCCGCGATAATGGGCCGCTTACTTTATCAGGGAATATGACGATGCGACTTTTCACTCTGGGCCTCTGTGCCGCCACAATTCTGCTCGGCAGCTGTTCCAGCATCGCCCGCGGCGTGACCGAGGCCATCATCGAAGAACAGAAAAACGCGGAAGACGCGCGGGAGTGTGAAATCAGCGGCCGCGGCTTTGACGGCATACTTCAGAGCCTTGAAACGCAAACACCCTCCACGCCCAAAATCACCAAGGTTCTGATGGTCCACGGAATCAGCAGCCATAAACCCGGATATTCAAACCGTCTCCAGAAAAAGCTCTACGCCCATCTCGGCCTGTCCACGACAGATCCGGTCGTGAAAACCATCAACCTCGACAGCGACACAGTGAAATGGGGCAAAGACGAGCCCCATACCCTCGGACAATTGCGTATCACACGCCATGCCGACCCGACGGAACAGCGGCAGCTTTTGTTTTACGAACTGACCTGGTCGCCCATAACAGACCCGCAGAAACAGGCGCTGGAAGGCGATTCCGCCAATAATGACGGACTGAAGCGCGCCAGCCTGAACGGCTCCTTAAAAAGCTTCATGAATACGACCGTCCCCGATCTTCTGATCTACAACGGGAACGGCTACGACAAGATCACCGCTTCTGTGCGGCAATCCGTCTGCTGGATGATGGGCAACATCTGGGAAGACCTCCCGGAAAGCGGCACGCATGAATGCAGGGCGTGGGACGGATCGACGTTTTCCATGATTGAAAGCGACGATCATTTTTTCATCACGCACAGCCTCGGAAGCCGTATCACCATCGATACGATCCAGAATTTTTCCAACAGCGACAGCACGCAGCCTCTTGAAGGCCCGGATTCAGCCATCCGCCGTGCGATTTACGGCAAGGAATTCACCGTCTATATGATGGCCAACCAGTTGCCCTTGCTGCAAATGGGCCGGGATGCCCCGGCCCATTCCGGAATGGCGGATGATTACTGCCTTCCGGGGAGCCCCAAGGCAGACCAGCGCGTGATGAAACGCATGAACATCGTCGCCTTCAGCGACCCCAACGACATTCTTTCCTACCCTGTCCCGCCGGATTTCGCGGCACACAATATCGACAGCAGAATCTGCCCCGATGTGCGAAACGTCAGCCTGCATATCACGACAGAGAAAAATCTGTTCGATACCCTGTCCTTCGCCAATCCGCTGGATGCGCATAACGGATATATGGAGGATGACCGCGTCATCGAAATGATCGCCCGCGGCATCCGGCGCGGCAGCGTCCCTCCCCTGACTGGCCAACGATGCAAATGGATTGAAATAAAAGAAATCGTTTCAAAAAATGATGCTAGAGAAAAATCACGATGAACATTGCTAATATCGGCGCAACATCACCGGAATCGCAAGATATCCGGAAAAAATTCCGGCGCAGGGCGGCAATCAGTCCCTGATTTTCCGTTTATAGGCGTAGGATGTTGGTACCTTCTCCTCATCGGCGCGATATTCTTCGGGGGAAATGATTCCATCGCCGTTCCGGTCGAAATTTTCCTGATGGCGGGTCATATAGGCCTCATATTCCTGTCTTGAGACCTGAGCGTCGCGATCCTTGTCGGCGATCTTGTAGCGGTTTTTCAGGCGGTTTGCGTATTGTCTGGCTGAGTTGCCGTAGACACCCTGCTCGCCTGACTGAATCCTTGCGACGGCGGCGGCTGTTTCTTCTGGCGAAAGAACGCCGTCCTTGTTGGTATCGGCCAGATCGAATTTCGTCGCCGTGCCTTTCTTCAGCTCATCCACCTGCAGAACCCCGTCTTTGTTCAGATCGAACAGGGTAATATCCTCCATCCGCCTTTCGTAGCGCTTTTGCATGTATTCCGGAATCCGTTTTTGTTCCTGCGCCTGCGCCTGAACGGGCAACAGGCAAACGGCGGCCAGCGAGATTATGCCTGTTTTTATCTTGTTCATATTTTCACCCCATGCTCCAATTTCTTTAACTATCCAATACGCTCAAACTTAAAGCGGATAAGCGACATCCAGAATTTCGATCGTCTCCGTACCCGCTTCCGTGCGCACATCGACCGTGTCGCCAGGGCGCGACTTCATCAAAGCGCGAGCGACCGGAGAAAGCCAGTTTATCTTCCCACGCTCAAGGTCAGCCTCGTCAACGCCAACCAGTTTCACAGTATGCTCGGTTCCATCTTCCCGCACATAGGTGACGGTCGCACCGAAAAAGACCTGCTCCAGGCCTTGCTGTTTCTTCGGATCGACGATCTCGGCATTGTCCAGCCGCTTGGTCAGGTAGCGCACGCGGCGGTCGATCTCGCGCAGGCGTTTTTTATTATAAATATAGTCGCCGTTTTCGGAACGGTCGCCGTTCCCCGCCGCCCAGGACACGATCTCGACGATTTTCGGGCGCTCCTCCCGCAGGAGCCAGCGCAATTCTTCCTGCAGGGCGGCATGCCCTTCCGGGGTGACGTAATTTTTGACATCGGCAGGAATTGCGTCCGGTTCATCCCGGTCGTCTTCTGCGTCTGTATCTGTTTCCTTGGTAAAGGCTTTGCTCATGGCATGAAGATAGAATATTTGCCCATGGTCTGACAATCCCCACGGCAAGGGCTTGAGGTTCACGGATGCGCCGCCTGCGCCGCGGCGGTGGCCTGCGTCTGCATAATGGCCTGCACCTGCTGGTCCGTCGTTTGAGAAAAGTCGGCATACCACATGCCGACTCCCGCGAAAGGCTCTGGCGTATAGACGCAGACCATGTCATCGGCCTCTCTTTCAATGATCCGGCAGGTGGAAGCCGCGCCGACCGGGGCGGCGGCCACGATCCATGACGCCCCAGCCTTGCGCAGCGAGGCGATCGCGGCGCGCATCGTCGCCCCGGTGGCAAAGCCGTCATCGACCACGATCACGGCCTTCCCGGCGACATCCAGCGGCGGCAGGCCGTGGCGGTAGAGATCATTCCGACGCTCCAGCTCCGCCTGCTCCCGCATCCGGACCGCGCCGATTGTACCCTTGTCGATCTGCATATAGGCAATAACATCGTCATTAAACACGCAAACACCGTTTCCGGCCAGCGCCCCCATAGCCAGTTCCTCCGCGCCTGGAACGCCGAGCTTTCGTACGATCCATAAATCCATCGGCACGCCGAGCGCCTGCGCCACTTCCCGCGCTACCGGAACGCCGCCGCGCGGCAACGCCAGAACCAGAACATCCGAGCGACCGGCATAAGAGGACAACGCCGATGCCAGAACCCGTCCGGCCTCAACCCTGTCTGCAAAACGGTGGAACATCATGCCGGGCATCACGCGTATTTCTCAAACCAGCTTGCCGCCAGTTGCGCGGCGGTTTCGAGAGATCCCGGCTCCTCGAACAGGTGGGTCGCACCGGGGACGATTTCCAGCCTCGATTCCGCGTTAAGCTGCTCCAGCGCGCGACGATTCAGCTCCAGAACCTGATGATCGTTGCCGCCGACAATCAGCAAGACAGGCGCCTTGACCTTTCCAAGAGCCTCACCGGCCAGATCGGGCCTGCCACCGCGCGATACCACGGCCATGACGTTTTCCGGATTTTTGGCCGCCGCGATCAGGGCGGCGCCGGCCCCCGTGCTGGCCCCGAACCATCCTATTTTTAAACTGCGCAAATCGGGATCGCGCTGAAGCCACGCGACAATGTCGGACAGACGGTGCGCCAGCATCGGAATATCAAAGCGCAGCTGCCGCGTTTTTTCATCGACTTCCTCCTCCTCTACCGTCAGAAGATCGGCGAGCAGCGTCGCAAAGTCACTTTCATTAAGTTTCTCAGCAACATAGCGGTTTCTTATGCTATGGCGGCTGCTGCCGCTGCCATGCGCGAACACGACGATCCCCTTGGCCTCCGGCGGGATGGTCAGATCAGCGTTCAGGATTACATCCTGCGCCGGAATGCTTACCGGCATGTTTTTAACCGCCCAGAGCGGATTCCCGACAGCCGTCATTTTTACCCCCTGCATTCAATAGCGTGTTTCTGTATGTGCCTCATGCCCGGTTACGGGCGGCGGCACGGCGGAGACGCTGCGCCAGAAATTCCGGATTTCCTCGGGCAGGATTTGCTTGATCTTGCCCAGCTCCCCCGCCCCGACATGATGATCAAGGACAGAAAAAACGGCGCGGCAGGCATCGTCCGCACCCATAGGGCGCATATGCTGCAGCCTGCCTTGAATATGGGTCAGAAATTCCTCAAGGCTGCGCGTGCGGTTTTGCATCGCGTGGTTCGGGTTCCATTCATGGAAATACATTCCCCTCACCAGAATCGGCAATTGCGCCGAGAGGTGCGCCGTCTCGTTAATCGGCAACAGGTCGCGCAAAGCGTGAAGAACCGCCATCAGCGCATGGCAGGATCGCCCCTGATCCGGCCCGAGGGTCTGCCCCATCTCATCAAGCCAGATGTGCGTTGTCTGAATCGTTTTGTCGATGAAATCAATGCCTGAGCTGGACATGTTCTGGAACCTTTCCCGCGCTTGTTCTTCACGCGGTATCCAATCTTTTCAAGAACGATCCGGTTCCAGAATTTTACGGAGTTCGCGCGGCTGCCCGCGGCAATATTTGCATATTTCTCGGTTTTTTTATTTGAAGAGCGGACTGAAAGATGAAGGCGCGACATCCTCTATTCGGGATCTTCATCAATCAATATCCGCCGCGCCGCACCCTCAAGGTCGCTATACTGTCCCGATTTTATCGACCAGATAAAGGCCGCAAGACCGATCAGGCCAAGGAAAAGCGCCAGCGGAATCATAAAGAGCAAGACGCTCATACGCGCCTCCTCAGCCGGAAGGCGTTGACTGTGACGCATAGCGAGGACAGCGACATCGCCACCGCCGCGACCAGGGGCGTAACAAATCCCGCGACGGCGACGGGGACCGCTATCAGGTTATAGAGGATCGTCATGATGAAATTCTGCCGCACCAGTTTTTGCGAAAATCTGGCCGTGTCGATGGCGGTCATGACCGGGGCTAGGTCATCGCCTGTGAAGACGATCTGCGCCGCGTTCTGCGCCATGCCGATAGCGCTCGAAGGCGAAATCGACACATCGGCCCCGGCCAGAACCGGCGCATCGTTCAGGCCATCCCCGACCATGAGCACCTTATGCCCCCCGGCATGGAGTCCTTCCAGAATTTTATATTTTCCATCCGGAGTTATCTGTCCCTGCCACTGCGCGATGCCAAGATCACGGGCGATATTCTCAACGATGCCCGAGCGGTCGCCGGAAAGAAGCATAACCTTTATGCCGCGCCTCTCAAGTCCACGCACCACATCGGCCGCATCGCTGCGCGGCAGGTCGCGGAACAGGAAGATAACGGGCGTTTCCCCTTCAACCGCCAGAACGATCTCCATCATATCGCGCAAGGCGCTATCATCGGCCAACCCGCACCAGCCGCGGCTGCCGAGCCTGACGCGGCGACCCTGCACTACGGACTCCAGCCCGGCGCCGGGGATTTCGCGCACATCAATATCCAGAAAATCGCCCTTATAAGCCTGCGTCAGCGCACGGGAGAGCGGATGGCGGCTTCTGGCGGCAAGGGAAGCCGCAAGCTGCATCTCACCGGGGGCGATAGCATTTCCGTTGACCAGAGCCGGATGACCAAGGGTGAGCGTTCCGGTTTTATCAAAGATCACCGTATCCACCCCCGCAAGGCGCTCCAGAACGTCGCCGCCCTTAACCATGATCCCCCGCCGCATCAGACGGCTGACGGCCAGAACCTGCACCACCGGAACAGCCAGCGCCAAAGCGCAGGGGCAAGTGATAATCAGGACAGTCACCGCCACCATCAAGGCGGGCTGCCACGCCATGCCGCCGACAAACACCCAGCCCAGAAAAGCCAGCAAGGCAAGGGCATGAACCACCGGGGTATAGAGTTTTGCAGCGCGGTCGGCAATCCGCACATAACGCGCCTGTCCCTGCTCGGCCTTTTCCATCAGGCGGATAATCTCGCCCAGCAGGGAATCTTCGGCCTGTTTGCGGATTTTGACCAGAATCGGCGCAGCCATGTTAATCGTCCCGCCGTAAACCGGGTCGCCCGGCCCGACCGGCTGCGGGATGGTTTCGCCAGTAACAAGGCTGCAATCGATTTCGGACGCGCCGGATTCGACAACGCCGTCCGCAGGAATGCGTTCCCCCATCGCGATGCTGGCGGTCATGCCTTCACGCAGATCGCGGATGAGGACAGATTTTATCTTTCCGCTTTCAACGACGCTGGCGGCTCCCGCCATCATGGCAATCAGATCCCCTGCGGCCCGGCGGGCGCTGGACCGGGCCAGATCGTCAAGATACCGCCCGATCAGCAGGAAAAAGGTCAGCATCACGACGGAATCGAAATAAACATGCTCGCCGTGGTTCAGCAATTCAAAACAGCTCATCCCCGTGGTCAGGATCAAGCCGACGGAAATCGGCACATCCATATTGGTCCGGCGCGCCGACAGGGCCTTCCACGCCGACAGAAAAAAAGGCCTGCCCGAAAACACGACCGTCGGAACGGCGATCAGCGCGGAGACAAGGTGCAGGAAATCGCGCATGGCCGGGCCCATGGTCGCGGCGGAAGTCGTCCACAAGGCAAAGGACATCAGCATGATATTCCCCGCCGCGAACCCGGCTACGCCAAGGCAGAGCAGCAAAAAACGCGTATGACCGTCATCCCGGCGCATGGCCGCGTCGGGGTCGAAAGGGGTAACGCGGTAGCCGAGATCACTCACCGTCCGGGCGAAACGGTCGGCCATGTCTTCTGCTCCGCTCCAGGCAAGATGGAGGCGTCTGGTCGAGAAGTTCAACCGCGCCTGCATGACTTCAGGAAATTTGAGCAAGGCGGATTCGATTTTGTGAATACAGCCGGCGCAATGCACCCCCTCGACCGAGAGGTAAAGCTCATTCTTATCCGCCGCGGCGTCCCGGCGGATAAACGGAATGACCGTTCCCGTTTTTACGGGGCCATCACTATCCGGCTGAACTGATAGGGTTGCCCCTGCCATTGCGCATATATCCTTACATTCCACTGGCCGGGCATGGGAAAATCCGGCCTTGTTTCATAAATGCCCGGAGCTGCTTCCGTCAAATTCAGCGTAAAATCATGCCCAGCCCGCACCGGTCTGGAAAATACGGCGCGAACCTCCGCCCCGGCGGCGGCGGGCGCGGCGGCATTCTTGAGGCTGACGCGTAGCACCCCGCTTTCAAAGGAAAAATCATGCGCCCAGCCTTGCGCATCCTGCAGCGCGGCAGCGTCCAGAGTTTTGTTATAATGCAACCCGTCCTCATACGCATTCGCAGAAACAACGCCTGTGTTTGTCCGGACGGCCACGGTCACGAAAATCATATCCACTGCGATCAAAACGACGAAGAAGATAACGATCATCCACGGGATAAACTTATCGACCGGCTTTCTATCCTGAATGTTCGCGCTCATTGCCCGTCTCCGCTGATAAACATGCTGCCATAGGTGGCGGTTTCTCCGGTTGCGGCATCCTTCAAGGCAAAGCGAATATCGGCCGGCGTCCGCGCCTGCGGCAAGGCATGGACGAAAATGTGGAAGCTGGCGACCCTGTCCGCGCCGACATGCAGCCTGTCCGCCTGCAAATCCCCCGCGCCGCGCATTTCAATCGTATAGTCCTGCAGGCCATCAAGGCTCAGGCTATAAACCGCATCGCTATGAGTTTTATTCAGAATTTTGATTTCATAACCGTTGCTGATCTGCCCGTCGGAAAGGCGCACATAAAGCGGGTTGCGGCTATGCAGGGCATGAAGCTCAAACGGCTTGCGCGTCATCTGCCCATAGAGGACAAGCCCCGCAATCAGCACAAGAACAACCGTATAATAGAGACTTCTGGGGCGGAATACCTTCATTTCCTCGGGCTTCCCGGCACGGCGATTTTCAACGTTCTGTTCCGTGTCATAGCGGATCAGGCCGCGCGGCAGATCGATTTTATCCATGACGTCGTTGCAGGCATCGACGCACAAACCGCAGGCGATGCATTCCATCTGCAATCCTTCGCGAATATCGATCCCGACCGGACAAACCTGAACGCAAGCGGTGCAGTCGATGCAGTGGCCGCGCCCCTCCCAGCTATCGCCTTTTTTATGCTTGCCGCGCGGTTCGCCGCGATCGGCGTCATAGCCGATAATCATGGTGTTCTTATCGAACATTGCCGACTGGAACCGGGCATAGGGGCACATATAGGTACAAACCTGCTCCCGCGCGAAACCGGCCATCAGATAGGTGCTTCCGGTCAGGCCCGCCATGAACCAGAGAACCGTCGGCGAAACGTCCAGCGCAAAAATCTGTCGCCACAGGGTCGGCGCGTCGTTGAAATAAAATACGAACGCCCCTGCTGTCGCGAGCGCGATCAGCAACCAGACGGCGTGCGTCGCCAGCTTCTTCCAGATTTTCGTGAAGGTCCACGGCGCCTTGTCAAGACGCGCGCGGGCATTGCGGTCGCCTTGAATCCAGTTTTCGACGGCATAGAACAAATCCGTCCACACCGTCTGCGGGCAGAAATAGCCGCACCAGACGCGGCCCAGAAGACTGGTCACGAAAAACAGGGCAATCGCCGCAAAAATCAGGATGGCGGTCAGGTAGTACACTTCCTGCGGCCAGATTTCGATCAGGAACCAGTACGCCCGGCGATGCGGCAGGTCGATCAAGATCGCCTGATCCGGCGCGCTCGGCCCCCGGTCCCAGCGGATCAGCGGCGCAAGATAATAAATCGCCAGCGTCACCACCATGGCCGCCCATTTCAGGGTGCGGTAGCGTCCCTTGACGCTGCGCGGATAAACCTTTTCCCGTTTTGCAAAGAAACGCGAAGGCTTAGCGGGCTGCTGGGCTTTCTGGTTTTCGTTGGCTGCCGCCATTTTCTGTTCCCTCGCTTTTCTCGCCGCCGCCCAGGGAGTGGACATAAACGGCAAGTTGGCGGATGGTGTTGTCGTCAAGACGCCCGCTCCAGTACGGCATAACCCCGGAACGGCCGTTATACACGGTCTTATATATAGTGTCTTTTGACCCGCCGTACAGCCATATGCCGTCGGTCAGATTCGGCGCTCCGAACTCCCGGTTCCCCTTCGCCTCCGTCCCGTGACAGGATGCGCAATTCTTCTGGAACAGATCATATCCCTTGCTGGAAAGATCATGTCCCTGACGCGGCAGGTTCGCGACATAATCGACGACTGTCGCGATATCCTCGCGGCTCATCAGGCCGTCTTTGCCGAAAGCGGGCATTGCCGACACCCGCGTTTCCGGATGGCCGGAACGCGCGCCGAATTCCAGAGTCTGGTGAATATCCTCGATCGTCCCGCCCCATATCCAGTCGTCGTCGTTAAGGTTCGGATACCCTCGCCCGCCAGCGCCGCCAGTACCGTGGCAGGTAGCGCAGTTGTCCTTGAACGCCGCCGCGCCGCCCGCAGTGGCGAAAGCGTAAAGCTGTTCGTCGTTCATAATCCGGTCGAAGGGCGCCGCCTTGAAATTTTCGATATATCCGGCCTGCAGAACGGCGATGTCCTGCTGCGATTTCTCCAGCCGGCTAAACTGCGTCCATTCCGCCGTCCCCTTCGTCGCACCGGAGGGGACCGGCCATGCCGGGAACACCACCCAGTACCCGATGGACCAGACAATCGTCACATAAAAAACCCATAGCCACCAGCGCGGCAGGGGATTGTTCAGCTCCTTGAGGCCGTCCCACTCATGGCCCGTTGTTTCAATGCCGCTGACCTGATCGATCTCTTTTTTATCGTTCTCACTCATGGCTTTGATCCTCGTCCTTGTCGTCATTCAGCGGAATATTCGCCTTGGCCTGATAGCCGGATTTGGAGCCGGGACGGAAAACCCATAAAACCACTCCGACAAAAAAGAAAAAGAAGAACAGCAGGCCGATAACCCCGGCATGGGAGGCAATCCAGTCGATCATTTCGCCTCGCTTTCCGCCACCGGAACCGCGTCTGCGGGAACAGGCTCGGGCTGGTAATCGGCGAACTTCACCATCGTCCCCAGCACCTGAAGATAGGCGATCAAGGCATCCATCTCCGACACCATGGCGGGGTTGCCGTCGAAATCGCGAGCATTGACCGTATCGCCGTAGCGTTCCTGCAGGCCGCCGATATTGTCGCCATCGACACGGGCCTGCGTCATCGCGTCGTTATAGGCCTGCGCGATCATGTCGTCGGTATAGGGAACGCCGATCGCCTTGAGCGCCTTGAGGTGATCGGCCATATCGTGCAGCTTCGCCCCTTTGCGCATCAGGAAGCCGTAAGACGGCATGATCGATTCCGGAACGACGTCCTGCGGCTTTGTCATGTGGGCGACGTGCCATTCGTCTGAATATTTTGCGCCGACCCGCGCCAGGTCCGGCCCGGTGCGCTTGGACCCCCACTGGAACGGATGGTCGTACATGCTTTCCGCCGCCAGCGAGTAATGGCCGTACCGCGTCACTTCATCGCGCAGGGAGCGGATCTGCTGCGAATGGCAGACATAGCAACCCTCGCGGACATAAATATCGTACCCTGCCAGCTCCAGCGGCGTATAAGGGCGCATCCCCTTGACCGGCTCGATCACCGTTTCCATGCGAAACAGCGGGATGATCTCGACGATACCGCCGATCAGAACGGTGATAATCACCCCGATAAGGAGCAGGACCGAGTTCTTTTCGAGTTTCTCGTGTTTTTTTATGAAGCTCATGCCAGCACCTCTTTTGCCTGGATTTCTGCGGGCGCAACGTCGCCGCGGATGGTGCGCCAGAAATTATAGGTCATGATGCACGCCCCGGCGAGGTAAAGCATTCCGCCCAAGGCGCGGATCAGGTAGAAGGGATGCATCGCCATGACGGACTCGACGAACGAATAGTCGAGGAAACCCATTTCGTTATACGACCGCCACATCAGGCCCTGCATGATGCCGGACACCCACATCGCGGCGATATAAAGAACGATCCCCAACGTCGCCAGCCAGAGATGGGTATCCACCAGCTTGATCGAATACAGCCCCTTCCGCCCCCAAAGCCGCGGGACAAGGAAGTAGAGCGCACCGAAGGTAATGAACCCGACCCAGCCCAGCGCCCCCGAATGAACGTGGCCGATGGTCCAGTCCGTATAGTGGGAGAGAGAATTGACCGACTTGATCGACATCAGCGGCCCTTCAAACGTGCTCATGCCGTAGAACGCAAGGGCGATAATCATGAAGCGTAGAACCGGGTCCTGCCGCAGCTTGTGCCACGCGCCGGAGAGCGTCATCATCCCATTGATCATCCCGCCCCATCACGGCATCCACAGCATGATCGAAAACGTCATGCCAAGGGTCTGCGCCCAGTCCGGCAGCGCCGTGTAGTGCAAATGGTGCGGCCCCGCCCAGATATAGATAAAGATCAGCGACCAGAAATGGATGATCGACAGGCGATAGGAATAAACAGGGCGATCCGCTTGCTTGGGAATAAAATAATACATCATCCCGAGGAACCCGGCGGTCAGGAAGAATCCGACCGCGTTATGGCCGTACCACCACTGGATCATCGCGCTTTGCACGCCGGAGAACAGCGAATAGCTCTTGTCGTAGCGGATATCGACAGGAATCTGGAGATTGTTGCCGATATGGAGGATAGCGACCGTAATGATGAAGGCCAGATAGAACCAGTTGGCGACATAGATATGCGGCTCCTGCCGCTTCACCATCGTCATCATGAAAACCGCAAGATAGGCGACCCATACGGCGGTAAGCCACAAATCGGCATACCATTCCGGCTCGGCATATTCCTTGCCCTGCGTCACGCCAAGGACATAACCCAGCGCAGCCATGACGATAAAAATCTGGTACCCCCAGAACGTGAACATCGACAGCCCGTCATTCCACAACCGGGCGCGGCAGGTACGCTGCACGACGTAATAGCTTGTCGCGAACAGGGCATTGCCGCCGAAGGCGAAGATCACCGCCGACGTATGCAAGGGGCGCAGCCGCCCGAAATTCAGATAAGGCTCGATATTGAGGGCTGGAAACGCCATCTGCAATGCGATGAACACCCCTGCGGAAAAACCGACGATCCCCCAGAAAATCGTGGCCAGCGTGAACAGCCGCACGACATCGTCGTTAAATCGCGGCGTATCCCTGAGAGCTTTTTCCTGCATCGTCATTCCGGTTTCCTTAATTTATGAGAACAGCATTTTTCCGGCCGTCGCCAGAAGCACAAGAATACTGACCGACATCATGACCGTCGACAGGACGGGCACAAGACGCGGCCAGCGCAAAAGCGCAACCCTTCCGCCTGCCGCGACAAGCCATAAAGCCGGCAATGTCCCAAGCCCGAAGGACAGCATTGCAATCCCGGCCTGATAGGGCGTCGCCGTGCCCGCCGCCGCCATCAGCGCGGCAATCACCATCCCGCACGGCATAAATCCCAGCAAGACACCCAGAAGATAGCGCCGCGGCAGGGACGGTCTATCCTCTTTAAGGACAGGCTGCGCCGCCCTTTCGACAAGGCGCGGCGGCACAGGCAGGCGCAGACCCACCAGCCACGGGAACAGCCGCGCGACCGGTGGCGCAATATTGACCAGAAAAATCAGCGCCGCCATCAGCAAAAGCCCGGCGCTCAGCACGGTTTTGGCCGGGCTATAAAATATTGCGATACTCAGGACCGACTGAAACGCCACGGCGAGGGTTACATAGGTCGTCAGACGTCCCATGTGATATGGAAACAATGCGGCTGCCCTGATTTTCTCCAGAACCCCCGGCCCCGGCTGCGCGGAAATCTGGGCCAGCACAAACGGGCCGCACATCCCTGCGCAATGCGTGAATCCGCCCAGAAACCCTGCCAGAAACAGGCTGCCTGCAAGGCCCGCCTGCGCGTTAAAACCGGTGAGACAAAGTGACATCATACACAGCCCGAAGCGGAATCATCTGGATCACAGGCATAATGCCACCCCCGGCTCTATTTGCCTTGATAAAAATCAATTGCCCGGAAAACCGGAGAAACTTTGACTTCCCCCCCAAACTCTTTTACCTCTTCCGGTCATGACGCGGGAAGAAACGCCATTGGTCCGTATCAAGCATCTGGCCCGGATTTTAGCGGGTCCGGCCATTCCCTTTTTTACCTTGCCCCTGATGGCGGCGATGCTGGTCGCCGGGACCGTGAGCCAGCGCTTTATCGGGCTTTATGAATCGCAGAAAATCTTCTTCTCATCGGCCCCGGCGCTGGTGCTGCTTGGACTCCTGACGGTCAGCCTTACGTGCAAATTTGTCTTTTTCAGCCCATGGAAAGCCGGGCGTTTTGGTATCAATCTGGCGCATCTGGGGATTCTGGTCCTGCTGGCAGGCGGCTTTTTCACCGCCCTGCAGGCCAAAGAAGGCAGCATGGTGATCGGGGAGAAGGACAGCGCCGCCACGGTTCAAGATTACCGCGCCCGCGCGCTCGGCATTACCCTGAACAATGATATACAATACGTTCCGTTTTATAAATTAAAGCCCGGATCCGCCGTCCCCCTGCCCGGCGGCGCGGCGAAAATGGAGATCATCGCCGCCTGTAAAAGCTGCCAAATCGAACGGCGGCAGGAGGCAGGCGGGAATCTGCGTGGCATGGCGCAGTTCATGCGCCTCACCCCCGGCAAACCCGCCCTTAAAGATGAAGAGAACATCGCCGGGATCACCTTCCGCCTGAGCGGCGCAGGGGAAGACCGGGACGGGGAATACATATTATTCGACCCCATGCCCAAACCGCTGGTGATTGAAACGAACGGACAAAGCCTTTCCCTGCTTCTGGCAAAAAGCCAGCGCCCCCTGCCCTTTTCCCTCACCCTTGAGGATTTTCAGGCCAGCAATCACCCCGGCACGGCCATGGCGCGGGCCTACCATTCCGACATTATCGTCAAGGACGGCGCGGTAGAATGGCCGGTGCGGATCGAGATGAACAAGCCCCTGCGCTACAAGGGCTATACCTTCTTCCAGTCGTCTTTCTTCAAGCCCGAAGGCAGCACGAAGGAATTTACCGTTCTGGCCGTGGTGCAAAACCGCGCCTGGCTATTCCCCTATATCGGCACGGGGCTGATGGCGCTCGGCCTGCTGATTCACATCGGCATCGTCGTCTGGCGGAGGAAAAAATCGTGATCCGTATTCTTCTTGCCCTTCTGCTCTGCCTTGCCGTCACCCTGCCCGCGCGGGCGCAAACCGCTCTGGACTACGACGCCTTCGCCGCCCTGCCCGTCCTGCATGAGGGGCGCATCAAGCCCCTCGACGCGCTGGCGCGGGTGGAACTGCGGAAAATTTACGGCGCGGAAAGCATTCGCGGCCTTGGGGCGACACAGTGGCTGGCGCGGGTGCTGTTCGATCCGTCGGCGGCGGCGCAGGATAAACTCTTCACCCTGCGCGATACCGACATCCGTAAGCAGCTTGGCGTCGATCAGTCGCCTGAAAGAGTCTTCTCGCTCAACGAGCTTGCCGCAGGCCTTGGCGAAACCGAAGCCCTGATCCCCGGCCTGCTGCAATCAAAAGAAAAACTCACCCCGCCGCAGGAAGAGCTTTTACGCCTGCATGAAGCCGCTCTGACTCTGGCGCAGCTGATGGGCGCTGTGAATATGATTCTGCCGCTTGACGGGCCGGGGGCTGGCGACGATGCGCCGGACTGGCTAACGATGCGCAAGGAAGAATCCTCCCTCACCCGCAAGGTGCAATCCATCATCGCGCGCAAAGGGCGAAACCCGGAGAAATATTCCGACGACGAAAAATTTCTCACCCTGACCGCCATGCAGATGGACATGCTGGGCAAGGCCGGGGAAAACAACGTTCTTTTCCGCATAATCCCGCCGCAATGGGCGCAGGACGGCGAATGGCTGTCGCCGTGGATGACCCTGCTCGGCGGCCACGGATCGCCGGAAGGCGCTGAATACCTGCAAACATGGAAGGCCATGGCCGATGCCTACCGCGACGGCGACGCTGCAAACTGGGAGAAAGCGACGCACAAGGCGCAGGACATGGTGGCGGGTCATACCGATGCGACACGCCTCCGCCTTGAGGTCGCCTATCGTGATGTCCAGCCGCTCTATCTTGCCGAAACGCTCTATGCGCTGGCGTTTGCGTTTTTGGCGGCCTCGTTCTGGCGCAGCCGCGCGGCGTTTTATAGACTGGCAATTGGCTGCGGCGCGGCGGGCGCGATTTTGCATTTTGGCGGCATTGCCGCCCGCATTTTCATTCTCGCCCGGCCCCCGGTCGGAACGCTTTATGAATCGCTGACTTTCGTCGGATTGACGATTGTCCTGTTCGCCATGACGATCGAACTGGTCCGCCGCGACCGCCTCGCGCTGCTCGCCGGGCTTGGCGGGGCGCTGGCCCTTCTCTACGCCGCGCCTGTCTTTGCTCCCGCAGGGGATTCGCTCGAGGTTTTGATCGCCGTCCTCAATACAAATTTCTGGCTGGCGACCCATGTGCTGTGCATCACCATCGGCTACGGCGTCAGCATCCTTGCG
>JACPDM010000127.1 GCA_016184045.1 Micavibrio aeruginosavorus | reverse complement strand
CCAGGATTATCCGCGCATAGACGCCCCTGATCCGCCGCGCGACCCGCACGCCGACCTGCGCGCCGACAACGCCGCCGATAATCAGCAGCAGCGCCAGAACAAGATCGACCGTGTGGTTGGCGACCGCGTGCATGATCGTGGCGACCATGGTCGTGATCAGAATCTGGAACAGCGAGGTTCCCGCCACCAGCAGCGTCGGCATGCCCAGAATATAAATCATCGCCGGAACCAGCAGGAACCCGCCGCCGATCCCGAGGATCGAAACCAGCAAGCCGCCGACAAAACCAATCGCCGCCGGAATCAGGGCGCTGATATAAAGACGCGAGCGGGGGAAGCGCATTTTATACGGAAGGCGGGCCAGAAACGGATGGTCGTGCAGCGGCTTCCTGACCTCCTCGCCGCCTTTTTTCATCAGGCTTGAAACGCTTTCCGCCAGCATCATCATGCCCATCCCGCCGAGGAGCAGGACGTAAAGCACCGGGATCACCAGATCGATCTGGCCGAAATGCTGCAACAGGCGAAAAATCAGAACGCCGATGACCGAGCCGATAATGCTGCCGCTCAGCATCAGCCCGCCGATCTTGAAATCGACGTCGCCGCGCTTCATATGCCCGAGCAGCCCGGAAAGGCTGGCCGCGACAAGCTGGTTGGCCTGCGTCCCCACGGCGATGGCGGGCGGAACGCCCAGAAAGATCAGGAACTGGGACATCATGAACCCGCCGCCGACCCCGAACACGCCGGACAGGAAGCCGACAAACATCCCCAGCAGCAGAAGCAATTCCGCCTGGACAGCCATTTCAGCAACGGGCAAGTAGATTTGCATGATGCGCAGCAGCCCTTCTATACAGCCACCCCTGCGTCGCAGGGGTGATCGTCAGTAACGGTTCACCGCGTCCTTCATCGGCCATTTGAATTGCAGGCCCGGATCGTTCAGGAAATTGCGATAGTCCCCTGTCCAGAGCTCGTGATGCGCCTTTTTGAAATCGACGGAGCCGATGACGCTGAGGAACAGCGGCTGCCATTTCTCGAACGCTTCCGCCCTGGCGGAGCAATCCGTCACGTAAACCTTGTCGAAATACAGGGCCGCCGCCGCGATGCCGCGGCGCTTGCCGTAGGAACTGAACAGCGCCGCGTCATACCCCGCGACCGAGAAACTGCCGAAACCGCGGCCGAGTCCGGAATTGCTGGTCGTGCCGTAAAGACTGACATTGTCGTATTCGTTCAGGTAGCGACGCCAGAATTCCTCGCCATATGCGACCGGCTGCACGTCATCGGCCAGTTGCGGCGGATAGATCAGGAAACGCTTGTCGTCCTTGACCCGCACGCGGCAAACCGCATCCTCCCCTGTCGATGACGGCGCGATGATGGACAGGACTTCATCCGGCTGGCGCTGGCTGACCATGCGCCACGTATCGGGATAAGAAAGCGTCAACCCGGATTTGGGATCTTCCCAGACGAAGTAATCCGCCTTGGCCGGAGCGAACGTGGCAAAGGTCATAAGCGCGGTCAGAAAAGCCAGTCTTTTGATCATCGGAAAAACCTGCGGGGCGAAAATTTCAATTCCCCATATTGTGGTCCAGAGATTAAGAAAAAGCAAACCGCCTTTCCTCGCACAATCCCTTATTATTTCCAGAATCCCATAATATCCATGGCGTCACGCAAGATGGGCCGGGCCAGCGTATCCGCCCGCTCCGCCCCGTCGCGCAGGATTTTGTCGATTTTCTCCGGATGCGCCAGCAGATCGCTCATGCGCTCCGTGATCGGCGAAAGTTCCTTCACCGCCAGCTCCGCCAACGCCGGCTTGAACGCGGACCATTGCTGCCCGCCGAATTCCTTCAGCACATCGGCCTTGCCGCGGCGGGAGAGCGCGGCATAAATCGTGACAAGGTTATCCGCCCCTGCCCGCTCTTTCAGCCCCGCGACATCATGGGGCAACGGCTCCGCATCGGTCTGGGCCTTTTTGATTTTGGCGGCGATTTTTTCGGCATCGTCCGTCAGGTTGATGCGGGAATTGTCGGACTCATCCGACTTGCTCATTTTCTTCGTCCCGTCTTTCAGGGACATGACCCGCGTCGCCGCGCCCAGAATCTGCGGCTCCGGCTGCGGGAAGAAATCGGTTTTATAGCGGGTGTTGAAGGTGGAGGCGATTTCGCGGGCCAGCTCCAGATGCTGCTTCTGGTCCTCCCCGACCGGGACATGCGTTGCCTTGTAGGCCAGAATGTCCGCCGCCATCAGCACCGGATAGGCGAACAGGCCAAGCCCGACGCGCTCGGTATTCTTGCCCGCCTTGTCCTTGAACTGCGTCATGCGCTCCAGCTTGCCCATCTGCGTCATGGTCGCCAGCATCCACATTAATTGCGAATGCGCGGGCACGGCGGATTGCGGGAAGATAATGGCCTTTTCCGGGTCCACCCCGGCGGCGATATAAGCCGCCGCGATCTCCCGCGTCGCCTGCGCCAGACGCTCAGACTCCTGCGGCACGGTAATCGCGTGCAGATCGACGACGCAGAAAATGCATTCATAATCGTCCTGCTGCAAATCCACCCAGTTCCGCAGCGCCCCGAGATAATTCCCGAGGTGAAGATTATTGGTCGGCTGCATACCGGAAAAAATCCGCTTTTTCATGTCGGGATCCTTACCTACCCTACTTGACTAAGCACTCCTTACTCTATTTTCAAGTTTTTCTTGGTGTATCCGGCACTTTCATTATTCAATGCATTCGACCGGGCACCAAATTCATACTTTTACCAAGATGCTTTCATACTATATGTACCAGTGGGTGTTATTTTGTAACCTGCGTCTTCCAAATGCTTGCGCATACGCAGAGCCCCCGGGTCACTATTAACGTTACCGTCAGACATTCTGCTAAACTCAACGTGAATTGAACGTTCACGCCCTGGCCTGGCAACGGCATTGGCAACAGCCTCTTTAATGCTTCTTTCGTTCCTAGAAACGCAGCTTTGAAATTCAGCCTCTAGCTGGTCTTTTTTTGCTTGATCTGCTGTGTACATAATTATTTCCTCCACAATTGGCCAACGAATAGAAGTTATGGCAACATATGTTAGTTTTCATAATCTGTCAATATTTTTCTATTCCTGCCCCTCTGCCTCCATATCCTGCAAATTATCCGGCAGAACCGAAGCGGGCGCCATTTTTTGCTTTTTGACCAGATATTTCTGTAAATCCTGCAGGCGAACCACTCCTAAAATCTGTGCCGCTGCAAAGTAGATGAACCCACCCCCGCCGCACAATACCCCGAGCGCGAGGAGCTTTTCAATTGTCGTTCCCGCAAACCAAGGATTGAGGAAATGCGCCACCGCCAGAAGATATGCCCCCATCAGCGCCGCGGACAGCACAATTCGCAGTGTATTTTTTTTCAGGCGCTCATCCAGCGTCATTTCCGTCTGTCCACTTAGACCACGCCAGAGCAACAGCGCCTGCGCCCAGCCGGAAAGACCGGTTGCCAGCGCCAGCCCGGCAACGTCGATGAACTGCGTCATGATCACCGCGACCACGACGTTGAATCCCGCCATCATCACCGCGATCTTCACCGGCGTCATCGTATCCTGCCGCGACCAGTAGGCAGTGGAAAGAATTTTGACCGCAATGAAGGCAGGAAGCCCTAGCGACAGGCAGGCCAGCGCCGGCGCGGACCGTAGCGTATCTGCATGTTCAAACGCCCCGCGTTCGAACAGAACGCCGATCAGTTTCCCCGGCACAACCATCAGCGCCACCGCCGCCGGAACCGTCAGGATCAGGCAGTATTCCAGCGCCCGGTTGAACAAATTGCGCGCCTCATGTGTCTGCCCCGCCGCCAGCGCCCGCGTCAGCATCGGCAGCAAGGCTGTCCCGACCGCGATACCGACAACGCCCAGCGGCAACTGGAACAGCCGGTCGGCATAATAGAGCGCCGAAATCGCGCCCGTCGCGAGGAAAGACGCGATGACGATGTCGATAAACAGATTGATCTGGATAATACCCGCGCCTATCGCCCCTGGCCCCATCAGTTTGAACAGCTTTTTAACGTCGGCGGTCAGGCGCGGACGGACCATCGGCAGGTGGATTTTATATCGCCGCAGGAACCACCACAGCCATGCAAGCTGCACCACGCCCGCAAGCGCGATCCCCCATGACAGGGCATGACCCGGCGTCTTGAACCAGACGGCGCAGAGCAGCGCGATAATCTGGCACAGATTGAAGAAAATCGGCGCCGCGGCAAAGGGCGCGAATTTGTCATGGGCGTTGAGCATCCCGCCGACCAGCGCACAGAGCGACATCAGCAAAAGATACGGAAAGGTAATCCGCGTCATCTCCACCGCCGCCTGATATTGCTGCGACCCGGCCTCGAACCCCGGCGCGATCAGGTAAATCACCCACGGCATCGCCGCGATCATCACGATACTGAAAATTCCGATAATCGCAAACATGACTCCAAAGGCTTCGCCCGCGAATGCGGCTGCGGCATTTTCGCCGTCGCGCTGAAGGGTTTCGGAATAGATCGGCACGAACGATACCCCGAACGCCCCCTCCGCCGTCACATGACGGAAGAAATTGGGGAGCTTCAAGGCCACGAAAAAGGCGTCGGCCAGCGGCCCCGCCCCGAGGATGGCCGCCGTCATCACGTCGCGGACGAACCCGATCACGCGCGAAAGGCCGGTCATGCCGGCGACCGTAACCATGGCTTTCAGAAGTTTCATGTGCTATCTCAATCCTGCAAGAGGTCGGAGAACAATACCATGCAAAACCCGGAAAGCCAGTGGTTCGGAACGCGGAAAGTCACAGCAAAAGAGAAAACCGGGCGGGTCATTGACGTATTCGATTCGGTCGCCGACAGCTACGACCTGATGAACGACCTGATGTCCGCCGGGGTCCACCGCCTGTGGAAGGACCAGATGATCCGCCAGATCCGCCCCCGCCCCGGCCTTTCCTATCTTGACGTCGCAGGCGGAACCGGAGATATCGCCTTTCGCATCCGCCGGAAAGCCGGGCCTGCCCGGATCACCCTTTGCGACCTCAACGCCGAAATGCTGCGCGTCGGGCGCGACCGCGCCGTCAATCACGGCTGGATCGACGATTTTGAATGGGTCGTCGGCAACGCCGAAGCCCTGCCGATGGACAGCGAAAGCGTCGATGTTTACACCATATCCTTCGGCCTTCGGAACGTGACCCATATAGACGACGCCCTGCGCGAGGCATGGCGTGTCCTCAAGCCCGGCGGGCGGTTTTTCTGCCTTGAATTCAGCCGCGTCGATGAGCCGTTTCTGGCCAAAATCTATGACGCCTATTCCTTCCGCATCATCCCGCGCATCGGCCAGGTCGTAGCCAAAGACCGCGACAGCTACCAGTATCTGGTCGAAAGCATCCGCAAGTTCCCGCCGCAAAAAGCGCTGGAAAAGCGCCTCTATCAGGCCGGGTTCGACCGGGTGAAGATCACCAACCTGTCCTTCGGTATCGCCGCTATTCACGAGGCCTGGAAGCTCTAGGTTTTTCGGCTAAAAATTTATGGAAATAGATTGCGGTAACGTCTGGGTATAAGTCATAAAAACTGCTTGCCCTGCCGTTTTCTTTTGGTTTTTGTCCTGCTAGTTTCCGCAATGTTTCCGCTGGCCGGGACACGCAAATGATAGACATATAACTGGAGAATTAAATGGACAATATGACCCGTATCTACAATACCTATATGAAAGACGGCGCATCGACCGTTATCACGCTGGAACCGGCTGCCGGTGAAGAAGCCGCCGTCACCGAAGAAGGCGCTGCCGTCGTTGAAGATCAGGACGCCGCTGCCGCCGCTGTTGACGCGACCGCGACCGCAACGACCGAAGCAACTCCGGCCCCGGCCGTTGACTGCACGGCTGTGAAAGCCGCTGCTGAAGCTGCTGTCGGCACCCCCGGCGAAGAAGCCGCGAAAAAAGGCGTTGCTGATTGCGAAGCTGCCGCCGCTGCGGCTGCCGCTGCCGCGACCGCTCCTGCTGCAGCCGAAGCCGCTGTTCCGGCTGAAGCTGCTGTTGAAGGCGCTGCCGAAGGTGCCGCGAAAGAAGCCATCACCGAAGGTGAAAAGGCTGTCGAAGGCGCTGCTCACTAATCTCGCCTGACAAGGCAAGGTTTGAAAAGGCCCTGTCCGGCTTCACCGCAGACAGGGCCTTTTGCTTCCACCGTATTTTTTTGCAAGAGGACACCGCCATGAAAACCGCAACCGCGCAAAATCACACCGGCCCGATGCTGGACCATGTTTCCGTCGCGATCATGAAACTGCCGCATGCCGCGAATATCCCCCTGCCCGCTTATGCGACCGAACAATCCGCCGGAATGGACCTGTGCGCCGCGATTAACGCGCCGCTGACGCTTGAGCCCGGCGCGCGCACGCTGGTGCCGACCGGGCTTGCGATTGCCCTGCCCGCCGGGTTCGAGGCGCAGGTGCGCCCGCGCTCCGGCCTTGCCGCCAAGAACGGCGTTACCGTCCTCAACAGCCCCGGCACCATCGACGCCGATTATCGCGGCGAGATCAAAGTGATCCTCGCCAATCTCGGCGGCGAAGCCTTCACCATCGAGCGCGGCATGCGCATCGCGCAAATGGTCGTCGCCCGCCACGCCACTGTGCAATGGCAGGAAACGGCAGAACTTGACCAGACAGCCCGCGGCGCTGGCGGCTTCGGGTCCACAGGGACAAAATAAGGGCCGGGAGCATCTTTTCAGACCCCGTCCCATATCCTATAAATAGGTATGTCCCAAACCGCCCTTGCCACGCCCGACGATTTCATCGCCGAAGGCCACACGCCGATGATGGCGCAGTACCTCGCCATCAAGGCGCGGTACCCGGATTGCCTCGTCTTTTACCGCATGGGCGATTTTTTTGAGCTGTTCTTCGACGACGCGATCAAGGCTTCGGAGACGCTCGACATCACCCTGACCAGACGCGGCAAGACACAGGGCGATGAAATTCCGATGTGCGGCGTCCCCGCCCATTCCTTCGATCCCTATCTCGCCCGCCTGATCCGCTGCGGCTTTAAAGTCGCCATCTGCGACCAGACCGAAACGCCGGAGCAAGCCAAAAAGCGCGGCGGCTCCAAGGCCCTCGTCAACCGCGACGTCATCCGCGTGGTGACGCAAGGCACGCTGACCGAGGATACACTCCTCGACGCGCGGGAAAACAATTACCTCTCCGCCCTTGCCGAAACCGCCGGGCAATACGGGCTTGCGTGGCTCGAACTCTCCACCGGCGAATTCTGGGTGCAGCCGGTACTGGAAAAATCCATCGGCGCGGCGATTGCGCGCATCGGCACATCGGAAATCCTGACATCCGACCGCATGGTGCAGAAAACTGCTCTGTTTGAAACTTTCACGCCCCTGCGCGACCGCCTGACCGTTCAGCCCGCCAGCCTGTTCGACAGTGAAAACGCCCGCAAGCGGCTGGAAACCCTGTTCGGCGTCGGAACGCTGGAATCTTTCGGCGCGTTCAGCCGCGCCGAAATCGCCGCCGCCGGGGCCCTGATCGATTACGTCGAGCGCACGCAGATGGGCAAGCTCCCGCATCTGACCCGCCCGCGCCAGATGTCCTCCGGCGCGATGATGGAGATCGACGCCGCGACGCGCCGCAATCTTGAACTCGCCCGCACCCTTTCCGGCGAGCGCAAGGGAAGCCTGCTTGCCACCATCGACCGCACCATCACCGCCCCCGGCGCAAGGCTGCTGCAAGCCCGCCTGTCCGCGCCGCTCTGCGATCAGGGCGAAATCAACCGGCGGCTTGATGAAGTTGAAAGCCTTGTGACGGACGTGAACCTCCGCGCCAGTCTGCGCGCGCTTTTGAAAAACGTGCCGGATATGGAACGCGCCCTTTCCCGCCTTACCGTCGGGCGCGGCGGCCCGCGCGATCTGGGGCAGATCCGGGATGGCCTTAAATACGCGGAAGATATCCGCGGCATTCTTCTTTCCTCCGCCCCCCCGGCGCTTGCGCCGATCACCGAAGCCCTGAAGCAAAGCCCGGCCGTTCAGGCCCATTCTGACCGCCTGCATCAATGCCTCAATGACGACCTGCCGTTCAGCGACCGCGACGGCGGTTTCATCCGTCCGGGTTACAGCGCCCGCCTTGACGAATTGCGCGGCCTCAAAGACAACGGCAAGCGTCTGATGGCCGGACTTGAAGGCAAATACAAACAGGACTTGAAAATCGCCTATAACAACATCCTTGGCTATTACATCGAAGTCCCGGCCAAACGCGCCGACAAGCTGATGATCCGCCCGGGGGAGCAGAACACGCCGGACAACCCCTTCATCCACCGCCAGACCATGGCGTCTGCCGTGCGTTTCACCACGCCGCAACTGGCGGAGATGGAGCGCGACATGACTTCCGCCGCCGACAAGGCGCTGGCGATCGAGCAGGAATTTTTCGACCAGCTTTGCGACGAAACCGGCAATCTGTCGGAGCAGATCGGCACGCTGGCCCGCGCCCTTGCCGCGCTCGATGTCGCCGCGTCCCTCGCGCATCTGGCGGCGGAGCAGCATTACACGCGGCCCGTCATCGCCACCGATACGGCTTTTGACATCAAGGGCGGGCGGCATCCGGTGGTGGAAGCGGCGCTGAAGGCGCAGGGCGGCGATGCGTTCGTGCCCAATGACTGCGATTTGAGCGAAGCGCAGCGCCTGTGGCTTCTGACCGGCCCCAACATGGCGGGGAAATCGACCTTCCTGC
The DNA here is from genome assembly GCA_016184045.1 of Micavibrio aeruginosavorus. Classification (GTDB taxonomy): domain Bacteria; phylum Pseudomonadota; class Alphaproteobacteria; order Micavibrionales; family Micavibrionaceae; genus Micavibrio; species Micavibrio aeruginosavorus_C. Next base: position 2,723 of record JACPDM010000127.1, on the reverse strand, counting down.
GGCAGAACGCGCTGATCGCCATCATGGCGCAGATGGGCGGCTTCGTCCCGGCCTCCGCCGCGACCATCGGCCTTGTCGATCGCCTGTTCAGCCGCGTCGGCGCGTCGGACGACCTCGCCCGCGGGCACTCGACCTTTATGGTGGAGATGGTTGAAACCGCCGCGATCCTCAATCAGGCGACCGGACGCTCCCTCGTCATCCTTGACGAGATCGGGCGCGGAACGGCGACCTTCGACGGCCTGTCCATCGCCTGGGCCTGCGTCGAGCATTTGCACGAAGCCAATCAGTGCCGCGCCCTCTTCGCCACGCATTACCATGAACTCACCAGCCTTACGGCGAAACTGCCGCGCCTGTCCTACCATTCGATGCAGGTGAAGGAGTGGCAGGGCGATATTATTTTCATGCATTCCGTCGCCGCCGGATCCGCCGACCGTTCCTACGGCATCCATGTCGCAAGGCTGGCGGGCCTGCCGCAGGCGGTGATCGCGCGGGCGCAGGCGGTGCTGGAGTTGCTGCAAAGCGGGGAACAATCCGGGGCGCTGGCGCGTTTGGCGGATGATCTGCCGCTGTTCAGCGCAGCAAAACCCGCTTCTTTCGCACCCGCAGCACATTCGATACTTGAAGAAAAGTTGAAGGCGATTGATCCTGACACCCTGACACCCAAACAGGCGCTGGAGATACTCTATGACCTCAAAGCTGAAATCCGTTCCGATGCATGACGCCCCCGAAGGCCTGACCTCCTGCATCCTCGATTGCGTCGGAAACACGCCGCTGCTCGACCTCGGAGGCGGCATCATCGCCAAGGCGGAATTCTTCAACCCGTCCGGGTCGATCAAGGCGCGCATGGCCAAATACATGATCGAAAAGGCCGAAGCCGAAGGCCTGCTCAAGCCCGGCGACACCATCGTCGAAGCCACCAGCGGCAATACCGGCAATGCCCTCTCCATGATCGCGGCGGTCAAGGGCTACAAGATGATCGTGCTGATGCCCGAAGGCTACAGCAACGAGCGCGTGCGCATCTCCAAGGGCTTCGGCGCGGAAATCCGCGCCGTCGGCCATTTTCAGGTGAACGAGGCCCGCGCCGAGGCCATCCGCATCGGCCAGCTTCCCGGCCATTACTGCCCGCAGCAATTCGACAATGAATGGAATGTCGAGGAAAACCGCGAATGGCTGGCTAGAGAAATCATCGCCCAGCTTCCCCCCGGCATGACAATCGACGCCGTGGTGCAGGGCGTCGGCACGGGCGGCACCTTGATCGGCGTGGCGCAGGGCCTGCGCCAGTGGCATAACCCCGACCTTAAAGTGTTCGCGATGGAGCCGACGGAATCCCGCACGCTGGAATGCTGCATGGTCGCCGACCACAAGATCGAAGGCATCTCCGACGGTTTCATCCCTACAATCTATGAACGCCACAAGGACGAAATCACCGGCATCGTCAATGTGCGCGGACCTCTGGCCGTCGAAGTGGCGGAAAAACTCGCCCGCGAACGCGGCCTTTTCGTCGGCCCGAGCAGCGGCGCCAATGTCTGGGCGGCGCAGGAAATCAAGCGCAAGGACCCGAGCGTCAAAACCGTCCTCACCTTCCTGTGCGACCGCGGCGAAAAATACCTCTCGCAGATGTATCAGTAGGCCCCGCCTTTTATCGCCCCCTCTCCCGGAGGGAGAGGGTTTAAGGCAGGGATATGGGGAAAAGCCTGAAATCGGCCTGTTTCCCGCTGGCGGCATTTGCTAATCTCCCTCTTATGTCCAGCCCCACCCGCGAAGAAAGCCTGCCAACACCTGAAACGGTCCTCAAAACCGTCTTCGGCTATGACTCCTTTCGCGGGCACCAGCAGGCGGTGATTAGCCACATCATGAACGGCGGCAGTTGCTGCACCCTGATGCCGACCGGCGCGGGCAAGTCGCTCTGCTACCAGATCCCGGCGCTCTGCCGCCCCGGCGTCGGCATTGTCGTCTCGCCGCTGATCGCCCTGATGCAGGATCAGGTCAGCGCCCTGAAAGAACTCGGCATCCGCGCCGCCGCGCTCAATTCGTCTTTAAGCTGGCAGGAGATGCAGGACGCCATGAACGCCCTGCAAAACGGGACGCTCGACCTCGTCTATATCGCGCCGGAGCGTTTGATGACCGACGCGGTCCTGACCCTGCTCGATCATATCGACATCGCCCTGATCGCGATTGACGAGGCGCATTGCGTATCGCAATGGGGCCATGATTTCCGTCCGGAATACCGGATGCTCTCAAGCCTGCGCGAGCGTTACCCGCATGTCCCCTGCATCGCCGTCACCGCGACGGCGGACGCGCCGACGCGCCGCGACATCATGGCGCAACTGAAACTCGATGAAATTTTTGTCGCCGGGTTCGACCGCCCCAATATCCGCTACGACGTCGCCGTCAAGGACACCCCGAAAAAGCAGTTGCTCGCCTTCCTCGAAAGCCGCCCGCGCGGGGAAAGCGGCATCGTTTACTGCCTCTCCCGCCGCAAGGTCGATGAAACGGCGCAATGGCTTTCGGATCAGGGCTATACCGCCCTGCCCTATCACGCCGGGTTTGATTCCGCCACGCGGCAGACGCACCAGAACCGCTTTTTAAAGGATGAGGGCGTCATCATCGTCGCCACCATCGCCTTCGGCATGGGCATCAACAAGCCCGATGTGCGCTTTGTCGTTCATCTCGACCTGCCCGCGAATATCGAGGCCTATTATCAGGAAACCGGACGCGCCGGG
>JACPDM010000133.1 GCA_016184045.1 Micavibrio aeruginosavorus | reverse complement strand
GACGGATGCGTTTTGTTTCGAATGCGTAAAGGTCTATTGTCAGAATGCTTCTGTGATCCAGTTATATTGCGCCGCACAATTCTGTCGCTGCATACTTCCCGTTTTGTCCGGGGGCGGAAGTTTGCTACGATCCCGTCCACCATGAAAACCACAGCTTTACACGCCGCACACAAGGCCCTTGGCGCTAAAATGGGCGAATTTGCCGGATACGACATGCCGCTTTATTACGGCGAGGGTGTCATCAGGGAGCATGAATGGACGCGCAGCCACGCGGGCCTGTTTGACGTTTCGCATATGGGGCAGGTAATGCTGACCGGAAAGGGCGCTTGCGGGTTCTGGGAGAAAGTCACGCCGTCTTCTTTCTCGAAGATCCCCGACGGGCGCGCGAAATATACGGTCCTGACCAACGCGCAGGGCGGAACGATTGACGATCTGATCGTCACGCGCCTCGGGCCGGAGCAGTTTTTTGCCGTCATCAATGCCGGGCGCAAGGATGTCGATATTGACTGGCTGAAGAAAAACCTGCCTGCCGACGTCACCATGGATGTATGGGCGGAGCGCGGCTTGATCGCGCTGCAGGGCCCGGCGGCGGAGGGCGCCTTGAAGGATGTTCTCGGCATCGATACCGCCGACATGCCCTATATGTGGGCGATGCCGGTGGGCGATCTGATGATCAGCCGCCTTGGCTATACCGGCGAGGACGGCTTTGAGGTGAGCGTACCGCACGATCAGGCCGCGGCCTTGTGGGATAAGTTCATCAAACATCCGGCGGTGAAGCCGGTCGGCCTCGCGGCGCGGGATTCCCTGCGCCTTGAAATGGGCTATCCGCTCTACGGCCATGAGCTGAACGAGGAGATTACCCCTGTCGAGGCGGGATTGAGCTGGGTCATCGCGAAAGAGCATGACGGCTATATCGGCGCGAACGTGGTGCGGGCGCAGCTTGCAGGCGGCGCGGCGCGGCAGCGCGTGGGAATCCGTTTGCTCGACAAGGGCATCGCCCGCGACGGAGCGGAGATCCGCGACGCGTCGGACAAGGTGATCGGCGTCCTGAGCAGCGGCGGGTTTTCCCCGACCCTCAAGCAGGCGATCGCCATGGGCTACGTCCCTGCGGCGCAGGCGCAGGCCGGGCAGAAAATTTTCGTCAATGTGCGCGGAAACAATATCGCGGCAGAGATTTGCGACATGCCGTTCGTTTCGGCGCGGACGAAATCGATGAAAAAGAAAGCCGCCTGAATCTTTTCACCCCTGAGATCCTTCGCTGGCGCTCAGGATGACACGTTTTAAACATGGAGAATGAAGACATGAGCGAAATGAAATACACCAAAGACCACGAATGGATGAAAATCGAAGGCGACGTCGCCGTGATCGGGATTACCGATTACGCGCAGAACGCGCTGGGTGATCTGGTCTTCGTCGAGCTGCCGAAACTCGGCAAGCAGGTGAAAAAAGGCGAGCATTTCGCCGTGGTCGAATCCGTCAAGACGGCGGCGGAAGTCTATACCCCCGTCAGCGGTGAGGTCGTCGCCATCAACGACAATCTTTCCGGCGACCCGGAACTGCTGAAAAAATCCATTGATGAGGGCTGGATCGCGAAGATCAAGATCACCGACCCGGCGGAAACGGCGGGCCTGATGGACAAGACCGCGTATGACGCGTTTTTGAAGACGGTTTCGTAATTTTTTTGTTGCGCCCGGACTGCCCTCGGGCGTATCATTTCCCAGAATATTGATGTGTGGCCGCTGAGAGCCACAATCAGCAGGGACAAAGAACGATGGGCAGTTTCAACCGGGCGGTAGGGGCGCTGTGCGTCTCGCTGGCTCCCGCATTTTCACCCGTAGCGTCGCTGCCGCCGCAGCCCGGCCTTGAGGACTGGTATGCCCGGCTTGAGCGCTCGGAGCTTTTGAAGGACAATGCGCGCACAATCTGTGTGCCCGCGGCAAGGCTCGATCACATACCGCAAGGCCCCTTGAAAGAAAAAGCCGCGGAGATTTTCAATGTCCTCTCCCGCGCGACAATGACGGCGAAAATTCTTGAATCCTTCAAGGCCGTTGATGGTGCTGTCTGTTTTGCGAATTTCGATGAAAAATTTCCGTCGATCGGCACTACGGCGGCGGTCTTCGTTTCCGATCACAACGCGGTTTTGCTGAACGAATCCGCGGCGGTGAAAGGCGGCTGCCGCATCAGCGCGGCCATCCACGAGCAGAAAAAACTGACTTTTGCCATTGAAGCGGACGCGCACGCGATTCAGGCGCTGGGGAGCTGGATGCTGTCGCAGCCCCGGTATTCTTCCGCGCCCTATGCCGGGGCTATGGACTGCATGCAGGATAAAAATATTTGGGAAAATGCCCCCTATATCCCGCAAATCATCGGGGAGGTCGCGGCGATCGGCCAGCACCATCCCGAATGGATCGAAAACGGGCAGGCGGCAGCGCAGATCTATCATACGGTTATCAATCATAAAACTTTCCAGTACAATTATGCCGACCCCATACAGGCCTATTATTCCTGTGCGTTCGGGGTGTGCATGCAGGGCGAGCAGACGCTGGAAGAGATGAAGATCGATCTTTCAAACCTTGGCGCGATTCATTTCCCGAAGGATTACAGAACCCTGCCGGTTCTTTCTGCGCCGCACCCGGCGCCCGCGTCTTAAAAAGGCGAAATTTTCCCTATTTTTATGTTGTTCTGCCCTGTTTTTCCGGGGGGCGGGATGCTATGGTTTTTCATCATTTTAAAAATTGAAGGGGACAGCTTTGCGTTACCTGCCACAAACCAAAAAAGCCCGCGAGGCGATGCTTGAATCCGTCGGTGTCCAATCGGTGCGCGATCTTTACAAGGACGTGCCGGAGCAAGCCTTCATCAAGGGCCTCGCCAAAATCCCGATGCATATGGGGGAGCTTGAGGTCGAGCGCACGCTGTCTTCCTACGCCAATGAAAACCACGCGGCGGGCGAGGGGCCGTTCTTCCTCGGCGCGGGGACGTATTACCACCATATCCCGGCGAGCGTCGATCATATCATCCAGCGCTCCGAATTCCTGACCGCCTATACCCCGTACCAGCCGGAAATCGCGCAAGGCACCCTGACGGCGATTTTCGAATTCCAGACCTTTATCGCCCAGCTCACCGGGCAGGACATCGCCAACGCGTCGATGTATGACGGCGCGACCGCCTGCGTCGAGGCGGCGCTGATGGCGCTGCGCGTGACGGAGCGTAAAAAAATCGTCATTGGCAATGCCCTGCACCCCCATTACCGCGACGTCATCGCCAGCTATATGGCCAACCATCCCGATGTCGCCGTGGCAGACGGCGAGCCGGACGGGGAGAGCGCCTGCGTTATCCTGCAATCGCCCGATTTCCACGGTAAACCCCACGCCTATGAAGCATGGCGCGAGAAATGCGACGCGACCGGCGCGATGCTGATTGTCGTTATCAATGAAATCGTTTCGCTCGGCCTGCTGCCCGCGCCGTCGCTGGCGGATATCGTCTGCGGCGAGGCGCAGTCTATCGGCCTGCCGATGTCGTTCGGCGGCCCGCATTTGGGCTTTTTCGCCTGCCGCGAAAAATTCGTGCGGCAGATGCCGGGGCGCCTTGTCGGGCAGACGGTGGATGCCGGCGGAAAGCGCGGTTTCGTCCTGACCCTCAACACGCGGGAGCAGCATATCCGCCGTGAAAAGGCGACCTCCAATATCTGCACCAATCAGGGGCTTTGCGCGCTGGCTTTCACCGTGCACATGGCTTTGCTGGGCGAGGACGGGTTCAAGGGGCTGGCAAAGCTCAATCACGCCCGCGCCTGTGCCCTCGCTGATGCGCTGGCGAAGGTGAAGGGGGTCAGCATTGAAAACGGTGCCTTCTTCAATGAATTCGTCGTGACCCTGCCGGTCGATGCGGCGGAGCTTGCCGAAACCCTGTCGGAAGAGGGGATCATCGCCGGGTATCCGCTGGGCGGAAAGCGCCTGCTGATGGCGGCGACGGAAATGACCACGGATGAGGATATCGATATTCTTGTCTCCACGATGAAGGAGGCCCTGTCATGAGCGCGGAACGCAAAATTCTTGGTGAGATGATGGAAAAAACGATCCTGAACGGCGGCACGCGCGGCCTGAATTACGAGGAAAACCTGCTGTGGGAGAAGGAGCATTCCGACCACCCCGGCGTCGATCTTCCGCCGGTGAAGGATTTCAAATCGCGCACCGGCCTTGCGGAGCGCGGAACAATCGGCCTGCCGCAATGCTCGGAGCCGCAGGTCGTGCGCCATTTCGTGCGCCTGTCCACATGGAATTACTCCATCGACAGCGGATTTTTCCCGCTTGGTTCCTGCACGATGAAGCATAACCCGCGCCTCAATGAGCGCATGGCGCGCCTGCCCGGGTTCGCCCATGTCCACCCGATGCAGCCGCAGGGGACGGTGCAAGGCGCCTTGCGCGTGATGTATGAGCTCCAGAATATTCTCTCTGAACTCACCGGGCTGCCCGGCGTGTGCCTCACGCCCGCGGCGGGGGCGCATGGCGAACTGGCGGGGCTGATGACCATCCGCCGCGCGCATGAGCTGAAAGGCAACACCCATAAAACCGTAATCCTTACCCCCGACTCCTCGCACGGGACCAACCCGGCGACGGCGGCGATGTGCGGCTTTACCCTGCGCGTCATTCCCACCAGGGATACGGGGCGCATGACCGTCGCGGCGTTCAGGGAAGCGCTGGGCGACGGCAAGGATGTCGCCGGGATGATGGTGACGAACCCCAATACCTGCGGCCTGTTCGAGCGCGAGATCATTGAAATCGCCGACCTGCTGCACAAGGCAGGCGGGTATTTCTATTGCGACGGCGCGAATTTCAACGCGCTGGTCGGCTCCATCCGTCCGGCGGATTTCGGCGTCGATGTGATGCATATCAACCTGCACAAAACCTTTTCCACCCCGCATGGCGGCGGCGGTCCGGGCAGCGGCCCGATCTGCGTGACGAAGGAGCTGGCCCCCTATATGCCGGTCCCGGTGGTGGTGAAGGATGCCGACGGCTTCCATCTGGAAACGGAGGAGGAGCGCCCGACCACGCTTGGCCGGATGAAGGGCTTTCAGGGACAGTTCGGGATGCATGTCCGCGCATTGTCCTACATCCTCTCTCACGGGGCGGATGGGCTGAAGCAGGTTTCTGAAGATGCTGTTTTGAATGCCAATTACATTTTGAGCCAGCTGAAGGACATCTACCATGTTCCGTTCGAAGGGCCGTGCATGCATGAATGCCTGCTCACCGACAAGAACCAGAAAGACGCGGGCGGCAGCACGATCGATGTTGCCAAGACGCTGGTCGAGTACGGCTTCCACCCGATGACGGTCTATTTCCCGCTGGTGGTGCAGGGGGCGATGCTGATCGAGCCGACGGAAACCGAAAGTAAGGACAGTCTTGATCGGTTCATCGCGGTGATGCGCTGGATCGCGGCGGAATCCGCTGCCGGGCGCGGCGCGGCCCTGCACGAGAACCCAGTCTCAACCCCGCGGCGCAGGCTTGACGAAGTCAAGGCCGCGAGGGAGCCGAGGTTGCGCTGGAAAGCCTGACCCGCTGGATCGCCAGTCTCCATAAAGCGCGCCGTTTGATTGGCGTAGGGGCATTCCGCTCGCCGGAGTGTCGCATTTAAAAAAATAAATTGACGATAACGCTATTAGAGCGGGGCCATCATGCTGAAAGTTTATTGTTCCATCCTGCTGTTTTTGGTTGCCGGTTTTCTTTCCGCCTGCAACCAGGATGTCGTGACAAAAGCCACGTATGCCTGTGCGGGCAATATGCTTCTTGAAACCACTTTTACCAACGGCAAAACGCTGGAGATACAGACGGAAGGCGAAATTCTGCTCCTGACCCGCGCCGAATCCGCCTCAGGAGCGAAGTACGAGGCTGAAGGGCTGGAATTCTGGTCCAAAGGCAAGGACGCAACCTTCAAATCCAAGGCCGGAACCACCAACTGCCAGCGCCGCTAGGCCGAAACGCCTTGTCAGGGGATTATTTCTTGTACTTGTCCAAAAGCCCCTCTAGCTGGTCGAGGAGCGGCATGACTTCGGCGCTGAAGGCATCGCGCCGGGCCTGATCGATCCCCTCATGGGCTTTTTGCGCGAGGCTGCTCATCCGGTCCTGAACCCGCGTCATTTCCTTGTAATAGTGAATCTGCGTATTTGACGTCTGGCGCAGGCGCTTCATCAGGCTTTGAATGATGGCGCGGACGAATTCGTCATTGATCTTCTCAATGCGCTTTTCCAGATCGCTGCGCGAAACGACCGTGATGAAGGTTTCCTCCAGCGCCGTGACCGTCGCCATGCGGGATTCATTCTCAAGAACGCCCATTTCGCCGAAAATATCCCCTGCGCCGAGTTCGGCGATCTGGATGGTGTGGGGGCCGTCCTGAACGGTGACTTTGGCGCGGCCCTTGTCGATCATATAGACCTGATTGGACGGCATGCCTTGCTCAAAGACATGGCGACCGGGCAGGCAGACCATGCGCAGCGCACCGGGAATGCTGATGGAAGGGGCGGGAGTTTGTTCTTCTTCTGTTTCATCACTCATGCCCAAATTGTACATCAATCGGGCATGATTAAAAGCTGAAATTGCAAGGGAGCCGGCGGGCTATGCGGGCCCGAATGCATCCCGCACGGGTTTGCGATTTTGCCGCTCTGCCGCGCAGAGCAATGCGCCAGTGGGGGTGTCTGCGGATTTAAAAAAAGCTTTGAGCAAATCAAGCGTGCCGATCCACTCCTTGCGTCTGATGCCGTGCGCGCAGTCTAGCAGCGCAGCCGTTTCCGGCGATTGGGTCATCCAGTTTTTGCGATGGGGCGTTTGATCGCCTGAATGTCCTGTTGACGGAAAGCGCTGCGTCAGCGCGGCCTGAACATGATCGGCGTTGATGCCGTATTGCGTTTTCAATTGCTCCCGGATCATCAGGTCTTCGAGCAAGGCGCTCAGGACATGCTCCGGCGCGGTCGCTGTCGTGCCCTGGCAGGCGGCCTTTTTGTCGGCTTTCTCCAGCACGCTTCGCAGCGATCCTGAATAATGGAGCATGGATTTTCGCCCAGCCTTGTTTTATGTCCCTGTTCTTATATTTTCATAACATCAATCAGGGTGTTTGGCAAATTCCGCGTATTTAACGCCCTGAAAAACTCTTCGGCAGGGTCTGCCAGGCTTTAAAATACTCTTTCTGCAAGGTTTTTTGCGCCATCGCCGCCTTGGTCGGGCGGAAGACGTAGCGGCTTTCGAACATGAAGGCCAGGGTGTTGTCGATCTTCTGCGGCTTTAAGTCCGCGGCCATCGCCTTTTCGACCACGGCGGCGTCGGGGCCGTGGCCGGACATGCAGTTATGGAGCGAATAGCCGCCGGGCGCGAACGTTCCGCCCGCTTCACCTTCCTTGCCGTCATAGATGCCGGTGATCAGGCCCATGAATTCGCA
>JACPDM010000131.1 GCA_016184045.1 Micavibrio aeruginosavorus | reverse complement strand
CACAATATTTCCGTGGCTGTCTTTGGCCGGTTTGCCATGACCATCGTCGGCAGCAGCATGCTCTTCGCCCGCGGCCTCATCTTTTTTCAGGAATTTGTCCAGCGAGCCCGTGAAGTACAGCCCCGCCCCTGCACCAACCAGAATGAAAAGCGGCAGCACGACAAACAGGACGAGTTTTTTGGCGTTGAACTTCCCTCCGGTATCGGCGGCATCCGCGGAATCGGCAATATCCTCGCCATCTTCCTGAAGATCTTCCTTGTCCTTAGCCATGACAAACCTCAAAAACCTGATATGGGCCGGATGGGCTACGCCATCAGCGTCCAATAATGATACCTGATTCCGCTCCAGATTATCACGGGGGCCTGAGAAAAATCCTAACTTTCTCAATAATCTAAGAAAAATCCGAAGAATTCCAAGAGGGGCAGGCTTCACATTCCGGAAAAAATTGCCGCAGCTGGTAAAACCTGCTCCGGCCCGGTCCCCGCGCGCTCCTCCATGCCGTCCTGGAAAATCTATAACCATTTGAAATAGTTAAAATATCCGAGATGGCATGCCCTCTGCATAGGATTTGAGGCCATCCCGGTCGGGGGGCGCAAAATGCCCGAGAAGCGAGTAGCTATAAAATGGAAAATGCAATCTACACCGGTATGTCCCGCGCCATCGCCCTGCAACGCGACATGGACACCCTTGCCAACAATATCGCAAACATGAACACGCCGGGCTTCCGCGCCCAGTACATGATGTACAGCGAATACGTCGAAAAAGAAAAAGGCATGCCCGATCCCCTCTCCATGGTCCTCGACTACGGCCAGTGGATGAGCAACAAGCCCGGCGCCATGCAGCTTACCGAGAATCCGACCGACGCCGCCCTGCAAGGCCCCGGCTTTTTCGGCGTTCAGGGCCCAGACGGCGAAACCATGTACACGCGCTCGGGCAGTTTCGCCGTCAACGTCAACGGCGATCTGGTTTCGGCGGAGGGCAACCCGATTCTCAATAACGGAGGGTCGCCGATCAACATTCCTGCCGACACCACTGAAATCCGCATCGCCGAAGACGGCACCATCTCCAATCAGGACGGTGAAATCGCCCGCCTGATGGTCAAGGAATTCGACAATATCAACGATCTCGAGCCCGTCGGCGACAACATGTACAAAACCGCCGCCGAAGCAAAAAACGCAACAAAAACGCGTGTCATGCAGGGCCTTCTTGAAGGCTCAAACGTCAATCCGGTGCTGGAAATGACGCACATGATCGACGTACACCGAGCTTATCAGAACGTGCAGCGGATGCTGCAATCCGAACACGATCGCCAGCGCACGATGATCCAGCGCCTGACGCGCGGAAGCTAGAAATAAAAAGGAATTGAAGGAGACAGATCATGAGATCACTTGATATCGGCGCAACCGGCATGATGGCCCAGCAAATGCACGTGGACGTCATTTCCGAAAACATCGCCAACATGACCACAACCGGCTTCAAGCGCCAGCGCCCGGAGTTCAAGGACCTGATCTACCAGAACATCGTTCGCCCCGGCACGACGTCCTCCGATGCCGGGACCATCGTCCCTTCCGGCCTGCAACTCGGTCTTGGCGTGCGCACGGCGGCGGTGTACCGCATCCATGAGCAAGGCACGCTGCAACTCACCGAAAACCCGCTCGACCTTGCCCTCAACGGCGACGGTTTCTTCCAGATCGAATGGGCTACCGCCTGCTGCCCGGCTTTACCGTTCCGCAGGATACGATCGATATCCAGATCAATCAGGAGGGGCAGGTTTTCGTCAAGATCGACGGCCAGGTTGCCCTGCAAAACCTCGGACAGATCCAGATCGCCAATTTCATCAACCCTGCCGGCCTTGAAGCCATGGGTGACAACCTCTTGCTGGAAACCGAAGCCTCCGGCGCGGCGATTGTCGGCAACCCGAATTCCGAGAATTTTGCCTCGATCCGTCAGGGCGCAGTAGAAAACTCCAACGTCAACGTCGTCGACGAGATCACCCGCCTGATTACGGCGCAGCGCGCCTATGAAATGAACTCTCAAGTCATCAGCACCAGCGACGACATGCTCGCGACCATCACGCAACTGCGTTAACCGATAAGGACGCCATCATGAAAAACGTGTTTTCTTACCGCATCTTCGATACCGCCTTTCGCATCGCCATGCTGCTGCTTTCCCTGCTGCTGTTCGGCTTTATCATGGCAGCAGGAGCGCAGGCGGCGCTGGCCGCAAGCTTGCGCGGGCAGGCGGTCATCACCACGGACGTCCTCAAGGTCGGCGATATTTTCGACAATGCGGGCCGCAACGCCGATTACGTTCTCGGCCCCGCGCCGCAGCCCGGAAAGGATATGGTCCTGAACGCCCCGACCCTGATGCGGATCGCCATGGCGCTCGACCTGCCGTGGTCCCCGCAGAGCAGCGCCGACCAGATCGTTGTCAGCCGCGCCGCCACCCTGATTCCGGCGGAGAAGGTTAAAGACAGCATCGTTGCCAGCCTGCGCGAAAAAGGCGTGAACGATAATTTCACTATCGACACCGGCGCATCTAGTCTTGATGTCAGCATCGGCCACGAATACGCGCCGACTGTTGAGATCACAAATGTCAGCTACAACGCCGGAACCAGCCGCTTCGAAGCGACCGTCTCCGCTCCGTCCGCCGCCAACCCGGCCAGGCAGTTCACGGTCGGCGGCTATGTGCGCACGCTGATGCAGGTCCCGGTCCTGAAAACCGCCCTGCGCAGCGGCGATGTGATCGGCGAAAACGATATCGACACCGTCGAGATTTATGCCAGCGAGATCCAGCCCGACATGATGCTCAAGGCGGAAGACCTGATCGGCATGACGCCGCGCCGCATGGTCATGGCAGGAAAACCGGTGAAAAGCATCGATATTCAGGCCCCGCTTCTGGTCGAGCGCGGCAAGAACGTCACCATTATGTTCAACGAAGGGCCGCTCAAGCTCACCGCTGTCGGCAAAGCCCTGCAAAACGGCGCCAAAGGCGACATGATCCGCGTCGTCAACAACGCCAGCAACCGCCCGGTGGACGCCATCGTCAATGCCATGGGTGAAGTGGTCGTCAGACAATAACGATAAAAAACGAAACAAAAACGGAAAGGATGGGTTACCGACTATGCGTACAAGAAAATTTCTGCAAACAGGCCTTATTCTGGCGGCATCCTGCGCCTTGAGCGCCTGCGGCGCGACCGAACGTCTTGCAAGTGTCGGCAAGGCCCCCGACATGGCCCCGATCGCCAACCCGCAGACCCAGCCGAACTACCAGCCAGTCAGCATGCCGATGCCAGCTCCGGAAGTCGCCACCCGTCAGCCCAATTCCCTGTGGCAATCCAACCGCAAGAGCTTCTTTAAAGATCAGCGCGCCGGGAATGTCGGCGACATCCTGACGGTCCTGATCGATATCGACGATCAGGCCGACCTCGAGAACAAAACCTCGCGCAGCCGCGACGCTTCGGAAAACGCCGGGCTGGACAATCTCCTCGGCTACGAAGCTGCGCTGGATCAAATCCTGCCGGAAGCCGTCGATAATACCAGCCTTGTCGGTGCCGCCGCGGACTCCTCGCACAAAGGCAACGGCAAGATCGAGCGCGATGAAAAAATCGAACTGAAGCTCGCCGCCGTCGTAACGCAAGTCCTGCCCAACGGCAACCTTGTCATCAACGGCAAACAGGAAGTGCGCGTCAATTTCGAAAAACGCATCCTCAACATGGCGGGGATCATCCGGCCAGAAGATATCACCATCGACAATGCCATCTCTTACGAAAAAATAGCCGAGGCCCGCATCAGCTACGGCGGCGAAGGGCAAATCACCGATGTCCAGCAGCCTCGCTACGGACAGCAGGTTTACGATATTCTCTTCCCGTTCTGATCCTCCTCAGGCCTGGAAGAGTCGTCGCGGTTTTCAGCCGCACAACCACCCTGACCCAAAAAACTTCCGGCCCCGCGAGGGGCCGGCTTTTTTCTGGACAAACTGCCAGGCGATTTCCTTATTCGTCGCGGTGCGTGCGTTCCATGCGCTCATGCCGCTCCTGAGCCTCGATGCTCAGCGTAGCGTTGGGGCGGGCATCAAGGCGTGCGACGGTGATCGGCTCGCCCGTTTCCTCGCAATACCCGTAAGTGCCGTCCTCGATCCGCAGCAAGGCTTCGTTGATCTTGCTGATCAGCTTGCGCTCGCGG
>JACPDM010000130.1 GCA_016184045.1 Micavibrio aeruginosavorus | reverse complement strand
GATGCCCCCCTTGCGCCGCCCGTCCTTCGCGGAGGACAGGGTTTCGGTCCTGATCCTGCTGGCCTGCATCCTCAATCATCCCGCCCTGTTCGGCTGGGTGGAGGAGGATATGGGGCAGGTGGATATCCCCGAACCGCGTTTTGCAGCCCTGCGGCAGGCGATTATACAATTTCTCGGCTCGCAGGCGGCCGGGGTTGAAACCGGGGCTTTGCATAACCACCTTATAGACCAAGGATTTGCGCCGGAACTATCGGCCATCCTTTCCGAAAACGTCTATACCCATGCCGGATTCGCAAGGCCGCAAATGGCGCTTGAATTTGTCAGAAAAGGATGGCAGGACACTCTGTCCTTCATGCAGAAAAAGACTGTTTTGCGGGAGTTGAAGGCCGCAGGACAGGCTTTGGCCGCCGATTTCAGTGATGAAAACGAGCAACGCGTCATGGCGCTGCACCGCTCAAACCGGACCGGCGAGGGGCAGGATTGAGGAAAACGCAATCAGGCCTTTGATTTTTATTGGAAAATAGGCTTTAATAACGGTCCAACTGGATTCGGGCAATGGCATCAAAAAGTACGAAAACCGTCACCAAGCAGAAAAAAGCAACAGCACAGGACAACCGCGAGCAACCCGCGGCAGCCAAGGGCACGCTTGAATCTGTCGTCAAAAAACTCATCGCCAAGGGCAAGGAGCAGGGCTTCCTGACCTATGACGAGATCAACAAGGCAATCCCCGCGCAGGAGTTCACCTCCGAGCAGATCGAGGATGCGATGTCGATGATCTCCGATATCGGCATGCAGATCGTCGAAAGCGAAGACGATCTGGAGGAGAGCGACGAGAAAGAGGAAAAAGAAGAGGAAGTCGAGGGCGAGGAATACGAGGGCGGGGGGAACATCTCCTCCGACGATTCCGGACGCACCGACGATCCTGTGCGCATGTACCTGCGCGAAATGGGGTCGGTCGAACTCCTTTCCCGCGAGGGCGAGATCGCAATCGCAAAGCGCATCGAGGCCGGGCGCGAGATGATGATCGGCGGCATGTGCGAAGCGCCGCTGGCGATCGAATCGATCATCGCCTGGTATCAGGCCCTGCAAAAGGGCGACATTCTCCTGCGTGAGGTTATCGACCTCGACGCCACCTATGGCGGCGACGGCGACGGCATGGACATGAACGACATGTCCGAAGCGGAAGAGGAATCCGAAAACCCCGAGGGCGGCGAAGGCGGCGGCGACGAGGAAGCGGCCGTATCCCTGTCCGCCATGGAGCAGGAATTGCTGCCGCAGGTGTTCGAGACCTTCGGCAAGATTCAAAAAACCTACAAGAAGATGCAGAAGATCCAGACCGAGCGCTATGAGCACCTGCTCAAGGGCAAGGAGCCGCCCGCGCCGGTCAACAAAAAATACGACGGCGTCAAGGCCGAGATGGTCACGCTGATGAACGAGGTCCGCCTCAACAACGCGCGGATCGACCAGCTGATCGGACGCCTATATAAAATGAACCGCGACATGGTCAGCCTCGAAGGCCGCCTGCTGCGCCTTGCCGTCGATTGCGGCGTCAAGCGCGAGGAGTTCCTTGAAAACTATTACGGGTATGAAATGGACCCGAAATGGTTCTCCAAGGTGAAGAAACTCAAGGGCAAAGGCTGGGTCAAGTTCGGCGAAAAGCACGAGGACGACGTCAAGGAAATCCGCGAGCAGATCAACAAGGTCGCGGACGACGCCGGCCTGCCGCTGCTCGAATTCCGCCGCATCGTCGGCACCGTGCAGCGCGGGGAGCGCGAAGCCGCCCGCGCCAAGAAGGAAATGGTCGAGGCCAACCTGCGCCTCGTCATCTCCATCGCCAAGAAATACACCAATCGCGGCCTGCAATTCCTCGACCTCATTCAGGAAGGCAATATCGGCCTGATGAAGGCGGTCGATAAATTCGAATACCGCCGCGGTTACAAATTCTCGACCTATGCGACATGGTGGATCCGCCAGGCGATCACCCGCTCCATCGCCGATCAGGCGCGGACCATCCGCATCCCGGTGCATATGATCGAGACGATCAATAAACTCGTCAGGACCAGCCGGCAGATGATGCACGAAATCGGCCGCGAGCCGACGCCGGAAGAGCTGGCCGAGCGCCTGCACATGCCGCTCGACAAGGTGCGGAAGGTCCTCAAGATCGCCAAGGAGCCGGTATCCCTCGAAACCCCGATCGGGGACGAGGAAGACTCGACGCTCGGCGATTTCATCGAGGACAAGAACGCCATCCTGCCGATCGACGCGGCGATCCATTCCAACCTGCGCGAAACCACGACCCGCGTCCTTGCCACCCTGACCCCGCGTGAGGAGCGCGTCCTGCGGATGCGCTTTGGCATCGGCATGAACACCGACCACACGCTGGAGGAAGTCGGCCAGCAATTCTCGGTGACGCGCGAACGCATCCGCCAGATCGAGGCGAAGGCTTTGCGGAAATTGAAGCACCCTTCGCGTTCAAGAAAGCTGCGGTCGTTCCTAGATAATTAAATTCCGCTCGTCCCCGCGAAAGCGGGGACCCAGCTCTTTCGCTAGACGTCATACCCGGCCT
>JACPDM010000018.1 GCA_016184045.1 Micavibrio aeruginosavorus | reverse complement strand
GCCGGATATTTCGTGCAGGCGCGCGCCTGCGCGGTTGATGACGAAGTTCATCGCATCGTCAAGTTTGTCGGAAAAGACGTCGAGGGTTTCCCGAAGCAGCTCATGCGTCAGCTTGATGACATCCATGACAAGCTGGCGTTCGTAATAGGCCTTGCGGCGCGGGAAGATATGCGGGCCGATGGTTTTGTAGAAATCCAGAATGTCGGCTGCCGAATATTTCGGTTCGGTCGAGCCTTCATGCTTGGGCAGGTTCAGCCCGCCCAGAATGATCGACCCCGTCGATGATCCGGCAAACATGTTGAATTGCTTGGAGAGGGGAAGCCGGGTGATGTCTTCCAGAAACCGGCTCATCACAAGCGGCATGATCCCCCACAGAACCCCGCCGGGGACGTAGAGGACATAATATGGTTTCTGTTTGTTTTCAGGTTCCTGCGTACTCATCGGTCGTCCCTGTCGTTCCACCCTGTTTTTTATGAAAGCGGAAAAAGGGTGGTTTGGCAGGGCAACTCTAGAGGAAACGGAAGGGTTTTGTCAGTGTTTTAATGATTGTGCGCCGCAACTTATTCCGGAAAAAGTGAGGGAATCAGCCGGATTGGCCGGGCGGGGGGCGGTCTTCGACCAGAACAGTGTCGTCGCGGCCCGAGAAAAAGGTGAAAAACCGCTGCATCCGGGCCTTGCGGTTTTTTTCCTGCCGTTCCTGCTCGCGCTGGTCGCGGTTGCTGACGAGGAGGTGGCATACATCGTCGAGCTTGCCTTTTTCATCCTCCAGCAAGGCATCGACGAACAGACGCAGGCGGCGGAGGTTTTCCGGGCTGGCGTCGTCGATCTGGGTGTTGGGCAGATCCTTGGCATTCCCGTCATACAGGGAGCGGTTAAAGACAAAAAGGTTGTCGCCCATCTCCGCCGCAAATGCATCCATCAGCGCGGATTCGGACGCATTGAAAAGGATGTTGATGAGCGGCAAATCATTAACCGGATCGACGACGCCAAGAGCGCCGTAGCGGTTCCATTCCTCGCGCTTGATCGAGCGGTTGGTGTAGCCGGTGCCGAGAACGATCATGCTGAGCGTGCGGTCTGACGGAACATGCTGCCGGATCGCGCCGAGATAGCTGATGCAGGGATTGTCGAAGATGCAGCCGTCGATGCCTGAAAGAAAGCTGATATGGGGCTGGCCCGGCATATGCGCGGCGAAATGGTGGCAGGGGAAATAAGTCGGCGCGGCGGTGCTGGCCATGACGGCGTCATAGAGGCTGACATCCATCGTCATGTTCCGGGCATTCTCGGGGTAGCCGGTGCGGATATTCTTCATCCAGACGGCATGGCCGCCCCGGTCGGTGACGTTGTTGCGGGTGTGGACTGGCGCATCCGGCCTCTCGCCGGGCTCTGCGACGATCTGGATATTTTCGCCGTCGATATTGTAGGTCGGGATAATCAGCGTCCGCAGGGAGTTGCGCAGACGCGCATCGCCATACAGCGCCTGCAGGGCCGCGCCCAGATTGGTCGGGTCGTAATGCCCGTGGCGCATCAGGGAATTGAGCTGGGCCAGTTTCATCGTGCGGTTGTTGAAATCGTGGATCAGCCCGCGAAATTCACGGAAGCTGTCGGGCGGAAAAATGCGGCTGCCTTCGCGCTCGTAAAAGCGCACCATGTGCCGGGCGCGGTATTTTGGCTCGGAAGGCTCGTCCGGATGGCGCAGGGTCAGGGCCGCGTTCAGGATCGCCCCGGTGGAGGGGCCGGCGAAAATATCGACCATCTCCGCCATGCGCAGCCCGGTGATGTCCTCAATTTTTGCCATAATATGGGCAGGAATCAGCCCGCGCATCCCGCCGCCGTAGTTAAAGAGCGCAATCGTGCCTTTTTTCTTTTTGCCGGAAGGGTCTTCCACGATGAGCGGGCCTTTAATCATTGTAATTGAACGCAGATTTTACCCCTTCATGGTACCCCGGATCGCCCGGTCTTGTCAGCCCCGGAATATGGTGCGATGCGTCAGGCACAAAAAAAACCGGACCCTAAGCGGGCCCGGCGAGTTGAACAGGGAGGTTTCACGTCTGGGAGACGTAGGATCTGGGAAGATCCTGTCGACGTCGAAACGTCGATGTGCGGGTTTATATACTGGCGCACTGCAAAACGTCTATAGCATTATACGCATGGCAGGTATTTATATTTTGCATGGCAAATTTGTAATTTATTGATTCAAAAAAGAAAAACGCTGATTTGGGGTCTTTTTGAAACTACGGATAATCCAAAATAAAACTTCTAAAAATCATCGTCCCGGAGATTCTCCAAGAGAAAGTCCCTAAAAATAGCAATTCGCTTGGAGTGGCGCCGCTCTTCCGGGTAGACAAAATACATATCCACGCCCGTACGCTCGGCTGCGGGCAGAATTTGCTCCAGATGCGGGTTGCTGCGGATCATGTAGTGCGGCAGGGCGGCAATGCCGGCGCCGCTTTCGGCGGAGCGCTGGATGGCGTAGAGAGAGTTCATCATCAGCAGGTTGTTATGCTCCGCCGGGTCGATTCCGGCAATCCGGAACAGCCAGTTCGGGTCGGAGAAGGGGGCCGGGACATTCTCGGGGAAGCCGATCAGCGTATGCGCGCGCAAATCCTTGATATCCTGCGGGCGGCCATGCTTTTTCAGATAGGCGCTCGAGGCGCACAGGCCGAAATGCAGAGTCGTCAGGTGGCGCTGGATCAGGTCGGGTTGTTCGGGCTTGTACAGCCGGATCGCGGCATCGGCCTCGCGCATGCCAAGATTGAGGATCCGGTCGTCCAGAAGGACGGTCAGCTGGATATCCGGATGCAGTTCGCGCAGTTTCCCAAGGCGCGGCGCCAGCCATGTGGAGCCGATGAACTCGGCGACGGTGATGCGCATCGGCCCTTCGGGCAGCTGCTTGGAATCCGAAATCTGCCCCTCGATCATCGAGAGCTTGCCGAAAATCTCGCGGGCGGTCTTGTGCAGCAATTCACCCTGTTCGGTCAGAAGCAGCCCCCGCGCATGACGGTGGAACAGGGGGACGCCGAGGGACTCCTCAAGCGAGCTGATCTGGCGCGAAACCGCAGACTGGCTCAGCCCCAGCGTTTCTCCGGCGTGCGTGAAACTTCCCGCTTCGGCGACGGCGTGAAAAATGCGCAGTTTGTCCCAGTCCATTTCACACTCCCTTTGCTAAAAGAATCATTCCGCCGCTTTTGCGTGATGGTCTGCTTCAAGCGCAGCCAGATAACGGTCGGCCTCAAGCGCGGCCATGCAGCCCATGCCTGCGGCGGTCACGGCCTGACGGTAGGTTTTGTCCTTGACGTCGCCCGCGGCGAAAACGCCGGGAATATCGGTGGCGGTGGAATCCGGCGCGGTGATGACGTAGCCTTCCGCATCCAGTTTCAATTTGCCCTTAAAAATTTCTGTCGCCGGAACATGGCCGATTGCAATGAACAGGCCGTCTGTCTTCAGTTTTGATATTGCGCCGCTTTTGACGTTTTTGAGGCTGAGGCCCGTCACGCCGCTGTCATCGCCGTCGATGCTATCCACCACGCTGTCCCAGATCACCTCGATCTTCGGATTGTTGAACAGGCGGTCCTGCGCGATCTTTTCCGCGCGCAGGGTGTCGCGGCGGTGAATCAGGGTGACCTTGGTGCAGAAATTGGTCAGGAAAATCGCTTCCTCGACCGCGGCGCTGCCGCCGCCGACGACGGCGACTTCCTTGTTGCGGAAGAAAAATCCGTCGCAGGTGGCGCAGGCGGATACGCCCTTGCCGCGGAAGGTCGTTTCGCCGGGGAGACCCAGCCAGCGGGCCTTCGCCCCGGTGCAGATGATCACCGTATCTGCTGTGTAAACCGTGCCGCTGTCGCCCACGGCTTTAAACGGGCGGGTGCTGAAATCCACATCCTTGATGAAGTCGTAGGCCATTTTCGTGCCGACATGTTCGGCCTGCGCCTTCATCTGCTCCATCAGCCACGGACCCTGAATCACGTCGGCGAAGCCGGGATAGTTTTCGACATCGGTGGTGATGGTCAGTTGCCCGCCGGGCTCCAGCCCCAGAACCTGAACCGGGGCCAGATTGGCGCGCGCGGCATAAATCGCCGCCGTGTATCCCGCCGGGCCGGAGCCAATGATAAGAACTTTGGTATGCAGGGTTTCCGCCATAGGGATTCTCTTGGTTTTTCGTCTGTTGCCTGAATTCAGATAGTTTTAAAGGCCGGGAAGGCAGGGGTAAACCCCTTAATCACAGGGAAATCCCGCTTTTCAGCCGGTTTTTGATCTCTTCGGCGACAAAGGCGGCGTCATTCAGCGGCGTATAGGTCCAGTTTTCCAGCGTGCCGTCGAAAACCCGCAGGATTCCCCGGTTAATGAGGTTCTGGTGGAATTTGCTGATGCGCGGCGCGCCGCCCTCAAGGGGGATCATATAGACCGGCTTTCCGGTCGTGGCGGCTTCGGAGATCATCGACACGCTGTCCGCCGTAACCATGATGATGTCGGCCCAGGCCAGAAAGCCCATATAAGGGTTTTCGGTGCCGCGGTCCCAGATCCATGCGCTGGTGTCTTCCAGCCCTTCGTCGATGATTTTCTCGTTCGCGGCTCCCGTGCGGCGGGAGGTCGTGATCATCAGGGAATAATTCTGACCCGCCAGCGCATGAAGCTGCGCGGTCAGTTTGCGCGTGATGGGCTCGGTCATTTTATAGGCGCGGCTGTCGCCGCCGATCATCACCGCGACACGCGGGGAGGGCAGATTTTCAAACGGGTCGGCGAAATAATCATAGGCTTCGTCAAGGCGGTCTTGTGTGATGCGGTTGGGGGCGGCCATGGTGACGATGACGTTGGGTCCGCGCAAGCGGTCGTGCATGGGCACGGCGACCAGATCGAATTGCGAGGGGGAAACGCGCGGGTCCTGAATGAACACGGTGAAGGCGCGCCCGCCGCTCATGCGCTTGATGTAGCGCGCGGCGGCGACGGCCTTGCGTCCGCTGGCAAGAACGAGATCGGGCCAGGGCGCGTGCAATTTGTCGCCCAAGGGGGAAAAGGTCCATTCGTTTTCGTTGCCCAGCCACGGGGAGAGGGTCAGCCACGGTTGACGTAATGCAATCCGCTTGACCACAGGGGTGACGCCCAGCGCCTCGGCCACGCCAAGACACTGGTTTTCCGTTCCGGCAAGGCCTTCTGTCACGATCCAGCAGGAGATTGGCATATTCGATTGCTCTAATACGGTACTGTGTGAAATTATCTTGCACAAACCCGCGCGCAACTTTATATCAGCACGGTGTCTTTCCGAAGAACAAATTTATAAAACGTGCGAAAGTTTTCCATGCGCCGCGTGAAGCTCGATAAAATCGACAAAAAGATCCTGATGCACCTGCAAAAGGATGGCCGGATAACCAATGTTGACCTTGCCAAAGAGGCCGGAATTTCGGCTCCGCCCTGCCTTCGCCGTGTCCGGGCGCTGGAGGAAGCAGGGTATATTTCCAGCTATCATGCCAAACTTGACGCCGCCGCCATGGGGTACGGGGTCATCGTCTTCGCGCAGGTGAAGCTGGTGTCGCAGGCCGAAAACGACCTCAAACAGTTTATTGCCCTGATCGAGAGCTGGCCGGTGGTGCGTGAATGCCATATGCTGGCGGGCGATACGGACTTCCTGCTCAAGATCGTCGCTCATGACTGGGACGACTATCAGCGCTTCCTCACTGAAAAACTGACCGCCACGCCGAACGTCACCTCGGTCAAGTCGTCGCTGTGCATCCGCACGGCAAAGGAAGAGCCCGGCGTTCCCGTCGAAATGTAACGGGCCGGGCGCGCATTCCATCTTTTTTCAAAGAAGGCTTTAAGTCTGAACGTAGACGACGTTCAGGATTTCGTAGGAACTGACGCCCTTGGGCGTGCGGACCTCGACGGAATCGCCGATTCTCTTGCCGATCAGGGCCTTGGCCATCGGGGCTGTGGTGGAAATCTTGCCGTTATCCGCATCGGATTCATACGGGCCGACGATCTGGTAGGTGATTTCCTCTTCCGTGTCTTCATTGACGACGATGACAGTCGCGCCGAATTTCACCGTTTCGCCGGACATGGCCGAAACGTCGATGATATTGGCGGCGGAAATGACGCTCTCCAGCTCCATGATGCGGCCTTCGATAAAGCTCTGACGCTCGCGGGCGGCATGGTATTCCGCGTTTTCGGACAGGTCGCCATGGGCGCGCGCTTCGGCAATCGCCTGAATCACCGCCGGGCGCTCTACGCTTTTCAGGTTCTTCAGTTCGGCCTCAAGCGTGTTGAAGCCTTGCCGGGTCATCGGGATTTTTTTAGGGTCTTGGTGGCGGGGCGTCAATATTTTTGACAGGCCCAAGGGGGTGTGTTAGCGATATTCCGGAAACAGGGAGGGGCGGTGCCATGGCATCCGGTCCAGGGGAATACCTCAGCTCAGCAGAAAAAACGATTGAAAATCAGTCGTTTGTTTATCTGGCAGCGCAAGGCAGCTTGCGCCGGGCGTTTGCCGCTGCGGCCATTCTGCGCGCCGAGATGGACCGCAATATCACCGCCCATCTTTATATTCCGCCGCAGGGCGACGCCCGCCTTACCCGCCGCATGGCCCATGCCGCCGGGCTCTCGCCGCTTGATCTGGGGCTGCGGATCGCCCTGCGCCTGCGCTGCCTGAAAGCATGGGAGCGCGCCGTCGCCGCGAATGATTTTTCCGTCGTCGCCGCGCCGCTTCAGGCGCTGGCCGATCATGTCCGCAAGGACGGCGCGGCGCGCGCTTCGGCGCTGGGGCTTTCCAGCCCTTACGCCGCGATCATCGACGGGCATACGCCGGGCTTGCGCCTGCGCGATTTGAACGCATGGGCGGAGGAGCTGCAATCCTTTTGCCGCAAGGCCCTGCCGCTGGTCAACCGCGATACGGGCTATGACCCAAGGCTGGCGATGGACCTGGCCGACCAGAAAAACCTCGCCCGCATGCTGGCGGTGAAAATGGGGCTGGACCCTCAAATTCTGGCTGATACGCCGCATCCGGTGACGCTTGGCACCGGGCGCGATGTGCGCATCGGCATGGCCTTCCGCCCTGAGAATTTCGCGCAATCGATGCTCGACCTGATGCATGAATGCGGCCATGCCGTGTATCGCGGCGCCCTGCCGCCGGGTGCGCGCGGGACCGGGACGGCGATGGACGAGGCCATGGCCTTGATGGTTGAAAATCATGCCGCGCGCAGGCCGATTTTCGCCTTCAATCTCTGCGCGGCGGCGGCGGAGATGGAATTGCCGTCCTTGAAAGTGGATATCAACGCCGCCAGCCTGTTCGCCGCGTTCCTCAACAACCGCAGCAGCAAGCTGCGCGCGCAGGCGCATGAAATCGCCTATCCGCTGCATGTCATTTTGCGGATGCGGATCGAGCGGATGGTGCTGGACGACAATATGCCGGTGCGGGACATTCCGCGCGTGTGGGCGGAACTGCATCAGGAGCTGATTGACACGGACCCGCCGCAAAACGACCGCGACGGCGCGCTGCAAGACATACACTGGTATGCCGATCAGTGGGGCTGGTTCCCGCAATATCTGGCCGGGATGCTGGCGGCGGCGCAGTTTTATGAAACGGCGGTGGAAAAGACCCCTGCGATTGGCGATGCGGTGACGCAGGGGCGGATGGCGCCGCTCAGGGACTGGATCGCCGGGAAAATATCGCACAGCGGCGACAGGCATGATTTTTCTACTTTGATTGAATCCCTCACCCGCGCCCCCCTCGACACCTTCGCGTGGATCAACCACGCCGTCACCCGCTACACGCCGGGGAAGTGGGCGCATTACAATCTCGATTATTTGAAGCCGGGATTGACGGATTGAAGGTGGTGGCTGGGATTTCGATTGCATAAGGAATTGCCAGCCGTTTAATTTTGGGGGCGATTTACAATACCAGTCGCCCATTCCACGCGGCCATTTCGTACATAAAGTTGTGCAAAATACAAATCGTATGGAATCATCAGGAACGCTAGAAGGCGATTCTTTTTTGTGATATTTGATGCGATATACACCCGCTCATAAGGGGTGCGATTTCCGAACATTTCGCGTTGATTATAGTCGCTGGTAACGTCCTGAGAATCAAAACCGTTTTTCCGAAATAGCTCCAGCGCAGTTTCTTCGCTGGTAGCGCATTTCCCAAGCAGTTTTGTAACAAGATTGTTGATTATAATTTCTCTGGCAGAGCTTCGTTTTCTTGCTTCATCAAATAACTTTACCAGATTGCAATCTTTTACTGTCATGCCCAATACATTTTCTGCATAAAACGAGCCACGCATATCGCGGGGATGGAGATAATCCATCCGCTCGAAAGCCGTTTCCCAATCGATCCCGGATTGCGTGACAGCATAATACAATAAGGCCTTTTGATCATTATTCAGATACGCAATATTGATAGTGTCATCAATCACCCGCAGAACACGCCCCCAAAGAAAATATTTTTTCTCATCATCATCCAATGCACGCGCAGCGCTTGTAACTTTTGCTATCGCAGATGCTTCGATGCCCGTTATCCCCGTCAAACGTCCGAATTCCTCTGCTGTATAGCCGATGCTCCCCGTAAAGAGATCGCGCGCAGCGCTCTGGCCCATAATTAGCGAAAAGTATTGTGAAAAAACTATATGATACGCTTGCTGCAAACCTACAGAAGCCCAGAACATTGGATTGACCTCGCCTTCTGCTCCTTCTCCGGTTTGAACGAATGACTTCCGATTAATCTGCTCCAGAAGAGCCAAAGCGCGCGCATCGATATTGGGCCCCCGTGCCGATTGATCGATATTCGATACCCCGGCCCACCGGAATAATATGTTTTCGACATCTCCCTCAAGGTCGAGCCGAGTATTCAAGAAATCTTCAAATGTATGTCTTTTGAGTCTGGAAACGTCTGCATATAATACTTTGTCAGATGCCATCGCAATATGCAGATCGGGCATGGATCTAAGGCCTTTGGCAAAAACAAAATCGTATGGTTGATTATTCTGCTCATTCAAACCTTCTGCCTTGGCCTGCAAGCCGCCCCCTAAAAGGCAGCCGAGTAAAAAGCATAAGAAAAACAATACAGTTAAAAAGAAAGTATGTTTCATCTATCCCCTGCGTTAAATGAAATCGATTTCACAGTTTTTTTATTTTTAAACCCGGAACGCGATCTAATTCCGATGAGCGCGCTGGGCATAGGCCGCAATCCATTCAACATGCCCGCTGCGGACAAATAATTGCGCATAGTAGCCATCATAAGGCAGCATCAGGAAGGACAGAAATTGGTTCTTTTTTGTAAGCTTCGATGCGTAGTACACCCGGTCGTAGAGAACCCTGTTTCCAAAATCTTCACGCTGATCATACTGATTGGTGGCGTCTTGTACAAAAAATCCATTTTTGCTAAAAAACGAGAGGGCGGATTTTTCATCTTCAGCGCATTGCGAGATTAATTGCGTGGCGAGGCTATTGATCACGACCTGGCGTGCATTGCTACGCTTTCTTGCCTCCGCGAACAAATTCATCAGGTTGCAATCTCTTACCGTCATCCCCAATGTTTTTTCTGCGAACGAAGATCCGGCCATGTCACGGGGGTGAAGATAATCGATCCGGCTGTAAGCGGTTTCCCAGTCAACGCCTGAGCGCGTTACCGCGTAATATAACAAAGATTGCTGATCCTTGCTCAACTGCGTGATGCCGATAGCATTATCAATGACCCGCAGAGCCCGTTCCCATAAAAAATATTTATCTTGAGCACTCTGAAGGGCGCTTGCAGCAGAAGCAATTTTTGCCACAGCATCCGGGCTGATTCCTGTTATGCCAGTCAAGCCGCCGTCGCCCGTCTTCTTATATTGAATATTACCTGTGAAAAGCGCTCTGGCTGGCCCCTGTCCCAGAATGAATGAAAATTGGTGAGAAAATAAGGTGTAATAAGCCTGCTGTA
>JACPDM010000129.1 GCA_016184045.1 Micavibrio aeruginosavorus | reverse complement strand
GTGATCGGATGAAAAGCCGAATGCTTCAAGGCTGAAAAAAAGCCCGGGCACAAGAACAAGCCCCCCGCCGACGCCCAAAAGCCCGGCCAGAAACCCGGCCAGAAGGCCCAGCGCCGCAAGCAGCGGAAGCCAGATAAAAACAAGGGAAAGATCCATTGCCGGAAAAACGCGCCTAGCGAACGTTGAAAAGGCGGCGCGGCGTATTGTCATCCGTTGCGCTTTTCTTTTTCGCGGTAAAAACCTTGTTTTTGGGGCGTTCGGCAACAGCCGGTTTTTGCTGCTGAGCTTCAGTACCAAGCGCTGCCGGAACGGTTCCCGGCGCGGCGTTTTTCTCCTGCTCCGCCAGGGCAATCGCCTGACGGCGCTTTTCTTCCTCGATCATGACCTTTTTCTGCTCGACCTCGAGCGCCGCCCTGATTTCCGCCGAGCGTTTCTGGCGCATCTCGAAATTAAGCTGCTCGCGTCTTGCATCATTGGCGAGGCTCTGCTGCCGCGCCCGCTCTATCGCCTCTTCATAGGCCTTATCGCCGCTTGACGAAGATGAAGACGAAACCGTAGCGGACTGCATGGGCATGGGTTTTTTGTTCTTCAGCATGTTGGTGAGAACGCTGGAATCGCCGCTCTGCGCCATGGCCGCGGATGAACAGACAGCAATCACTGCCAGCGATAAAAGGCCGCCAAGAAAACGGGAACTGCGCATCACTCACTCCTTTTCACACACTCTGTCATTATAGCAGATTTTGAACGCCCGATGACCGATTATTCAGGAAAACGGCCCTTTCCGGCCCGATTCGCCCTATTAACCACATCTTAACCCTTTAAGCACATTATGTATTCAAGTTTTGGAAAATGAAAGCCGGAATATTCAACGGTAAATTGGTTTTAGACGGTCAAAAAGGAGTGTTTGCCATGCATGTACAGATCAGAGAATTTCTGGATCACGCCGGGGTCGAGGAAGCGATTTATCCGGGCAAACGTCTTCTGGTGAAATGCCCGCAGCCGGGCGAATTCAAAAGCCACTGCGTCGTAATCGACTGGAAAAATCCGGCCCTTTTGCATCTTGAGGTCAAGGCGGGCTTAAGCGGCCATGACCTGAAGCCGGCGGAGATGAAAAAATACCCGGTCAGCTTTCAGGCCCGCACCTATCTTGAAATCGCAACCGATCAGGATAATGACGAGGAAGAAGAGGAAGGCCGCGGATCCAGCGGACGCGGCGGCGGTGGCAAGGCGCCGAAAATGAAAAAACTCTCTGAATCCGGCGGCGCGTTCCGCCGCGTGGTCGAGGGCAAGATCCCCGAGCTGGGCGAGATCAAGAAAATGGTCGTGATGGGCAAGGAAATCGCCAAGGAGGCCTATGGCCAGGTGATGGAAAAACTTGCCGAGCAGATCCGCCATATGAAGATCGCAACCACAGACCTTATGGCCGAGGCCGGGAAATTCGTCACCCGCTACACCCCGCCCGCCTACATGAAATCGCGCGGCGACGAAGACGCCAAATATAAATACGACCGCATCAAGAACGAAGCCATGTTCGGCGGCTCAGGGCCATCTTAGAGCGCGCGTCTGCTATAAAAAAAATCCCCGGAAAACCCGGGGATTTTTTGTTTATTCCATTTCGCGAAGAACTTCGGCCACCCGATCCACCGCCCAGTCGAGGTCGGATTTCTCGATGATCAGCGGCGGAGCGAAACGAACGACCGTTTCATGCGTATCTTTCGAGAGTACGCCGCGCGCCAGAAGTTTTTCGCATACATCGCGTGCGGTCGCGCGAGCGGGGTCGATCTCCATGCCGACCAGCAGGCCCTTGCCGCGCACATCCTTGATGAGCGGCGAATTGAGAGCGCCGAGTTTTTGCAGGAGGTATTCGCCCTGCTCTGCGCTGCGCTCCGACAGACGGTCTTCCTCGAGGATGCTTAAAGCCTCGATACCAAGAGCGGCGGCGATGGGATTGCCGCCGAAGGTCGAGCCGTGGCTGCCCGGATCGAAGACGGCCATGACATCCTTGCGCCCGACAAAAGCCGACACCGGATAAATACCTCCGCCCAGCGCCTTGCCGAGCATGATGCCGTCGGGCTTGTCGATTTCGTGCTGGAAGCAGAAATTGCGCCCCGTACGGCCCATCCCGGTCTGGATTTCATCAAGAAGCAGCAGCACATTGTGCTTTTTACAAATCGCCTGCACCTCTTTCAGATAGCCCTTGGGCGGGATCAGGATGCCGCCCTCGCCCTGAATCGGCTCGACCAGAAACGCGCAGGTATTGGGCGTAATCGCCTTCTCCAGCGCCGCCGTATCGCCGTGGGGGATGATGTCGAAGCCGCCGTCGAACGGGCCGAAGCCGCGGCGGTAATCGGCGTCAGAAGAAAACCCGACGATCGTCGTCGTGCGGCCATGGAAATTGTTCTTGCAGACGATGATCCGGGCCTTGCCGTCGGGAATGCCCTTGACGTCATAGCCCCAGCGGCGCGCCGCCTTGATCCCGGTTTCGACGGCTTCGGCGCCGGAGTTCATCGGCTGCATCATGTCGAGTCCGGTCATGCGGCAGACTTTTTCTGCATATTCGCCAAGAATATCGGTGTGGAAGGCGCGCGCCGGAATGTCGAGGCGGTCCAGCTGGTCGATCAGGGCTTTCTTGATCCGCTGATTGAGGTGTCCAAAGCTGACAGCGCTATAGGCGCTCAGGAAATCGAGGTATTTATTGCCGTCGGTGTCCCACAGCCAGACCCCCTCGCCCCTGCACAGCACCACGGGCAGCGGCTTGTAGAGCCGCGCCACATACTGGTTTTCGCGGGCGATGTAGGCGTCTTTCGTCAGTTTCATTGCTTCAGCCATTTTTTCTGATCCTCTATGGTACTCACATATCACTCAACACTTCACCGATCGTCGTCACTATCCGGTCGATATGATTCTGATTCAGGATGAGCGGCGGCGAAACGCAGATATTGGGGCCCGTATGGCGCACCATCAGGCCGCGGCGGAACATCTCGTAGGCGGCCTCGCGGCAATAACGCCCGGGGTCTGCCTCGTCCGGATGGTCGGCGATCTGGATGCCGCCGAGAATACCGCAATTGCGGATATCGACGACATAAGGCTTGTCCTTCAGCGAATGAAGTGCATCCTCGAAAGGCTGCGCCATTGCCGTGGCATTGGCCCAGATTTTGCCGTCCTGAATCGCATCCATCGTGCCGATAACGGCAGCGGCGGCCAGCGGATGGCCGGAATAGGTATAGCCGTGCATCAGTTCGATGGTATGTTCCGGACCCTGCATGAAAGTATCGTAGATTTCATCCGTCACGAAGGTTGCGCCCATCGGCACGGTGCCGTTGGT
>JACPDM010000007.1:12472-20109 GCA_016184045.1 Micavibrio aeruginosavorus | reverse complement strand
CTCGGCGCGGCGGCGCTGCTCCAGCAGCCGGAGCCTGCGGCAAAACCCTCAATCCCCGTGGCGCAGCAATCCGCCCCGGCCCCTGATTTTACGTTCACGGACCTGACGGGCCGGGCGCACAAGCGCTCCGATTTTGCCGGGAAAACGGTGATCCTGAATTTCTGGGCCAGTTGGTGCGCGCCCTGCGTGGCCGAATTTCCGCTTCTGCTCGAGGCCGCCGCAAAAACGCAGGCGATCCTGATTGCCCTCTCCTCGGATGACGATGCGGCGGCGGTGGAGCGCTTTTTTTTAAAACTGGACCCGAAATCACAAGAAATCCTGAAGCAAAACAATGTCATCATCGCCCTCGATCCCGGCAAGGCCATCACCAGCGACCTGTTCCAGACGGTAAGCCTGCCCGAAACCGTCATCATCGGCCCGTCCGGCCTGATGACGCATAAAATCATCGGCGCTGTGGACAACGCGGAAACGCTGCAGGAACATATCAAATAGGCGTTTTTTGCGCCCGCTTGATTTCCGTCAAATCCACGGCAGGGCGGATCGCGTATGGTAAAGCCATGCAAGATGCCCTGAAACAGAAGATTCTGGACCATGACCGGCTGGTGCCGCGCTATACCAGCTATCCTACAGCGCCGCATTTTCAACCGAACTTCCCGGAAAGCGAATATCGCGACTGGCTCTCGACGCCGCTGGCGCAGCGCGAGCGCTCGCTCTACATCCACATCCCGTTCTGCACGAAAATGTGCTATTACTGCGGCTGCCACACGCATATCACGCAAAAGCAGGAACGGGTCGTCGATTATGTCGACACCCTCGTCGCCGAGGCCGCTCTTGTTGCGGGCACCCTTCCGCCGGGCACGACGATCTCGCACCTCCATTTCGGCGGAGGGTCGCCAACGATCCTTGAGCCTGCTGCCTTTTCGCGGATGATGGACCGCCTGCGGAAAACTTTCATCATCGACAGCAATACGCGCATAGAGATGGAGGCCGACCCGCGCCATATGGGCGAGGCGCGCATCGCCACCTATGCCAAGAACGGCGTTAGCCGTATCAGCCTTGGCGTGCAGGATTTCGACCACAACGTCCTGCAAGCCGTCAACAGGCCGCAACCCTTCTACCTCTCTCTCGAGGCGGTCAGCCTGTGCCGCGCCTACGATATTGAATGCATCAATTTTGACCTGATGTACGGCTTGCCCGGCCAGACGGTGGAAACGATCCGCAACACTTGCGAAACGGCGCTGCTGCTCAAGCCGAACCGCATCGCTTTTTTCGGCTACGCCCATGTGCCGTGGATGAAAAAGCACATGGGCATGTTGCAGGAAGACACGCTCCCCGACAGCAGCCAGCGTTACGACCTGTTCATGGCCGGGCGGCAGATTTTTCTGGATGCTGGCTATGCGCCGGTCGGGATCGACCACTTCGTCAAACCGTCGGATTCGATGAATCAGGCATTGGTCAATCACACCTTGCGCCGGAACTTTCAGGGCTATACCACCGATAACGCCCCTGCGTTGATCGGCCTTGGCGCATCGTCCATCGGGGCTTTCCCGCAAGGTTATGCCCAGAACACGGCTGATTTAAAACTATATGCGCAGAAAGTCGCCGAAGGCCGCCTGCCGGTTTCGCGCGGCGCACGCTGCGGCCGGGACGATGCGATCTTCGCCAGCGTTATTCAGGAATTGATGTGCTATCTGCGCGCCGACCTTCAGGCGTTTGAAAATCGCTTCAGCCTTCCTGCCGGATTTTTTGACGAATCTCTGGCGCGGCTTGCCCCCCTCGCCGCCGACGGGCTTGTGGAGATCGACGGCAAGGTTGTCAGGATTGCGCCCGACTGCGAGCAAATCGCCCGCATCGCCGCTCATGCGTTTGATCAATACGCCGCAACGCAAGGCCAGGCCGCCCGTCATTCCCGCGCCATCTAGAAGAAACTCCGGCGCCTATCTCCCGGCCTTCGCGATACGGGCCGCGATCACCGGGGCCAGCGGAACGATGAACGGCGTCATCATCATGGAAATCGCCGTGACCAGCATGAAGAACTGCGCGTCGGCGGCCTGAAGTATCCCGTAAACCTGCGCCATCGCGGCAATGACGAAAACGAATTCCCCGCTCTGCCCCAGCATTATGGCGGTTTCGGCGGACACCTCCCGCTTCTGCCCGAAAGCGAGGCAAAGCGCGAACAGAATCCCGGCCTTGATCGCCCCGATGCCGATGACGGAAAGGAACAGCCAGACGGGATTTTCCAGCACCACCCGCAAATCGATCATCATTCCGACCGAAAGGAAGAAAACGCCCATCAGCAGCCCTTTGATCGGCGCGATCATAACCTCGACATCGTCGCAATAATCCGTCTCAGCCAGCAGTAACCCGGCTAAAAACGCGCCCAGCGCCGCCGACAGCCCAAAGGATTCGGTTATCATGGCCGTGCCGATCGTCAAAAAAAGCACAAAAGACATGAGCCATTCCGGATGGCGCTCCGGCTTCAGGTATCGCAGAACCGGCTCGAGCGCCTTCATGCCGATAAAATAGATTGTGGCAACCGCTACCGCCGCCACGGCGAAGGATTTTGCCATCAGGAAGGCAAGGCTCTGCTCCGACGGCGCGGAGAAGGCCGCCAGAAGCGCCAGAATAGGAACAACAGCAAGGTCTTGCATCAGGAGAATTGAAAAACTGAGCTTTCCGACGGCGGAATGAAGCTTTTTCTTTTCATCGAAAATCTGCATGACAACCGCCGTCGAGGACAAGGCAAAGCACGCGCCGAGAAGGATCGACATCTCGACCGAGTTTCCGAACCCGCGGGCAATCGCGAACACCACCAGCGCCGTCAGGACAATCTGGCAGCCGCCAAGGCCGACAATCTGCCGCCGCATCCCCCAAAGGTCGTTCAGCGACAGCTTCAGGCCGATCATGAACATCAGGAAAATCACGCCAAGTTCGGCAACTCTGTTGACGATCTCGGTATTTTTAATGCCGATTGCGCCGATCCACTCAATGTCCTGCGCCCACAGGGCAAGGCCGTACGGCCCCACCAGAATACCGCAGAACAAAAACCCCAAAACCTGGGGAATCCGGAAACGGTGCAAGAACGGTACTGTCAGCCCCGCAATCCCCAAAAGGACCAAAAGCTCCGGGAAATGGGATGACGGCTCTGACGGCATGACGTTGTTACCCCTAAAAAATTTACGGCCAGTCGGGAAGCGCGGAATCCGGCCCCGCCACGACGACTTTCAAGGCACCGGCGCAACACGGCGGCAAATCTGTCAGGATATGCCCTATGGCGTTCTTCGCCTTGGTCAGGAAATCCTGTGCGCTCTCGACCATATGATAATGCGGGTGCCCGGACCAGATTTCATAAATGCGGTCATCGATTTTTCTGGCCTGTGCGGCGGATTCCGTACGCAACGGATTGACGTGGTTGTAGCCTGAATCCTCATTCGGGGTGCGCAGGTGAATGACGCTGTGATAGCGCGCATATTCCGCCTCCAGCGTCGTTCCCGCCGCGCGCCAGAAGTCCGCTTCTGCTCCCGGCCAGTACGCCAGCGCATCGAGAATCCCCCTGTCGCACAAGCCGAGCGCCCAGCGTCCTTCATCCGTGACAAGGTGCTCCATCTCCTGCTGGACGTGAACGATGGCCCGCTGCGCCGCCTCGACGGCGGTGCGCGATTCCAGCCGCCAGAAACCGCCGCCGAAGATAATCGACGCCGATTCCGGCAGGATAACGACATGCTCGCATAGTTGCTTGCGGATAATCTCCAGAACGGCCGTCTTTCCCGCCCCCGGCCCGCCGGTCAGGACGATGAATTTGATCTCGCCATGCATCTCGCGGCAATCGCATTTCTTTTCGCAAGACGCGGGTTTGGTCACGGGGAGCATTACATTGCCTCCTGATGCATATAGCCGGGAACGACGGCGTCCCAGCCGAATTTGTCTTCGATTTTGCGCTGCAAGGCCTGCGCTGCCTCGACTTCGCCATGGGTGATGAAGACCTTGCGCGGGTGGGAGCTGAAATTTCCGAGCCAGGTCAGGATTTCGGAATAATCGGCGTGCGCGGACATGCTGTCGAGCTTAACGATCTTCCGTCTCCCCGCGCTCAAGGCGGTCGCCGCGCGTTTCCGCGGCCTGAAATCCGGCGAGAAGAACGGTATTGCGTTCATCCCCGACATAGCGTTTGAGGTGATGTAAAACCCGCCCGCCCGTCGCCATGCCGCTGGCGGAGATGATGATGCGCGGAACATTGTCGTGGTTCTGGCTGATTTCCTTCGATTCCTGCGGCGTGCGGGTGTAGCGCGCGACATGGCAGACGGATTCGCATTCCTCCGGCGAAAGGCGGTGTTCGTGCATGTATTTTTTCATCAGCCCCGTCGCATCGATGGCCATAGGGCTGTCGAGGTAAATCGGAATATTGTCCGGGATACGTTTTTCCTCTTTCAGAAGGTGGAAATAATACAAAAGCGCCTGCGCCCGGCCGACCGCGAAGGCGGGAATGACTACCGTTCCGCCCCGCGCTGCCGTCCTGCGCACGATTTTTTCAATATCGTCGGCGGGATTGTCGCGGTCATGCAGGCGGTCGCCATAGGTCGATTCCACGACAAGATAATCGGCGTTCTGGATTTTCGCTGGCGGCTTCATCACCGGATCGTGCAGGCGTCCGATATCGCCGGAGAACAAAATCGACGTTCCGTCCTCCCCCGCCACGCGGATGAACGACGCACCCAGAATATGCCCGGCATGGGAGAGTGTAAACGTAAACTCATCCCCGATGCGGTAAGGTTTTCCGAACTCAACGGTTTTGAAATATTGCAGGGCGTTTCTGGCTTCTTCCTCCGTATAAAGCGGCAGGGCCGGATGATGCCGCGAATAGCTGTGGCGGTTGGCGCTGTCGGCGTCTTCCTCCTGAATGTGGCCGCTGTCCGGAAGCAGAATCTTGCATAGATCGAACGTCGCCTTGGAGCAATAGACCGGCCCCTTGAATCCTCCCTTGACCAGCTTTGGGATATAGCCGCTATGATCCAGATGCGCGTGGGTCAAAAGCACCGCGTCAATCGACGCCGGATTGATCGGCAGCCCTTCCCAGTTCCGCAGGCGCAATTCTTTTTTTCCCTGAAACAACCCGCAATCGATCAGTATTTGCTTGCCGCCATGCTCCAGCAGATATTTCGATCCCGTGACGGTTTCCGTTGCACCCAAAAAAGTCAGCTTCATGTCTTTTTCTTTCTTAGAAACTTGATCGCTTCCGGCACGATGAACAAGGGCATTGCCGCCGCGAAAACAAGCGCCCAGTCATACGCCGAAAGCGGAACTGTGTGCAGTATAACCTGCATGGCGGGCATGTAAACCGCAGCCGCCTGAAGGCCGATCATGGCCGCGATGGCTGCCAGAATCCACGGATTTGAAAACCACCCCACGGACGACGTCGGGCCGCTTAAAGACCGAAAATTAAGGACCAGAACCTGCGCCGTCACCACAATCGCCGTCAGCGCGACCGTATTCGCCAGATCGTGCGAAACAGGCAGGTAAAAATGAAACAGAGTCAGCGTCGCAAGGCCGATATACCCGCCCAGCGCGGCAAGGGGGACCACGCTGTGCCAGTCGAGAATAGGGCGGTTCACGGCACGCGGCGGCTCGTCCATGATATTCCGCTCCGCCCGCTCGACGCTCAGCGACAGGGCCGTCACGCTGTCCGTAGCCAGATTGATCCACAGAATCTGGATCGGCAGCAGGATCAGCGGCCCGCCCATCAGAATATTGGTAAAAATCGCCGTCACCTCGCCGATATTATGCGCCATCAGGAACTGGATGAATTTGCGGATATTGGCGTATTGCCGCCGCCCCTCCTCGATCGCGGCGATAATTGAGGCGAAATTGTCGTCGGTCAGAACGATATCCGCCGCCCCCTTGGCGACATCGGTGCCGCGCAAGCCCATGGCGATGCCGATATCGGCCTGCTTCAAAGCGGGGGCATCGTTGACGCCGTCCCCCGTCATGGCGACCAGTTGGCCCTGCGCCTGCAACAACCTGACGATACGGAATTTGTCTTCCGGGACGGTGCGGGCGAAAAGAATATTGCCCTTGAGGACGAAAGACAGTTCGTCGTCACCCATATCCCGCATTTCAAGCCCCGTTACCGTACGGTCGGCGTCAAGGCCGATCTTCCGCGCAACAGACATGGCCGTATCGGCTGAATCCCCGGTAATCACAATTACCTTGATTCCGGCGTGGCGTGCCTTCTCTAGCGCCGCGTGAACCTCGGGGCGCGGCGGGTCCGTAAATCCGGCAATGCCAAGAAAGGTCAGCCCGCTTTCCACCTTGTCCTGCGCGATTTCATCCGCCCCGGCAATGCACTTTTGCGCCATCGCCAGCGTACGCAGCCCCTCGAGCGCGAACAGTCGGCATGTCTGCTCGATTTCAGTCCGCAAGGCTTCTGTCAAAACGGCCCGGCGCCCGTCGACCAGAATATGCGTGCAAATTTGCAAAACCGCTTCCGGCGCGCCTTTGGCATGAACGGTCAAATCCTTCCCGGATTCCGTCACCAGCGACATCAGCTTGCGAGTTGAATTGAACGCATATTCGGCAACGGAAACCGCATTATGCTCCTGATTCAGCCCGGCTTTTTCGGCCAAAGTCATCAGCGCCGCTTCGGTGGGGGAGCCGACAGGGCGCCATTCCTGCCCGCGTCCTTCAATCCGGGCATGGTTGCATGTGCGGGCCGTATCGAGAAGGACCATAAGATCGCCGTCAAGCTGAGGCTCGATGGCCTTGCCGCCACTTAAAAATCCGCCTTCCGGCGCATAACCGGCGCCTGTAACCTCGATCACCCGCCCCGCCAGCCAGATTTTCTGCACCGTCATTTCGTTTTTGGTCAACGTCCCGGTTTTGTCGGTGCAGATCACGGATACCGCGCCCAGCGTTTCCGCCGCCTGCAACCGCCGCAGCAGCGCCTTCTTGCGCGCCATGATGCCGATGCCGAAAGCCAGCGTAATCGTGACGACCGCAGGCAACCCTTCCGGCACAGCCGCTACCGCCAGAGATATGCCGGTCATCAGCATGTCGGCGACATCGCGCCCGTCCATGATGCCGATGACGATCACCGCAACAGCCGTAAACAGCGCCAGCGCGCCAAGCTGCCGCCCGAGAAGCCCCAGCTGGACCTGAAGGCGCGTCTGCGTCTCCCCGATCGTTCCGGTCAGGCCTGCAATACGCCCGAATTCGCTCTCCATGCCTGTGGCGATGACGATTCCCTCGCCATGGCCGTTGACGATGCTGGTGCCCATCCACACCATATTCGATCGCTCCGCCAGCGGCGTATTCTCCGGCAGAATTCCGGTCTCCTTGCCAACCGGCACCGACTCCCCGGTCAGGGCGGATTCATCGGCCTTCAGTTCCGTCGCCATCAGCAAGCGCAAATCCGCCGGAACCGCGTTGCCCGTAGCAAGGAGAACACGATCGCCGGGGCGCAGGGTTTCGGCATCGACCTCTTCCACCCGCCCGCCTTCCCGGACGATGCGACAGCGGGGGGAGAGCATTTTCTTAAGCCCTTTAAGCGCCGTTTCCGCCTTCCATTCCTGCGCAAAACCCAAAAGCGCATTCAGGAAAATCACCGCGATCATGGCCGCTGCATCGATCTTGTAGCCGACGAAAAC
>JACPDM010000007.1:0-12391 GCA_016184045.1 Micavibrio aeruginosavorus | reverse complement strand
CACGCTTGCGAACTGACGCAGAAGAATTTTTGGCCAGCGCGTCGCAGCCTGTTCTTGCAAGCGGTTCGGCCCGGCCTTCCCGCGCCTTTCGCTGGCGGCGCGGGACAGGCTTTCAGGGTCGAGCGCGTGCCAGTTTTCCATCGCCCGACTTACAGCGTCGAGAGAAGATAACCAAGGGAAACGTAGATGGCCGCCTGAAACGCGCCGAGGGCGATATTCTGCTGCCGGATCACTTCGTCGTTCAGGTTGATCCTGAAGAGGATCACCCTCTCCGCGACACGGCAGATGATTTTCAGGATGACGATCGCGACGATGGACGCGGCGAACCAGGCGAGGAACATCGGCGCGAAATCGTATTCTTCATAAATGACGACCTGCGCTGCCGTCGCAAGGGCAAAGGCCGTGCCGATTTTCTGGCCGGAAACCCTCAGGGCCAGCGCCATATTGCCCTTTTTCAACTCGTCCTGAATTCGGCTTCCGGGGTGGAAACGCGCGAAAACCCGCAAATTGATGAGCGTCGCTCCGGTCAGGATCACTTGCGAAATCGCATAACCGATCAAAAGCGCCAAAAACCCTTCCACCTTGTTTCCCTGCACGATGTCATCGCGGATCGGCACATCGGCCAGCGTCACCTTGTTGAAGATGATCCGCGTCACCGCCATCAGCATGATGCCGAGCAAACCGTAGATGACGATATTGATCAGGGAATGAAACAGGTCGAGGTCCATGCTGCCGTACACAGTCCCGCTGAGCATGACGGTAATGGCGAGCGTCGCCCCGGCCAGCGAAATGCCGAAAGCGGGATTGTCTTTTTTCAGCAACTCATCCGAGGCGTTGATATGGGCGATCGTTCCGGAAAACAGCCGCAGAGATGTGAAAATCCCGACTACGACCAGAAGATTGACCAGCAGAACCGCATTATAATAGTGATCCCAATATATATACTCCACGACGCGCCTTCTTTCTTTTCATGAATTGATCAATGCGCCATCAGGACGGGGATGTCCGCATGGTGCAGGAAATAATCGGTCATGCCGCCCAGCAGCGTTTCGCGCAGACGGGTATGGCCATAGCCGCCCATCACGATCATGCCCGCGCCGAGGGTTTTCGCGCGGTCATGCACGAATTTCGGCAGGTCGCCCGCCTTTTTCATCGGCGGCAAAATCTCCGCCTTGATCCCGTGGCGCCGCAGATAGGGCAGCAGGTCTTCGGCAGAAAGCGGGATATTCCGCGCATCGCCTTTTTGCGAGGTTAAAACCCAGGTCTTTCCATGGCCAAGAAGCGGCATGGCGCCCTGCACCGCGCGGGCGGCTTCGGCGCTGCCGTTCCATGCGATCAGGGTTTTGCCGTTGAATTTCTTGATCTTGTCCCCCGGCGGGACAAAGAGCAAAGGCCGCCCGCTCGCGAACAGCATCGCGCCGCTATCGGGCAGACTGATATCCGCGCCCTTGCCCGGGCGGCAGGTCACGATCAGATCGGCTAGCCGCGCCTGCACCGGAATAATCTCGTCGATCGGCCCGGTCACGGCGTGAAAGGACGACGACGCGCCCTGCCCCTTGCCCGCCCCGCTCTTCAGAGCCGCGGCAAGCTTCGCGTATTTCTCTTCGGCGGCCTTGCGGTTGCGCGCGTTCATTTTCATGATGTCGGCGAAAAGCGCCTCGGGGTAAACCTGTATGCCGTAGGACGCGCCAAGCAGGGCGCTCGCTCGCGGATCGGGCGATACATGCCAGACGGCGACATGCGCCTTATAGGTTTCCGCAAGGCCAAAAGCGAATTTCAGAGCAGCCAGTTCGCGGTCATGCCCGCCGAAGGGGACAAGAATGGTTTTCGGTTCCATAAAAATTCTCCCGGCGCCGTTCGCCAGCTTTTAAAAAACATGCAACGCGCGGTATTGTATTGGATTATCGTCAAGAAACAACACTCTTGCCCCCGGCGCGCCTGACGGAGCGGGAATGCCAGAGGGTAACGCACGCCCGCGCCGGAAGTTCCCATATTCCGCAAATTTGCCCCCCCGAAAACGGGCGTGAAGCCCAGATTTTTTTTGACATCCCCTCACCGGACAGGACATTCTCCGCCCGCGTACCCGGCCCCCTGAGTAAAGTGATGGCTCCATGATGCAAAAGGAAACGCATACCGGACAGTTTTTAGGCGACCTGCACTTCTTCAAAGGTTTGCCGGAAAAGGACATGGATGCCTTCGCCACAGGCAGCGCCCTGCGCGACTACGGCAAGGGCCAGCCGGTTTTCACACAAGGCGACAGGGCGGACCGTTTCTTCGTCATCCTCAGCGGATGGATCAAGCTTTATCGTACGACCCCGGAAGGGGCGGAAGCGATTGTCGCCCTGTTCACGCGCGGCGACGTATTCGGCGAAGCCTCTGTACTCGGCGATACGGGTTACCCCTTCTCCGCGCAGGCGGCGGAAGATGCGCGGCTGATTGAGATTCCGGCCTCCCTGCTCAAGCAAAAAGCCGTGGAAAGCCCAGCCGTCATGGCGCGTATCATGGCCACGATGTCGCGGGAAATGCACAAGCTCCAGATCGAGAACGAGCATATGGCCCTGATGAGCGCGCCGCAGCGGGTCGGCTGCCTGCTGCTGCAACTTTCCTCCGGGATGCTCGGCAATGGCGGGACGTTCTCCTTCCCCTACGACAAGTCTCTGGCGGCTGCGCGGCTGGGGATGAAGCCTGAAACGTTCTCCCGCGCGCTCTCGCAGCTAAAGCCTTGGGGCGTCACGGTCAAAGGCGCGGAAATCCATATCGCAGATTTTCACGAACTTGCCGCCTATAGCTGCGGTTATTGCTCGGCGGAAATGCCCGATTGCAAGGGGGCCACCCGCAAATCCTGCGGCGGCTGCGCCGGGAAAATCGCGGCTGCGCGCGAATAATCCGTCAAAACCATAGAATCTTTTGCAATTCTTCCTGCAATTCCCCGCTGCTCTTGGCGGTGAAATCCCGATCAACCTCGGCGACGACGCGGGCATGGACGGACTCGCTTAGAGCCTTACGCAAGGCACCGAGCGTGCGCGGTGCGGCAGCCAGAACAAGGCGGTCGAACGCGTCCTCCCGCGCCGCCTTGTCAAGCCATGCGGCAATGTCCTGCGCGAATTGCGCGTCGTCGTGGTGGTTTTCACGGTCGCGCGGATCGCTGGCATAATGAACGCTGCCGCCTGCTCCGGCCGCATGACCCGTATTTTTCTGGACCCCGACAGCTTCCGGCTTTTTCCCGGAAGACTTGGCCTCGGCGATCTTTTCAATGCCCTCAGATGTTTTGCGGTAAATATAGGCATCGCGACCGTCGGCGACCATCACCCAGATACGCGGCGTCACATGACCGCCATGGACCCGCCGGTCCAGGCCGAAACCGCGCAATCCCTCTTCAACAACGCGCCCTTGAAATGTCATGGGATTTATCCTTTTTTGTTCAGATGGTTAAAAATATGCCGCGCCTACGCCGCCTTCCGGATGGGAAGTTTTCTCGGTTTTTGCAGGGCCTCTGCCTTCTTGCCAATATCGACGGACAGGATTCCGTTCCGGAACGTCGCCTCGGCCTTGCTGCAATCGGCGGTGTCGGGAAGACTGATCGTGCGCTTGAAGTAACCGGAAGCACGCTCGCGGCAGAGATAGGTACATTCCTTGTCTTTCTCTTCTTTCTCGCTGCCGCCGCCCTTGATGGTCAGGAACCCCTCCTGCACTTCGACCGCGACGTCATCCGGGTCGATCCCGGCCAGATCGGCCTTGACGGTAAAGGATTCCGCATTCTCGATCACATCGACAGGCGGAACGCTGGAGTATTTCCCGTTCCAGTCCGTGAGGCCGACCTGAACGCGGCTGAAAAAATGGTCGAAAACACGATTCATCTCCTCCTGCAATCCGGCAAGGGATAGATTTATATTGTCACCGTGGCGAACCGGGATGAATGACGGGCGGCCCAGGTGAAGGCGTTCGCGGATCTGCATTTCAATCCTCCATGCGCGGTTTGATAGGCGCATATCACCATGCGCCCGCCTGATACAAATTGATTAAAGTCAAAAAAGCGCCACTTAATTTTTTATGAAACCGAACGGGGGAACCGCGCGTTTATCCGCATTTTCCCCCGGGCTGGAAAAAACCGGCCCGTTTCTGCTATAGTCGGCGCCTTGAAAGGATGACGACCATGGCGGCGCTGACGCTCGAACAGGCACTTGAGAATATTTACACCTCCCTGCACAACGACAATGCGGATATCGACTTGCATATCGCGCAGCTGAAATCCGCCCTGCCCCCCGGCGGCGGCAACACCGTGACCGTCGATCCCGCCCGCCTCGTGCAAAACAACCGTCAGGGCCGCAAGATGATGCAGGCCTATTTCAAAAAGCGCGGCATCATCGTGACCTTTGCGTCCTGATCGGGCCCGCCGGCCTCCACGGCAGCGCAATATGGAATTTTTATGCGCCACCGCGCGTTATGCCCTTCATGGAGTACGGTCAGTCACGTCCGGAGGAGTAACGATGCGCACCATTCCCGAGAGATGGATT
Source organism: Micavibrio aeruginosavorus (assembly GCA_016184045.1). GTDB lineage: Bacteria > Pseudomonadota > Alphaproteobacteria > Micavibrionales > Micavibrionaceae > Micavibrio > Micavibrio aeruginosavorus_C. The sequence continues at coordinate 7,877 of JACPDM010000007.1, read as the reverse complement.
TTAGAAGAAGCTCTGGCAAAAAAAGTTGAAAAGCGCACGCTGCAAGAACACGAAGAAGACGACGACAAGCTGGTTCTGGAAATGGCCGAAAATTTCATGTCGCTCGTCAACAAATATGGCCGCAAAGGGGTCGAGACCCTGCTCTCCGGCAGACTGCGCTAAACCCGCTTAAACAAATCCCCGATCCTTGAGATAGCGCAGGACGATCTCCGCCTGGAGCGCGGGATCGCCTTCCGCCGCCTTCAGATGCAGGTCCGGATGTTCCGGCGCTTCATAGGGGCTGCCGATGCCGGTGAAATTCGGGATCTCCCCGGCGCGGGCTTTTTTGTAAAGACCCTTCACATCTCGCGCCTCCGCGACATGCAGCGGGACATCAACGAACACTTCAATAAAATTGTCCTTTCCGATGATTTCTCTCGCCATTTCACGCTCGGCGCGGAACGGCGAAATAAAGGACACCAGCGTAATCAGCCCGGCATCCATCATCAGTTTCGCCACCTCGGCCGCGCGGCGGATATTCTCGGCGCGGTCCTGCTCGGTAAAGCCGAGATCGCGGCTCAGGCCGCGGCGAATATTGTCGCCGTCCAGAATGATCGTATGCCGGCCCGCCGCATGCAAACGCTGCTCGAGACTATCGGCAATCGCCGATTTCCCCGCGCCGGAGAGGCCGGTCAGCCAGAGAACGCAGGGTTTTTGCTCTTTCAGACCGGCCCGCGCCGCGCGGTCGATGGTCAGTTTTTGTTCCTGCACGTTGCGGGACCGCCGCATAGGGTGATCGATCATCCCCATCGCCACCGTTTCATGCGTCACCCGGTCGATCAGCACGAAAGACCCCAGATCGCGGCTTGAAGCATAAGTTTCACAGGCAATCATACGGTCCAGAAACAACTGGCAAATTCCGATTTCATTAAGGCCGATCGCCTTGGCGGGAAGAAGGCCGCACGTGTCGATATCGACCTTCGCCTCCGGCGCTCCGGCGGTACAAAGCGCCTGCGCCGTGGCGGAGCGGAAAATATACTGCCGCCCGGCGACCATCTCCTTCTCCGCCGTCCAGAGGATTTTTGCCTTAAGAATATCAGTCACTTCGCAGGCATTGTTGACAGATGCGATCACATCGCCGCGCGAAACATCGACCTCATCCGCCAGCGTCAGAACAACCGCCTTCCCTGCCTCCGCGCGGGCCATATCGCCGCCCGGCGCGATGCCGCCGCCTGCGACCTGCCCCGCAAAGCCGCGAAAGCCGGGATTGGGGCGCGAAACCCACTGCACCGGCATGACAAAGGGCCGCAAGGCCGGATCGGCGCGGGCAATATTGATAGCCTCAAGGTAATCAAACAGGCTGGGGCCACCATACCACGGCATCTTTCCGGAAACTTTCGTCACATTGTCGCCATGCAGGGCCGAAAGCGGGATCGCCTGAACGCTCGCAAAGCCGAGCATCCCGGCCAGCGCCGCATATTCTTTCTCAAGCGCCGCGAACACATCGCGGGAATAGCCCATCAGGTCGATTTTATTGACCGCCAGAACCACATGCCGCACGCCCAGCATCGACACGATCAGGCTGTGCCGCCGCGTCTGCGGGCGGATGCCCTTTGCGGCATCGACAATCACAATCGCCAGATCGGCGGTTGAGGCGCCGGTTGCCATATTGCGCGTGTACTGCTCGTGCCCCGGCGTGTCTGCGACGATGAACTTGCGCTTGTCCGTGGCGAAGTAACGATAGGCGACGTCTATGGTAATGCCCTGCTCCCGCTCCGCCTGAAGGCCGTCAACCAGAAGGGCGAAATCGGGGTTGTCCGCCCCGGTCGTGCCGTATTTCCTGCTGTCGCCCTTGAGCGCCTGAAACTGGTCCTCGAAAACCGCCCTGGCATCGTAAAGCATCCGCCCGATCAAGGTCGATTTCCCGTCATCCACCGACCCGCAGGTGATGAACCGCAGCAGCGTGCGGTCTTCCACAGGATTGGGGCTGAGCGCAAGGTTCTGCGGCATCAGAAATAGCCCTCCTGCTTCTTGCGCTCCATCGAAGAAGAGCCGTCCTTGTCGATGACCCGCCCCTGACGCTCGGAGGTTTTGACCAACAGCATTTCCTGAATAATATCGTCCAGCGTCGCCGCGTCCGACTCCATCGCCCCGGTCAGGGGGTAGCATCCCAGCGTGCGGAAACGAACCTTGCGCATCTGCGGCTTCTCGCCCGGCTCCAGCGCCATGCGGTCGTCATCGACCATGATGAGAACCCCGTCGCGCTCGACCACCGGGCGCTCCCGCGCGAAATAAAGCGGCACGATGTCGATCTTTTCCCGCGCGATATATTGCCAGATATCGGCCTCGGTCCAGTTGGACAGCGGAAAGACGCGGATGCTCTCGCCCTTGTTCTTGAACGTATTGTAAAGCCGCCACGGCTCCGGGCGCTGGTTCTTCGGGTCCCAGCGATGGCTTGCGTCACGGAAGGAAAAAATGCGCTCCTTCGCCCGCGATTTTTCTTCGTCCCGGCGCGCGCCGCCGATGGCGGCATCGAAACCGTATTGATCCAGCGCCTGCTTCAGGGCCTGCGTTTTCATCACATCCGTATGCACGGCGGAACCGTGCGTAAAAGGGCTGATCCCCTGACTCAAGCCTTCCTCGTTGACATGGACGATCATCTCCACCCCCGGCTGCGCTGCGATGCTGTCGCGGAAGGCGATCATTTCCCTGAACTTCCAGGTCGTATCGACATGCAGCAGCGGAAACGGCAGATGGCCGGGGAAAAACGCCTTGCGCGCCAGATGCAGCAGGACCGAGCTGTCCTTGCCGATGGAATACATCAGCACCGGCTTTTCGCAGGTGGCCGCGACTTCGCGGAGGATGTAAATGCTTTCATCCTCAAGCGCGTCCAGATTGGCGGAATGTGCTGTCATATTTGATGGGGTATCCCGGTGAAGATCCAGTCCCTTTATTTTTAACCACTCAGGGCACGAAGGTCACGAAGGATTTCGCGAAGCCTCACGTCCGTCCGGCGGTTATATCAATCATATGGAAACGGGGCGCCTTTTTCGCAACACCCCGCCGCGCGGCGCGAACAGCAGGGCAAGGATGAAAACCGCCGCCTGCAGCAGGACGATGCAGGGCGCCGTCGCCCCGTCGAGATGGAAACTAAGGATCGTCCCGATCAGGCAGGACGCCAGCGACACCGACACTGCAATCACCAGCATCCGGTCGAAGCGGTCGCTGAGCAGAAAACCGATCGCCCCCGGCGCGATCAGCATCGCCGTCACCAGAATGATCCCCACCGCCTTGAGCGCGGCGACGATAATCAGCGCCAGCAGGATCAGCAGCCCGAAATGCAGCGCCCGCACCGGCAGCCCCGCCACCCGCGCATGGGCCGGATCGAAACAGTAAAGCAGGAAATCGCGCCTGCGGACCAGCAGAACCGCCAGCGCCGGAACCACGATCAGCGCCGTCTGGACGATATCGCCCCGGCTCACCCCCAGCATATTGCCGAACAGGATATGCAAAAGATGCTGATCGGTTTCAATCTTGGTGAAAAGCACAAGCCCCAGCGCGAACATGCCCGAAAACACGATACCCATCACCGTATCCTCGCGAATGCGGCTGTTGCTTTTGAGGTATCCGGTCGAAAAGGCGCAGAACACCCCGGCCGCGAACGCGCCGGCAGCCAGCGGCAGCCCCGCGACATAAGCCAGGACGATGCCGGGCAGGACCGCGTGCGACACCGCATCGCCCATCAGCGACCAGCCTTTGAGGACGAGATAGCAGGAAAACACCGCGCAAACCGTCCCGACCAGAGCGGCAATCATCAATCCACGCTGCATGAACTCGTAAGACAGCGGCTCGATCAGGAAGGAGGAAAAGGCATCCATCATCCCTGCCCTCCCGCCGCCGCGTTCAGGCGCGTGCGCCGCCGCGCCGCCAGAAGGCCGTGGCGCGGCGCGGCCAGAAAAGCCGCAAGGAAAGCAAGGGTGTGAAGCGTGACGATCACCCCGCCCGTCGCCCCGTCGAGGAAATAGCTGATATAGGCGCCAAGGGCGCAGGTCACGACGCTGATGGTCACGGACAGGATAACCAGCCGCCCGAAGCGATCCGTCAGCAGATAGGCCGTCGCCCCCGGCGTCACCACCATGGCGATGACAAGGCAGGCCCCGACCGTCTGCAACGCCGCGACGGTGCAGGCGCTCAGCAGCGTAAAGAACAGGATTTTGAGGCCCGTGACCGGCAGGCCGATGCTGCGCGCATGGCCTTCGTCAAAGAACACCACCATCAGATCCTTCCATTTGAGGATCAAAAGGCCGAGCGAAACGACGGTAATAATGACGACCTGCACCACGTCGCTGTCGGAAATCGCCAGAATATTGCCAAGAATGATCGTCTGGACATTCACCGCCGTCGGGTTGATCGACACGATGAGGAGGCCAAGCGCAAAGAACGTCGTAAAGACAAGGCCGATCACCGTATCCTCGCGCAGTTTCGTCTGCTGCCGGATAAAGGTCATGCCAAGCGCCGCCAGAATCCCGGCGGCGAACGCCCCCGCCGCATAGGGCAGGCTCAGCAGATAGGCAAGCGCCACGCCCGGCACGACGGCATGGGCCAGCGCGTCGCCCATCAGCGACCAGCCTTTCAGCATCAGATAGGACGACAAGAACGCGCACGCCCCGCCGACCAGCGCACTGACCCAGATGGCGCGCAGCATGTAATCATACGAAAACGGCTCCAGCAGCAGCTCGATCATTTTTCGCCCCTGCCTTCTTTCGCTCCATTTCCGGCGACGATTTTCTGTTCCTCGCTCTGGCCGTAAAACACCAGCGGCCTTTCATCGTCGGTGATAACGGTGACGCGGCGCGGGTCGGCGTCGTCATGCAGCGCCCCGCCCTCCAGCCGGATATGGCGCAGCATCCCGCCGAACGCCCGGGCCAGATTGCCTTCGGTAAAGGTCGTCTGCATCGGCCCTGCCGCCAGCAAAATGCGGTTGATCAAAACCACCTCGTCGCAAAAATCCGGCACGCTGCCGAGGTTATGCGTGGAGACCAGCATCAGGCAGCCTTCATCCCGCAATTGCCGCATCAGATCGATGATCGCCGCTTCGGTCTTGACATCGACGCCGGTAAAGGGCTCGTCCAGCAGGATGATTTTTCCCTCCTGCGCCAGCGCCCGGGCCAGGAAGACGCGCTTTTTCTGTCCGCCGCTCAGCTCCCCGATCTGGCGCTTGCGGTACTCGCTCATCCCCACGCGCGCCAGCGCTTCATCGACCTTGCGGCGGTCTTCGGCGGACGGAATGCGCAGCATGTTCATGTGACCGTAGCGGCCCATCATCACGACATCCTCGACCAGAACCGGGAAGTTCCAGTCAACCTCCTCGCTCTGCGGGACATAGGCGACAAGATTGGATTTGAGGGCCTGCCGCACATCCATCCCGTCAAGCCGGATACCCCCGCGCGCCGGGCGGACGAAACCCATGATCGCCTTGAACAAGGTCGATTTCCCCGACCCGTTGACCCCGACAAGGCCGCAGATCGTCCCCGCGCGCAGGTCGAATGAAATATCTGAAATCGCCGTATGGCCGTTCGGGTAGGTCACGGTGACATTATTGACGGCAATCAGCGGCGCGGCGCTCATGTCAGTTTTGTCCCTTCGTAAAGCCGTCGGCAATCGTTTGCGTCGTCACCTCCAGCAGTTTCAGGTAGGTCGGCACGGGGCCCCCGGCCTCGCTTAAGGAATCCACATAAAGAACCCCGCCATAGCGCGCCCCGGTTTCCTTCGCCACCTGCCGCGCCGGACGGTCGGAGATGGTGCTTTCGCTGAATACCACCGGGATCTTGTTTTTACGCACGGTATCGATGACCTTGCGCACCTGTTGCGGTGTACCTTGCTGGTCGGCGTTGATGGGCCAGAGATAAACCTCCGGCCTTGAGCGGCTCTTGCACCGCGCGAATTTGCGCGCTGTAGGTTTCGGCATTGCGGTTATAGATTTGCGCATTCGCGGGATCGGCCTTCGCCAGCGCCTTCCTGATATTCTCGACATAGATCAGGGCATTTTCTGAAGACATCCACGCATGGGGGTTGGGCTTGCCGGTATAAGGGCCCTCGTGAATCGACATGGGCGCAACCCCTTCCGTCACCACCACGCCGGGGACGCCCTTGATGTCCGCGAAGAATTTTTCAAACCAGCGCTCGAGATTCATCCCGTTCCACAAGACCAGATCGGCGGATTGCGCCTTGACCACATCGCCGGGGGTCGGCTGGTAATCATGGATTTCCGCGCCGGGCTTGGTGATCGATTCAACGCTCGCCGCATCCCCCGCGACATTGCGGGCAATATCTGCGATTACGGTAAAGGTCGTCACCACATGCAGCTTTTTGGCGTGTGCCGGGGCGGCGAAAAGGCAGACCGCCATCAGAAAAGCCAGAAAATGCACTGCGGGATTCCGGATCAAATTCTCCATAACGCCAGGTTTCCTCTTGATTTTATCCGATGCTTAAGTTTAGCATTGGCTAAACTTTTTTGCAATAACAACATAGTTCTGTCTGGAAAACGCATTTTCCTGCGGATCAAACACCGGCGCTCATCCGTTGATCTCATGGAGAGACCGCACGACATTCCGCAGCTGTTTGGAGGGGCCCGCCGCAATAGCAGAGATGCCAGATCGTCCAGGGCCGAGCCGCCCCCGCAACCAGATTCTTTACGGATGCCTTATCGCCCTGCTTGGCACGGCGGCGGCGACAGCCTTTTGGATAACGCTTTCGTGCAGGTGATGGCGGTGCGAGATACCCGTGTCGCGGTCCAGGTAATAGGAGGAAGCGGGAAAGACGTATTGCCAGCCCCATTCGCGGTCGGCGTTGGGATACTTGCGTTCCAGCGCGAACGGCAGGGGCGCGCGGCCGCGACCTTGGCTCAAATCCTCTTGGTGCTGCTGACGCACCCGCTGCAGATGATCGAGCAAGAGCTGTTTCGCCGCCGCCGGGAGCATGGTGACACGATCCTTTTGCCCCTTTCCATCTCGGATGGTGATTTCGTTTTTGGTGAAATCGAGATCCTTCACGCGTAGACGGAGGGCATCGAGCAATCGCAGTCCGGCACCGTACAAGAGCAGGCTGACGAGCAAGACCACGCCGTGCAAGTGAGCCAGTACCGCCGCGACTTCCTGCCGTGTGAGGACGACAGGGAGGCGATCGGGTTTCTTGGCTCGCACCGCAGCTTCGATCAAGCCCACCTCGATTTGCAGGACGCTCTTGTACAGGAACAGCAGCGCGTTGAGGGCCTGGTTCTGCGTCGATGCGCTGACATGCTCCTGGACAGCCAGATGCGTCAGGAACTGGTTGACCTCCAGTGGGCCCATTACGTTCGGGTGCCGCTTGTCGTGAAACAAGATGTAGCGGCGAATCCAATGCGCGTAAGCCTTCTCAGTGCGTGGGCTATAGTGCCGGACGCGAATCGCCTGATGAACAAGGTCGAAGAGTTTTGGCACCGGCAACGCGGGAGCGGTGGGGATGTAAGAGGGGGAGAGGGTAAGTTCCGATCTGGGTTTTGGGGTTTGGGATTTCGGTTCAGCAATCGCGGCGGCGGATCGAGCATTTGCGAAATTGGAGGACGCGACTTCACTCGTCGCCGAGGGGCGTGTCGGTCGCGACGGACGAGAGCCGCGAGGAATCGGTGGGAGGGGCAGGTCGAGCACTTTCCGGTACAAGAACTGGAGGGCGAGGTGAACTCGCGACTGTTGCGACGGCGTGAGCTGCTCTTGTTCCGAGACATGCTTCAAAAACGCAGCCACGTCGGCGGCTCCCAAGTCGCGCGGGTGACGCCTGCCGTGAAACAGAATGAACTGGCGAGCACGGGCGACATACGCTTCTTCGATCGCCACGGGCCAATGGTGATCGCGGACGCGCTG
>JACPDM010000128.1 GCA_016184045.1 Micavibrio aeruginosavorus | reverse complement strand
GGGCAAAAAACAGGCCCCCTTATTAAGGATGGCGATTGCAGCCCGCATCATCATGGCATTCCCACCCCGAAAACCCCGGAAAACCCGCGGATTTCCGCCGGAATCAGCAAACAAGCCAGCAGCGCCAGAACCAGCGCCGGACCGAACGGAAACAGCGCTCCGCCTTTCCATATTTTAAAAACCACGCCGATCCCCACCCCGAACAGCCCGGAGAGAATCAGGTAAAGGGGGAACGGCGGCCACCCAAGCCACAGCCCGGCGACGGCAAAGAATTTCACATCGCCAAGCCCGAGAGCTTCTTTCTTTAAAAGTTTTTGCATGATCCAGCCCAGCGCGAAGGCCAGAGCCGCATAGGCCAGAGCCGCGGCGATAAAAAACAAAATCGCCCCCGGCGCGCGCGCAAGAACGAAAGCCAGACCAAGGACGGCGAGAACGATATTCAGTTGATCGGGCAAAATCATATGTTCGAAATCAATGACGATCATCGCCACGAAAAACGGCATCGCCGCCATCAGGATCGCCCCGGGGAAGCTGAAACCGTAGACGGCATACACCGCTGCGCAGCCCGCCGCCGTCGCGAGCTCGATCAGCGGATAACGCCACCCGATCGCGGCATGACAATGGCGGCAGCGCCCGCGCGACATCAGCCATGAAAAAAGCGGGACCAGATCCCTCCAGCCCAGTCTATGGCCGCAGGACGGACAGACAGAATGCGCAGCCCTGCCCTTCGCGGCGATCCACGACTGTTCGCGCGGCACGCGCCACGATACGGCGCTAGCGAAACTGCCCAGCGCAAGGCCAAGAACCAGAACCGGAATGAAATCAAAGGACATGCCGTCGTTCCCTAAAAACGCCCACCCCCGCAATCGCGGGGGTGTCGTATTAAAGGCATCAATTGCTGCGCAGCCTTGAAAGGCGGTCGTAAATCAGTTCGCGCGGCACGCTGCGCCCGTTGCCATATACGGCGTCGGCCTCAAGCGCGCGCTGATAGTAATGAACGGCTTCCTGCTTGCTGCCCATGCGGTCGGAGACCACGGCCAGATTATACAGGTGCGAAGCGCTTTCAGGCTGAAGGCTTGCAGCCTTGCCAAGGGCATTGATGGCTTCGGCGTTCTTGCCCTGCGCGGCATAAATCATGCCCATCTGCGCGGCGATACCCGCATTGCCGGGATATTTTGCCTCCAGATCGATCAGGCGGCGCATCGCGACTTCAGGGTACTTCTTTTGCACGAGGCCGCTCAGATTGATGGTCGCCTCGAGATTGTCGGGGACAATATCGAGAAGCTGCTCGTAGCTTAAGATCGCCTGATCGTCCATGCCGAGTTTTTGTTGCGCGATAGCACGGCCCATCAGGATGCGCGGATCGTGGTCGTTGCGTTTGTAAAGGCCGTCAAAAAGCTCCAATGCCGACTCAAAACGCCCGAGATCGAGCGCGCGATTGGCGGCCACGATCTGCGCTTCCATATCCGTTGCGCTAGCGTCTTTCTTGGCGATCACCAGCTTGGATGCGGGTTCTATGGTCGGATCGACCTTGCGCGGGCCGACGGTGTCCGCAAGCGGACCCGACGGGACGTTAAGGCGGGAATCGTAATAGACGTCCGGCGCTTCCAGCTTGACGCCTTCGGCGGATACGGAAGATGCGGAACTGCCGCCGGTGACGGCTTCAGGTACCGGAGCGGTCACCGCGGGTTCAGCAACTTTTTCAAGAACGGCGGCATCGGGGGGCGGCACCGTCGCTGCAGGTTCAACGGCGACAGGCTCGCCGATCGGCGGCGGCGGCATCTCCGCCTGCGGCTGCGGCGCAGCCTGCGCGGCATCGTTGCTACCGCTATCGCCGCCGCTCAGGACAGGCTCTGCGGGCGCGACGACAGCAGCCGGTTGCGGCGGCGCGTCTTGCGCGAATGCAGCAGGCGACCCGGCGCCGATCAGCGCTATCGCTGCCGCCGCCGATAACAAAAAGCCGCGGCAACGCCCTGATCCGGCGAAGCGGCAATCGGCGACCATAACTGCATTCTTCATCATTTCTGACCTCTTGGTTCCGGGAATTTCCGGCGAAAGAACGGCACACGTGAACGGCGCGAACAGCACCTTATAAGAATCTAGCAAAAACAAGGGCCGCAGGGAATGGCTTTAACCGGATTTTCAGGCGGATAGCCGCGCCGCCCCCGCCCCGTCGATGCATTTGAGGAACGCCCGCTCCAGATTATCCATGCCTGTGGCGGATTTCAGCCCCGCTGGCGTGCCGACATAAAGCAGATGCCCTTCATGGAAAACCGTTTTCCCCTGCCGCCGTGTTTCCAGAAGCATATCCTTCACAGCAGCACGGGCGCGGGGATCGAGCCCGCTCATCGGCTCATCAAGGATAAACAGGCCACAGCCGGTCAAAACCGTAGCCATCAGCCCGAGCTTTTGCCGCATGCCCTTGGAATAGGTCTGCACCCGCCGCTCCAGCGCCGCCGGGTCGAGGCCGAGACGCTGCGCCGCCCCGCGCACACCCTCCGCGTCGAACGGGTGAGCGTAAAGGCTCAAGGAAAAGCGGATAAATTCCATCCCCCGTAAAAACCACGGCGGATCGAAACGCTCGGGCAGATAGGCGTAATGCCGCCGCCCGGCGACGGAGCCGCGATCCTGACCGAAAACGGCAATCTTGCCGGACTGGACTTCGCGCAGGCCGAGAATGGATTTGATCAGCGTCGTCTTGCCCGCGCCGTTCAGGCCCATCAAGCCGAAGGTTTCGCCTTCCGCGATCTCGAGATCGAGGCCGTGCAGAACACGCACATGCCCATAGGAAACATCGACATTATGAATGGAAAGAGCCTGCGGCATTGCCTTAAAGCGTCCCGGTTCCGGGCAAGAAAATGCGGCTGTCGAGGTTGAAGCGCTCATGCGGGCGCAAGCGCACCGGATAAATCTTGTTCGTGTAACGGTCGAACCATTTCAGGTCGATATAGGCGCGGCTGACCTTGATGTCCATGACCTGATCCGGAATCGCTTCGGGCGTCACGCGCACGCCGTTGAGCCAGACCGTCCATTTGCCCGCATCGCCAAAGGCAATGCCGCCCAGGGTCAGTTCGCGGATTCCGGGGTCGCGCGGCGCGTTGGGATTCTGGCTGATCGCCACTTCGCCCGGATTGGGGCGGCGCGTGGTAAAGCCGATTTTCGCTTCCTGCAGCAGGGAATGCTGCCATGCCGTGAAAAACAGTGTTTGATCGGGGTCGGGCGCGACAGAGCCTTCGCGCAGGCGGCTTTTGGCGTCGGCGATCGCAAGGAGTTCGGTATTGTCGCTCGCCTGCCGGGCCATCATATCCACAGTACCGGTAGCGTCGGGCACGGCGATGGCCCCGTCCGCTTGTGCGGCATCGGGCGCCGCCGAAACGGAATCAGGTTGCGGCGGAACGGTTTCGACGCCGAGCGTTGCTTCTGGCGGCGAAGGCACACGATCCTCCTGCGCGGCAACCGGGCCGGACAGGCAGAGTACGGCCGCGCCGGCCAGCATGATCTGCCGCACCGCCGACACTTTCCCTTTTCCGCCTTTCTTCGTCGCCTTCATCATTGCCACTCCTATTGCGGCGTCTGGGGCACGCCCAGCTGCTGCGGAACCTGCGCCCGCGGAACCATCGTGTTCCAGTCAAATACCACATCGGCCGTGACCAGAACGGTCGGAATGCTGTTGCCGATCTGCCGCAAGCTGACCTCATCGACGTCGAGCATGCGCTCGACCGTCAGGCTGGTGACGGCGGCCTGGCCGGGGAAAGCGTTTTCCACCCAGTAAATGAAGTTGTAAATGTCGGCGTCATCAAGGGCATCGACCTTGACGCTG
>JACPDM010000137.1 GCA_016184045.1 Micavibrio aeruginosavorus | reverse complement strand
TCACCGCGCGCGGCGCGTGGGAATCGGTCAAACGCCATTTCCGCGAGCTCGGCACCGATATTCAGACGACTGATTTCGATGTGGTCGGCGTCGGCGACATGGCGGGCGACGTGTTCGGCAACGGCATGCTGCTGTCGCCGCATATCCGCCTTGTCGGCGCGTTCAACCATGTGCATATCGTCTGCGACCCGAATCCGGATGTGGCATCGAGCTTCAAGGAGCGCGAACGCCTGTTCCGCGAGGTCAAGGGCTGGGATCATTACGACACGAAACTCCTCTCCAAAGGCGGCCGCATCTATAACCGCTCGGAAAAAAGCCTGACCCTGACGCCGGAAATCATGGCGCGGTTCGACATCGCGAAAGACAAGGTGACGCCTGCCGAGCTGATGAATGCGATGCTGAAGGCCAGAACCGATCTGCTGTGGTTCGGCGGCATCGGCACCTTCATCAAGGCGACGTCCGAAAGTCACGCCGATGCCGGGGATAAGGCCAATGAAGCATTCCGCATTGACGCGCCGGAAATCCGCGCCAAAGTTGTCGGCGAAGGGGCCAATCTTGGCTGCACCCAGAAAGCCCGCGTGGAATATGCCGCCCTTGGCGGACGCATTAACGCCGATTTCATTGACAATTCCGGCGGCGTCAATTCATCGGACGTCGAGGTCAATATCAAGATCGCGATGACCGACATCATGCACAATCCTGCCAACAAGATGGATTTGCAAAAACGCAATGTGCTTCTGGCGAAAATGACGGAAGAGGTGGCGGGGCTGGTTCTGCGCAACTCCTACCAGCAGGTGCAGGGAATCAGCCTCATGACGCTGCAGGCGCCGCAAACGCTGATTACAGACGCGCAGTTTATCCGCGTTCTGGAACGCGATCAGGGGCTGAAGCGCAAGCTGGAAAACCTCCCGGATGAGGAGGAAATCGAGCGCCGCCGCGCGGCGGGCCTCGGGCTTTATCGTCCGGAGCTTTGCATCGTCCAGTCTTACGCGAAAATCGCCTATACAAGCGAATTGCTGGCCAGTGACATCCCCGATCAGCCGGAGATGCAGGATTTCCTCATTTCCTATTTCCCCAAACCGATGCAGGAGAAATACACGGACGATCTTCTTGGCCATCAGCTCGGCCGCGAAATTATCGCCATGCGCATCGCCAACAGCATCGTCAATCGCATGGGCGCTGCCTTCATCAAGTCGCGCATGGACGCGACCGGAGCCAGCTGTGCCGATGTCGTGCGTGCGTTCCTCGTCGTGCGCGAGGCTTTCGGCTTGCGCGACCTGTGGGACCGAATCGAGGCGCTGGACAGGAAAATCCCGGCGATGGTGCAACTTCGCGCCATGATGGGTTTGCAGGAAACGGCAGATCGGGCCATTACATGGTTCCTGACGCGGCTTGGCCGCACGCCCAATCTGGCCAAGGACATCCCCGCGTTCCGCGAACAGGTCGACAAGCTGCGCGCCGGTGCGGACGGGGCGCTGCCAGCCGGATTGAAGGCGATCGTGGCGCAGCGTCTTCAGGATGCTCTTGGGAACGGCCTGCCGGAGAAAGTCGCGCGCGACATTTCCCTCCTGCCGGTGCTGGATTCGGCGTTCGATATCATCCGGATCACCGCCGAGCGCAAGGGCAATATCGCCGCTGCAGCCAAAGCTTATTTCCGTGTCGGCGAGTATTTCCATGTCGATTCTCTGCGCGCCGGGGCCGAGGCTATTCCCGCCGCAGACCGATGGGCGCAGGAGGCTCGCAGCGGCCTGATCGAGCAGCTTTACGGCGTGCAGGCCGCGCTCGCGGTTCAGTATCTGAAGGAGCCGGAAGAGACGGCAGAGGCGCAGAGCATCAAGGGGATGATCGAATCGATCCTGAATACCGGAACGATCGACACGCCGCGTCTGATGATCGCCATCCAGCGCTTGCAGCAACTGGCCGCGAGGTAGTGCAGGAAACCCTGAAACAGGATTTTACTGGTTGAAATCCATCAAAAGCTTCAGGACGATCCCGGGCATGACTGCGTATTTCATTATCGCGTCGGCTTTCAGGACCCAGGCGCGCCGCACGATGAAGGTCACGAAGATGACCGCCGTGTAGCCCATCAGCATCAGGCTGATGGAATCGATGGCGTTATCCACGTTTTCCGATCCCGTCAGGCCGGAAAAAATCCGCTGTAAGAGCCATATGGCAAGGCCACCGCCTCCGCAGAACGCGGAGATCACGCCCGCCCGCATCATTTTCTTGGTCCGGCGCTGTTCTTTTTCCAATGCCGCGTATTCCGCTTCCCGGTTCATCATCGTGCCGTCCATCCCCCGTCAATCGGAAGAGCTATTCCGGTAATATTTTGCGCGGCATCGCTGCACAGGAAAACCGAAACTTCGCCGATCTGGTCGATCTCGACAAATTTTTTGGTCGGCTGCGGCTGCATCATGATTTTTTCGACGACCTCCGTTTCGGAAATGCCGTGCACTTTGGCCTGATCGCGGATCTGGTTCTGCACCAGCGGCGTATTGACGTAGCCGGGGCAGATGGCGTTGCAAGTAATATACTCCGTCGCGACTTCCAGCGCGATCGTTTTGGTCATGCCGACGATCCCGTGCTTGGCGGAAACATAGGCGCTCTTGAATGGCGACGCGACAAGACCGTGCGCCGAAGCGATATTGATGATCCTCCCCCAGCCCTTTTTCTTCATGCCGGGCAGGCAGGCTTTGGTGGTGTGAAAGGCGGAGGTCAGGTTGATGGCGATGATCGCGTCCCATTTTTCTTCGGGAAATTCGTCGATCGGCGCAACAAACTGGATGCCCGCGTTGTTCACCAGAATGTCGATCGCCCCAAACGCCTCGATCCCTTTGGCGCACATGTCGCGTATCTGATCCGGGCGGGTCATGTCGGCGCCGTGGTAAAGGGCCTTGACCTTGTAATCAGCTTCGATGGAGGCGCGAATTTTTTCGATCTCGTCTGCGTTGCCGAGGCCGTTGATGATGATGTTCGCACCCTCTTTGGCCAAGGCCTGCGCGACGCCGAGGCCGATACCGCTGGTCGATCCGGTGACCAAAGCCGTTTTGCCATGAAGCATGTCAAAAACCTTTCCTGCAAATTTCTGATGCGTTGCAATGCAAACGCATTAAAGCCCGGCGCGCTCAACGAAACAATCCCCGGGAAGCCTTTTATGATTATGTCATATTGCGGTGAACATTGATCTTGCCCCCGCAATTTCCTACCTTGCTCCCGTCATATATAGCGCAGGGAGAGACTGATGGCCGATCTTTTTGAAAACCCGCTGGGGACAGACGGTTTTGCCTTTGTCGAATATACGGGCGAGGCCGAGAAGCTGGAAAAACTCTTCCGCTCTTTTGGCTTTTCGCCGGTCGCGCGCCATAAAAAGCGTCATGTCGTTCTGTATCGTCAGGGCGGCGTCAATTTCCTGCTCAACCATGAAACGGCAGGCCAGCCCGGCGAATTCCAGGCCATCCATACCTCTGGCGCTAGCGCCATGGGCTTTCGCGTCAAAAACGCGCAGCAGGCTTATAAGGATGCCTTGAAGCGCGGCGCGGAATCGGCGGAAGGGCACGGCGGGTCGATGGATGCGGATATTCCGGCCATCAAGGGCATCGGCGGCAGCCTGATCTATTTCGTGGATCACGACGATCTGTTTGAATCGGATTTCGATCCGCTGCCCGGCGTGGATCAGCATCCGCACGGCGTCGGCCTTACCTATATCGATCACCTCACCCATAACGTTTATCGCGGCAATATGGCGGTGTGGGCGAAGTTTTATGAAGACATTTTCAACTTCCGCGAAATCCGCTACTTCGATATCGAAGGCAAACTGACCGGCCTGAAATCAAAGGCCATGACCAGCCCGTGCGGAAAAATTCGCATTCCCTTGAACGAATCCTCCGACGACAAATCGCAGATCGCGGAATTCCTCGAGCGTTATAACGGCGAAGGTATCCAGCATATCGCCCTCGGTACAAACGACATCTATTCCACCGTCGCCATGCTGCGCGATATGGGGATGCCGTTCCAGACGACCCCGGAAACCTATTATGAGATGCTGGACAAGCGCATTCCCGGCCATGGCGAGGACGTCAAGCGGCTGAAGGAAATGAGCATCCTGATGGATGGCGCGCCGACGGAAGGGCAGGGGCTTCTTTTGCAAATATTCACGCGCGATGCCATCGGCCCGGTGTTTTTCGAGATTATCCAGCGCAAGGGCAATGAGGGTTTCGGCGAGGGCAATTTCAAGGCCCTGTTCGAATCCATCGAACTTGACCAGATCCGCCGCGGCGTCCTGAAAGACGACAAGGTAAAGGCATCATGAAACTGGCGTCGCAGCGCAGCGGGAGGGACGGGTGGCTGATGGTGGTCAGCCGCGATCTGGGGCGCTGCGCCGCCGCCACCGAAATCGCTCCGACCATGCAATATGCGCTCGATAACTGGGCGGCGGTCGAGCCGGATTTGCGGCAGATGGCGTCCGACCTTGAGGCCGGCGTCGGCGCCGATATTATGGCGTTTGACCCGCGCCAATGCGCCGCGCCGCTGCCGCGCGCCTACCAGATTGCCGATGGAAGCGCTTATTTAAACCATGTTGAGCTGGTGCGC
Organism: Micavibrio aeruginosavorus; assembly: GCA_016184045.1. Taxonomy (GTDB): domain Bacteria; phylum Pseudomonadota; class Alphaproteobacteria; order Micavibrionales; family Micavibrionaceae; genus Micavibrio; species Micavibrio aeruginosavorus_C. The sequence goes on along the minus strand of JACPDM010000137.1, from coordinate 5,035 downwards.
CGCGCGCGCGGGGCGGAAATGCCGCCGGAATTTCTGCATGATCCGCTGATGTATCAGGCCGTATCCGACACCATCCTCGGGCCTTGCGATCCGATTCCGGTGACAAGCGAATCCTACGGCATCGATTTTGAAGCTGAAGTCGCGGTCATCGTCGGCGATGTGCCGATGGGCGTAGCGGCGGACGAGGCCGGGGAGTATATCCGCCTTGTCATGCTGATGAACGATGTGTCGCTGCGCAACCTGATCCCGGCGGAACTGGCCAAGGGGTTCGGATTTTTCCAGAGCAAGCCGCCCAGCGCCTTTTCCCCTGTCGCCGTTACCCCCGATGCGCTGGGAGCGGCATGGGGCGGCGGAAAGCTGAATCTGCCGCTGATCAGCACGCTCAACGGACAGGAGGTCGGGCGTCCGGACGCGGGTATGGATATGCAATTCGATTTCCCGGCTCTGATCGCCCATGCGGCGAAGACCAGACCGCTTCAGGCAGGATGCATCATTGGCTCAGGCACCGTATCCAACCGCGACCGGAGCAGGGGAATCAGCTGCCTTGCCGAGATTCGCATGATTGAGAAAATCGAAGGCGGCGAGAGCAAGACCCCGTTCATGTCTTTCGGCGACACCATCCGCATCGAGATGATGGATGAAGCCGGGCGCAGCATCTTTGGTGCGATTGACCAGAAAGTTATCAAGGCATGATCACGCTTTACAGCTATTTCCGCTCCTCCACAGCATACCGCGTGCGCATCGCCCTGCATCTGAAAGGGTTGCAATATGAGACCATTCCGGTGCATCTGGCCAAAGGCGAGCAGTTCAACGAGATGTACCGCTTGATCAACCCGATGGCGGCGGTTCCGGCGCTCATTCATGACGATTTCACGCTGACGCAGTCGCTGGCGATCCTGAACTACCTTGATAACATCGCCCCGGAGCCGCCGCTTTCTTCCAGCGATTTCCGGGAGCAGGCCTATGTCCGGCAGATTTCCCTGACCATCGCCACGGACATTCATCCGCTGACCAATTTGCGCGTGCTCAAATATCTTGAATCGCCGCTGCATACGACGCAGGCGGAGCGCGACGAATGGTATGCGCATTGGGCGACGGGCGGCATGGTTGCGGTGGAAGCCATGCTGCGCGATCATTCTTATGCCGGGGATTTTGCGCTGGGCGACCGTGTCAGTGTCGCCGATCTGTGCATCGTGCCGCAGATGTACAATATGCGCCGCTATAAACTGCCGATCGACCACCTTCCGATCTGCCGCAGGATCGAAGAAAACTGCATGAAGCTGCCCGCCTTTATTCAGGCGTCGCCCGAGATGCAGCCCGACGCGCCGAAGGATCTGGAGCCGATCCACGGCCCTGGTTTCAAGCCCTAAATATCACCGCAGGAGGTTTTTCATGAGTGAATATATCGCCGGAAATCCGATGGGCCACGGGGAGAGCGACGCTTACGCTTCTTACGTCATCGATCAGGGCTGGAAGAATTACACCGCCGAAGAGCACGGCACATGGAACATCCTCTATAACCGCCAGCGGGAAATCCTGCCCGGGCGCGCCTGCCGGGAATTCATAGACAATATGGACAGGCTCGCGATCGGCGATCAGAAAATCCCCGATTTCGTGGAGCTGAGCAAAACCCTTAAATCCCTGACCGGGTGGGAGGTTGTGGCCGTGCCGGGGCTGATTCCGGATCTGCCATTCTTCAAGCTTTTGTCCGAGCGAAAATTCCCCGCCGGCAATTTTATCCGCCGCCGCGACCAGCTCAATTACATTCAGGAACCCGATGTCTTCCATGACGTCTTCGGCCATGTGCCGCTTCTGGCGCATCCGGTTTTTGCCGATTATCTTGAAGCCTACGGCAAAGGGGGATTGCGCGCGCATCATTTCGGCACGATCACCAATCTGGCGCGGCTTTACTGGTACACGGTCGAATTCGGCCTGATGAAAACAGCGGAAGGGCTGCGCATCTACGGCGCTGGGATCTTGTCGTCCCCGGGGGAATCCGTTTTCGCTCTGGAAGACGCTTCGCCAAACCGCATCGGCTTTGATCTGAAACGCGTGATGCAGACCAGTTACCGCGTCGATGATTACCAGCAAAGCTATTTCGTCATCGATTCCTTCGATCAACTCTTTAAAGAGACCTATCAGGATTTCGCATCGATCTATGCCGATATCAAGGCGCAGAACCGTGAATATGCCGCTGACGCAGTCCTGCCGGACGACGTCGTTCTGCATCGCGGCACGGGCGAATACGCGGCGCAAAAAAAGCGCGCTTAAAGCTTATTTCCTGAGGTCGATCATCAGGCGCCATCCGCTGCCGCCCTCAGGGCTCAGCAAGGTTTCGTGCAGGATTTCTGTTCCCTGTTTCAGGATGACGATCACGCGCGTTCCGCCGCCGTTTTCCATGGGCTGCGTGGAATAGGACTGAATCAGCGGCGATGACAACGTCTGGCTGGCGGGGCCAGACCAATTCGCCTTGTCCAGTTCGATCACCAGGATTTTCTCACCGTTGTCCAGATCGTGACGATACGTCACCGACCCGGAGAGGTCGATAACGAGGCGCGTTTTATCGTCATGTTCACCAAGGCGCAGGCCGAAGCCGCGCAGCCCCGCGACCGCATTCTGGTCGGGCGGCGGCGCAGGCGGGGGCGCTGTTGCCGGGGGCGATTGCGCCATGCGTTCCGGGGCATTGGGCGGCGCGGTTTCCGGAGCCGCAGGGGCGGGGCTCTCTTCCCCCCCTGCGGGCTCGGTTGTTTGACTTTGCCGGGGGGCTGTCCCGGCAGAATCAAATTCGTTTGCAATGCCCATATCATCCGGCGTCAGCGATGCCGGTTCTTGTGGCGCGGGCTCTTGGTTCAAAAGCGTTTGCAGCTGCGATGTCAGCAGCTGAATATCCTTTTCAATCGCGACCAGACGCTTGATCGCGGGCAGCGAAGCGTCAAGGTCTCGGCGCATCTCCAGCACTGCGGTTTCGACGCGTTTAACGCGCTCGATCGGGTCTTTGATATCTTGCTCGAACAGCGTATCGACGCTAACATTCACCCCCTTTGCCGGCTGCATCGAAGGCAGGCCGTCGCTATCCAGAGGGCGGCCGAGCGAACCCGCTTCCGGCGGCCGTTCATCGCTTCCGGGCGGCGCTGCAATCGGCGCGATAGTTTGTCCTGAAGCTGCGGGGGAGGCCGTTCCCGAAGGCGGGCCCGGACCTCTTGCCGGGGACGACTCGCCGCAGGCTCCGGTGAAGAGTGCAAGACACAGCGCGCCATGCAGAAGAATCATCTTCCGCAGGCGGTCATTGATGCAGCAATTCATGCCGGAGAGCCCCGGCCGGAAAGTCCAGGAACTGGACATCAGGAAGGATCCTAGAAAGTAACTTCAGCCCGGAAGAAACCGCCCCGGAACAGGGTGATTCGCTTCCATCTTTAAGGATACGGGCGCGGCGCGACTCCCGTCAACTGCGGAAACGGCGGCATGCATAGGTTTTGCAAGATTTTTGAAGAGGTTAGACTGGCACTAGCCGCCGATGGGGAAGGTCTTTTCGTCCAGCGTCACGCCCTTCTCTTTCACTTCACCCTCATACACGACGCGCAGCGTCCCGGCCGGGATGCCGGACTCGGTCAGATAGACATCGACCGAGCGGCGGGCAATTTCCGGAAGAATGTTGACGTTGTTGGCGATGCCGATCTGTTTTTCTGCCTGTCCCGGCGCAGTCCAGTACACCAGAATTTTCCCGAATGTGCTGTAATCGCCAGTCCGGGTCAGGACGACGTTGAGGCGCGGTTTGTCATTCTTTCCGGCTGTGGCTGAGGGGGCAGGAGGCAGAAGGCGCGCCGATTCAATACTGGCTGTGGTGTTATACGTTCCCTGACGCAGCACAATAGGAAGGGAATAGCTGACATTCATCTTCAGGCCGATCTGGATTTTCGCTTCGCCAGAGGGCTTTTGCGGCTTCGCCGGGGCGGCAGAGGTCTCGACCGGCTCCGGCCCGGCTTCGGCGCTGCTGTCGCCGACCCGCAGCAGGGCCAGATGCGCCCTGTATTCCCCGTCTTTCATATCCGGAGGGCGGCGGATAGAAACGCGGATTCTCTGTTTTTGCCCCGGTTGCAGCGTCACCTGGCGCGGGCTGAAAATGGCGATTTTGGACAGGTCGTGTTCGGGATCGAACGGCGTGTCCGAAACCTCGTAGGCGCCGGTTTCAAGCTGCTTCTGGTAGCGCCAGCCAATGCGGAAAACGGATTCCTCGCCCGATGTATTGAACAGGGTGATATTCCCCGTCCGGTCCCGGTCGGTCAGGATCAGGTGGATCGGCATGATCAGGAGCGTCGCATTGACAGGCAGGCTTGGCATGCCGAGCCCCGCAAGCAGGATCGCCAGCAGGAGAAACCGTTTCATCCATCCCGTTTTTTTCATATCGCAAGTCGTCTTTCGTGTTGAAAACGCAATACGATCAATATTAGGGCTGATCGCCCTAATAGGCAATCTGCAGATCGAAGGTTCCCGAATAGGAATCGCTGTTGTAGTGCTGCCCGTTGCCTGAGGTCCGCAAGGTCGCCCCGACAAGGAAGGTAGCATCCCCGGCGGCATCGCTGACGGGGCTGTTATCGGTAAAATCGCTGACGCTGAATGACGGGCCTGGCCCTGACGGGGTCAAAGTCGCGTTGGTAAAGATCAGGGTGATCGGAGTGTTCGGCGGCAGACCCTCCATCACGTAAATGCCGCGCTGGACCGGGTCGATTTCGAGGAGGGCCGCATCATAGGTGCCGTTCCCTGTGATCGGGTCGATGACGATCATATGCTGCGCCGTGTTGTTGCGTACGGCAAAGGTGCCAAAACTCATCGCCTGACTGGTGTCAATGGTGGGGTAGGGCTGGGCCTGTACTGCCGGGGCTTGCTGTGTCAAAAAGGTGCAGAGCAGCGCCAAAACTGAAAATTTCTGCCGGATCATGCAGAATAATCTAGCAGGAATGCCTGAAAAAACAAAACCCGCCCGAAACCAGTATCCGGGCGGGTTTTGGCGATCTTGTAGCAAAACTAGTAGGTCAGC
>JACPDM010000136.1 GCA_016184045.1 Micavibrio aeruginosavorus | reverse complement strand
TGAAGCGGATCAAGGCGGACCCGCTGCAAAGCGACGATATCCGCACTATGCTTTATTCCGTGATGTCGGAAGACCAGCGCGCGGATTTCGAGCGCGAGATGGAACTCGACTTCGCCATCGCCTACGGCGAAAAGGCGCGTTTCCGCGTCAACGCCTTTACAACGCGCACTGGCACCGCCGCCGTGTTCCGGAGCATCCCTTCGCTCGTCCCGACGATGGAGGAGCTGGAATTGCCGCCGATCATGCGGCGCTTTGCCGAACTTGAAAAAGGCCTGGTTCTCGTCACCGGCCCGACCGGATCGGGGAAATCGACGACGCTGGCTTCTATTATCAATCACATCAATGAAAACGAAGGCCGCCATATCATTACCGTCGAAGACCCTGTGGAGTTTTTCCACGTGTCAAAGAAAAGCCTCGTCAACCACCGCGAACTCGGAACCGATACGAAATCTTTCGCCCGCGCCCTGAAATCCGCGCTGCGCGAAGATCCCGATGTCATTCTGGTGGGGGAGATGCGGGATTACGAAACCATCGCCCTTGCCATTACAGCCGCCGAAACGGGACACCTTGTATTCGGAACGCTGCACTCGAACTCCGCCGCCAAGACCATCGACCGTATCATTGATGCGTTCCCGACCGGGGACAAGGAGATGATACGCGCTATGCTGGCCAGCTCGCTTCAGGGGGTCGTCGCGCAGGCGCTGCTTAAAAAGACCGGCGGCGGGCGCGTTGGCGCGTTTGAAATTCTGGTCGGCACCAATGCGGTGCGCAACCTGATCCGTGAAAACCAGGTCGCTCAGCTTTACTCCATGATCCAGACCGGGTCGCGCTATGGCATGGTCACGATGGAAGACGCCGTCAAGGCGCTGCTGGAGCAAGGCATTATCGACAAGGACGAAGCTCGCCGCTCGCTGCTTAAAACGACTGACGACAACAGCGGGGAGGGCGACGAGATTTCCGCCACCCTTGGTGGAGGCCGGAAGGATCAGCTCTCGAACAAGACTGCGGCGATGGGCATTCGCGGCGCGGTTGCCGATGAAAAATCAAGCGAAGAGGGTTACTCGTTTTGACGGCGCCACTGATCCTCCAGTATTTTCAGGCAATGAGCGAGAAGTCGGCCAGCGACCTTTACCTCACGGTCGGCTTTCCTCCAACCTTGCGCACGGAAGGCGGTATGATTCCCGCGCGGGAAGCGCCGATGACGGTTGACGAACTGAATGAGATCATCGGCTCGATCTTCACCAGCCGTCAGCGCCGCGATTTTGAATCGCAAATGGAGCTCAATACTTCTCTCGATGTCGGGCGCTTCGGGCGCTTCCGCGTCAATGCCCTGCGCCAGCGGCAGTTTCCGGCGCTGGTCATCCGCCGGATCATCTCTAAGATCCCGTCCTTTGAGGAGCTGCACCTGCCGAAGGTTCTGGAAGCTCTGGCGCTGGAGCGGCGCGGCCTTATCCTCGTCACGGGGATGACGGGATCGGGGAAATCGACGACGCTGGCCTCGATGATCGATTACCGCAACACGCGGGAACAAGGCCACATCATCACTATCGAAGACCCGATCGAGTATTTCCACGAGCATAAAAAATCCGTGGTGACGCAGCGTGAAATCGGCGTCGATACGGAATCTTATTCCGTTGCCCTAAAGAACGCGCTGCGCCAGCGCCCGGATGTCATCCTGGTCGGGGAGATCCGCGACCGCGAGGTGATGGAGCAGGCCCTGACCGCCGCCGAAACCGGCCATCTTTGCCTTGCGACGCTGCATACCAACAACACCTATCAGTCGATCGAGCGGATTGTGAATCTCTTCCCTGAGGAATTCCATAATCAAATCCGGCTAAACCTGTCGATGAACCTGCGCGCCTGTATTTCCCAGCGCCTGATCCCCAGCGCCTCAGGCGGGCTGACTCTGGCGATCGAGATCATGCTCAATCAGGGCCTGGTCAAGGAACTTATCCACAAGGGCGATATTATCAAAATTCGCGACGTTATGGAGCAAAACAACCAGCTGGGCATGAATACCTTCGACCAGTCGCTGTTCCGGCTCTACCGGGATGGCCGGATCACCGAAGAAACGGCCGTTTCGCAGTCCGACCTGCCCGGCGACATGAAAATCCGCATCCAGCAGTTCAAGGTCGGGCAGGGCGATCCGGATACGCTCAAGGCCCTCGAAACCACCCGCTTGCGGTTCTCGGATTAAGGCTTTCCCGGCCTGCTTTCCTCATGTTATATTTGTGCTCTGACCTGCTTCGCGGCGCAAAGCCTCTGATTCAGGGCCAGTCCGAATTGACTCCCGAATGACCATCCGCAATCACTCCACTCCTTTTATTCTTATAGCAGAGAAATCATGGCGCAGATGTCCGGTTCTTCCAAAACGCTTGGCAGTGTTTCCTTTCTTGTTCTTGGACTGTCGCTGGGCACTATCGGCCTGTCGGGCTGCGACCTGACCCGCAACCATCTGAAGATGGATCGCTCCGGCCATATGGAGATGCAGGATTACCGCGATGCGATGGCCTCCCGCGTGGCGGAAGAGGATGCGATCGCGGATGCCGCCGCGCATGACGATTCCATCCCGGCGATGGAGCCTTATGTCGCGATGCCGTCTGAAAAACTTCAGGCGATGCCACTGGTTTCGATCTCGATCAACCAGACTGTGCCGCTGCGCGACGCGCTGTTCGAGCTGGCGTCGCAGGCAAGCTACGATATCGAGCTTGATCCGCGCATCAAGGGATCGATCATTTTCACCGCCCGCGACAAGCCGTTCGATCTGGTCATCAGGCGCATTTCCGAGATTGCTGGCCTGCGCTACAAGTTCGAGGACGGAATCGTCCGTGTTGAAGTCGATACCCCGTATCACAAAACCTATAAAATTGATTACCTGAGTTATGTCCGCTCCAACACCAGCTCGATCAAGAACGACGTTTCCGTCGTTTCCGGCGGCGGCGCGAACACGGGGTCGAAATTCGAAGCCGCCAGCAAGAGCGAAGCCGATTTCTGGGGCGAGTTGAACACCAACATCACGCAAATTCTGGGCGTGCCGATGGCGGCATCGAGCCTGACGACGCCGAACGACCCGACGATCACCGCGGCCCCGGCCAATCCGGTCCCGGTCGAGCCTGTTGTCGCCACAACGGGCGAGGCTGGCCAGCCTGTCGTTCAGGTTGCGCCGCCTGCCGCGACATTGCAGGTGCAATCGCTTCCGACCGATCAGACGCAGCAACAGGCGTCAGCGCCGGTACAAGCAGGGCAAAGCCCGGACGGGTCCAGCTTCTCCATCAACAAACAAGCCGGGATCATTTCCATCAACGCGACCGAGCGCCAGCATGAGCAAATCGGCGCTTATCTCGACGAACTGCGCCGCTCCGTCACCGCGCAGGTCTTGATCGAGGCGAAAATTCTCGAAGTTTCCCTGAGTGACGAATTCTCCGCCGGGATTAACTGGGAGATGCTGGAGAACATGATCGGCGAGTTCAGTCTTGGTTTCGACGCAACCGGGTCCGGGGGACGCCCGCTTCTCAATTCGGAAACTGTGCAAGGGGCAAATTTCTCGATCGGTTACGCGGGGAATGACGTTAACGCGGTCATCGACGCCATCTCGAGCTTCGGCACCGTCAAGGCGCTGGCCAGCCCGCGCCTGACCGTTCTCAACAACCAGTCCGCCGTTCTGAACGTTGCCAACAACTCGGTCTATTTCGAGATCGATATCGACATCACGACTGCGGATAACACGACGCAAACCAACGTCGATAGCGAGATCAAGAACGTGCCGGAAGGGGTTCTGATCAACGTTCAGCCCTCTATCAATCTGGACGACCGCTCTGTCTCCATGGCGGTGCGTCCGACGGTGACCAGAATCGTCGATACTGTTTCCGATCCGGCGATTGCCTTCGTTGCCGACGGGCTTGACGATCCGATTTCCTCCGATATTCCGATTGTGAACATTCAGGAAATGGACTCGGTGGTGAAAATGAATTCCGGTCAGGCGCTGCTCATGGGCGGCCTGATGCAGGATCGCACCGATTCCTCGCAGCAGGGCGTTCCCGTTCTCTCTGAAATTCCGCTGGTCGGCGCGGCTTTCCGCAATCAGGTCGATAAAGTCAGCAAAACCGAGCTGATCGTCTTCCTCAAAGCGACCATTGTCGATGCAGACAATAACGTGATCGACAAGGCCGACAAGGATCTCTACAAGCGCTTCTCTGGCGACCGCCGTCCGCTGCGGCTCTGATCACGGCCATGATCTCCGGGTTGATTTCGCCGCCGCTGCTCCGCTATGTCCTGATGGCGGCGCTGCGTGACAGGCTTTTGCTGTCGCTGCTTCTTGTTTTGCTGGTCGGTGCCGCGCTGGCGCTGTTTCTTGGCTCCGGCGCGATGGTTGAAGCCGACCGGTTCAGCCTTGTCTTCGCCGCGGGGGGACTGCGTTTTGCCGGGGTTGCCGGGCTTGCGCTATTCGTCGCGTTCCACGTGCGCCGCGCTTTCGACAGCAAGGACATCGATTTCCTGCTCTCCCGCCCGGTCAGCCGTACCGGTTTCATCCTCTCGCACGCGCTGGCGTTTTCGCTTCTGGCGCTGATGCTGGGTCTGGCGGCGGGGGCCGTGCTGCTGGCAATCAATCCGGCTTCCATCGGCCCCGGCCATCTTTTGTGGATCGCCAGTTTCGTGGCCGAGCTTGTCATCGTCGTCAATGCCGCCTTGTTCTTTTCCATGGTAGTCAGCAGCGCATCGGGCAGTGTGCTTGCGGTCTTCGGGCTTTATGTTCTGGCGCGACTGATGGGGCAGCTCCTCGGCATTGCCGCAACCGATAGCGATATGCGCGGGTGGGAAATTCTGCGGACCGCCATGGACGCCATTTCCATGATCGTGCCGCGGCTTGACCTGATGGCGCAGACGTCATGGCTGGTCTATCCCGATGCGGCGACGGGGATTGGTTACGGCTTTATTCTGGCGCAAGCGGTTTTGTACACGGCGCTTCTGGTCTGTGCCGCGGTGATCGACCTGCGCCGCAGGCAGTTCTGACGATGGCGTCCGCAATATTTCGTTTGGCCCCGGCCTACCTTGCCTTCACTCTGGTTCTGGGCATGAACATTGCCCTCTGGTCCTACAGCCATGATTTACGACCGGTATGGGGCAATGTGCCGCCGGTTCCGGACAAAGCGGCGGCGGAGCGTATGACGCTGGGCGATCCACAAATGGCCTACCGCATGATCGGCCTGATGCTGCAAAATCTCGGCGCGACCGGCGGGCGGGATTTTGCCCTTAAGGACTATGATTACAAGACGCTCGGCGGATGGTTTTATCTGGAGGATGAGCTTGATCCATTATCGGACTACATCCCGGCGCTTGCCGCCTATTATTATGGCGCGACCCCTGAGGCTTCCGACCTGATGCCTGTGATTGATTACCTTGAAGCGATAGGCCAGAGGCCGCAGGCGCATAAATGGCGCTGGCTGGCGCAGGCGGTGTATCTGGCGCGGTTCCGGCAGGGGGATCTCAACCGCGCGCTGGCGCTGGCGCAGATTCTGGCGGCCCTGCCGCGCACCGATATGCCGCTCTGGGCGCGGCAGATGCCTGCTTTCATCATCAATGCCAGAGGGGACAAGGAAGCAGCCTATGCGCTGATGATGGGGGTCCTTGGCGAGGGCGGGAAAGATTTGAGTCCTGCCGAAATCCTTTTTATCCGCGATTATATCTGCGGCCGGATCCTGACCCCCGCGCAGGCCGAAAAAGACGAACTCTGCCAACCCGGGCGTTAACGGGCTTCGCGCCCCTGATTCTCCCGGCAAATCCGGTTGGGAAAAGCCGGTAATCCCGCTATATTGGTCCCATGAATACCGCAATGGATTCCCTGCAATTCACCATCCCCGAGATCCTGTCGATCATCGGCATGGCGCAGTGCGTCTATATTCTGGTGTATATGTCTTTCCGTGCCGGCGGGTGGGGGCGGGCGGCGCTGCCCTTCGTTTATTTCCTTGTCCTTGGCCTTGCGTTTTTTGCCAATTTCGCCCGGCGCTTTATCGGCGATGTCGTGCCTTTTTACGACACGATCGACTGGTTTCTCTGGTTTTCCGGGCCGCCGCTTGCGGTCCTGCTGATGATCCAGATCGCGCGGATTACGCAGCCGCCTCCGGGGCGCAGTTTCTGGGTGCTGGCGCTTGTGCCGCTGGCCTATCTGGCCGCCGTCGCCGCGCAGCGGGCCATCCTGGAAACGCAGTTTCACGACTGGCTGGCCCTGACCGGGTTTCTGGCCGGGGTCATCAGCATGGTGGCGATGTGGTGGCAGCGCCCGGTTCTGGCGCAATTCATTGCTCAGCCGGGGGGGCGTGACCGTTACTGGCTGATTTTAACGCTGGTGCTGGTTAATCTTTTTTCCCTTGCCACGGTGCTGCTGGGTCTGATGGCGGTGCTGCCCGCGCCGCAGGTGATGGTGATCCGCGCCATCTGGGGGCTTGGCTTCGTCTATCTGGCGGGGACCAGCCTCTTTCGCATCTACCCTCAGGCCCTGCGCCTGATCGAGCGCGCGGCGCGGCAGGGCGAGGGCGGCTTGAGCGACGACGACCACAAACTGGCGCAAAGAATTGAAAATCTCTTAACGCTGGACAAGGTCTATCACGAACCCGCCTATAACCGCGTCAGCCTCGCCAAGGAACTGGGCGTATCCGAAACCGTCATTTCCCGGGTCGTCAACCAGCATTTCGGCAAAACCCTGCCGCAGCTTTTCAATGAATACCGCGTTGCCGACGCCCAGCGCCTTTTGAATGAAACCGATGTCCCGATCAAAACCATCGCCGAGGAGGTCGGGTTCAACTCCATCGCCTCCTTCAACCGCGTTTTCAAGGACCTGACCGCGCAGAGTCCCGGCCAGTACCGCGAGCAAAAACGCAGCGCCTGAAGCGGGCGCGGGCGTGATCGCTGGGAATTTACGAAAACAAAACGATTATTATGATAAACTGACCTCTCATCCTGACAAGATGATGCGCGGACGCTGCGCAAATTAACATCCCGTTTAGAAAATTCCTGCATCCTGAACAGGTTGGGGGTGTTATGCGTTGCGCATGGGTGTATAATTTACTCACTTCGAGTCGCACCCGGCTCGGCAGTTCTTAACAAACCTCACAAACTTTTTTGTCCTCGCAATCCAAGGAGAAACTAATGACCAACCCCGTTTCCACGGCGAAGCGCTCGCAGGGCGGTTTTACCCTCGTCGAACTTGCCATCGTCATGATTATTATCGGCCTGCTGATCGGCGGCGTCCTCAAAGGGCAGGAGCTGATCAACAACGCTCAAGTCACCGCCACGGTTTCTCAGGTGAAATCGATCGAGGCCGCAACATCGACCTTCCGCGACGTCTATAGCGCGCTGCCCGGAGATATGCTGGCGCCGACGACCCGTCTGCCGAATTGTACGGCGGCACCTTGCAATGTTCCAGGCAACGGCGATGGTCGGCTGAGTAACACCCCGGCCCAAACACCGGTTGGTGCTGAGGGTGAAAACTTCTTTGTTCACCTGAGTGCAGCCGACCTGCTGACCGGGATTGTTCCGGGCAGCACCTCGATCGGTGGAAACTATCCGGGCGCAAAAATCAACGGTGTTGCCATTCTTGCCGGATCGGCAACGACTGCTGCCAACCTCGGCGGCGCGATCAGCACGCTTGACGCCAGTGCTGGCCTGTATCTGGTCCTCACCGACACCATCGGCGCGCAATCGGCCACGACTCTGGGCCTGAAGCCGACGGAAGCCCTGCGGATCGACACCAAACTGGATGATGGTACCGCCATCACCGGGACGGTGCGCGCACGCGGCGCAACCTGCGCGACCGCTGGCGTCTATGCCACCAACACCGCCGGCCAGACCTGCGGTCTGTATATCCGTATCCAGGGCTAAGTCCACCCTGCAATCGAAATACAAAAAGGCCCCGGGTTTCCGGGGCCTTTTTTCTAACCGGATTTCCTTCAGGCCGCGTTCGCCTTCTGCTGCGCCAGGCGCGCGATCACCGCGTCGCCCATGGCGGCGGTTCCGACGGGGGTGCAGCTGTCGGCCATGATGTCCGCCGTGCGGATCCCGGCGGAGAGGACATCCTCCACCGCCCATTCGATCAGCTCGGCAATATCGCCGCGGTGGAAAGAATAGCGCAGCGCCATGGCCAGCGACAAAATCGCCGCCAGCGGGTTGGCCTTGCCCTGACCCGCGATATCGGGGGCGGAGCCGTGGACGGGTTCATACAGCGCATTGCGCCGCCCGTTTGCGTCCGCCGCGCCCAGCGAGGCCGAGGGCAGCATCCCCAGCGATCCGGTCAGCATGCTGGCCTCGTCCGAAAGAATATCCCCGAACAGATTGTCGGTGACGATGACGTCGAATTGCTTGGGGTTGCGCAGCAACTGCATGGCGCAGTTGTCGGCATACATGTGGTTCAGCGTAACGTCGGAATATTCCGCCGCATGCAGGGCGGTGATGACCTCCCGCCAGAGCTTGCCGGATTCCATGACATTGGCCTTCTCGCACGACGTCACGCGGTTATGGCGCTTCCTTGCCAGTTCGAAGGCGACGCGCCCGACGCGCTCGATCTCGGCGGTGGTGTAGGTCTGGGTGTTGAAGCCGCGCTTTTGCCCGTTGCCAAGGTCTTCGATGCCGCGCGGTTCGCCGAAATAAACCCCGCCGGTCAGTTCGCGCACAATCATGATATCCAGCCCGCGCACGATTTCCGCCTTCAGCGTCGAGGCGTCGACGAGGGAGTCGAAGACGATGGCCGGGCGCAGATTGGCGAACAGGTCGAGTTCCTTGCGGAGTTTCAGCAATCCCGCCTCGGGCCGGATGGCGTAATCGACTTTGTCCCATTTCGGCCCGCCGACAGACCCCATCAGGACCGCGTCGGCCTTGCGGCATTTCTCCAGCGTCGAATCCGCGAGCGGAACGCCGTAAGCGTCAATCGCCGCCCCGCCGAGATGATCTTCCTGAATGTCAAAGGACATGTCTGTATTGGCCTGAACCCAGCCGATGATTTTTTTCACCTCGGCCATAACCTCATGTCCGATCCCGTCGCCGGGGAGAATAACGATGGAATGATTCATTGTGTGTTTTCCTCTTCTAAACCCACGACCTCTCGGCCCCGATCCTGTTTTCATACTCCGTAATCGTTCCCGCCTTTTCAAGCGTCAGGCCGATATCGTCAAGGCCGTTGATGAGGCAGCGTTTGCGGAACGGGTCCATGTCGAATTTGAATTCGCGGTTGCCGGAGCGCACGATTTGCGCGGGGAGATCGACCGTGACATCAAGCCCGGCTTGCGCGTCTTCCATCACCGCGTCAACCTGTTCCTGTTTCAGGATCACCGGCAGGATGCCGTTTTTAAAGCAGTTGTTGTAGAAAATATCGGCGTAGGAGGGCGCGATCACGCAGCGAAAGCCGAAATCCAGCAGCGCCCACGGCGCATGCTCCCGGCTCGACCCGCAGCCGAAATTCTCCCCCGCGACAAGGATTTCCGCATGGTCATACGGCGCGCGATTAAGAACGAAATCCGCTTTCGGCTTTCCGCTTTCGTCGTACCGCATGTCGTTGAACAGGCTTTGCCCCAGCCCCGTGCGCTTGATCGTGCGTAAAAACTGCTTCGGAATGATCATGTCCGTATCGACATTCATCAGCGGCAGCGGAGCGGCAATAGCGGTCAGTTTTGTAAAGGGTTTCATCTTTTCCTGCTTTTAATTGCGGTGAGGCTTATTTTCCGGCAGAAGCCGGATTGCGATTTCCGGGGGAGGGTGGGGGTGTCTGGTTCTTGCCCAGCTTCATTCTTGCGAAAGCCTCGAACAGTTCCATGTCGTAAATCGCAGCGCCCTTGCCGTCTTCGCTGCGCATCTTGTCGATGACCGCCGCCGGGGAGATGTCGCGGTCACCGAAATGGGCGCGGGGGATGGTGTAGCCGTCATAGCTTTCGACAATCGACGCAAGGCGGACGGGCAAAGAAAGGTGCTCGGCTTTAAGGCCGTGATGCCCCGTGCCGTCCAGATGCTCGTGATGGTGCTTCATGATGTCTTCGGCCAGCGCGAGGAAGGGGTGCTGCATCCCGTCAAAACGCTCATGCAGCAGGGCGAGGCCGTAGACCGTATGCTCGCGCCGCGCCTTTTTGACGTCGCCGGTGGGTTTTTCTTTCGAGTCCCAGATGTCGATCGGCACGGTATGCTTGCCGATGTCGTGGAGCAGCATCGCCGCACGCATGTTTTCCCCCACATTGTCCGGCAGGCCCAGCGCCGTGCAGGTGCGGGCGACGTCGTCGGCCACGCGCAGGGCGTGGTCGTAGAATTTATAGGTGACTTCCGGAATATTCTCCGGGTCTTGCTGCTGCCGCGCGATGCGCTTTTCGTCATAGGCTTTAAGGGCGGCAAGCTGCTCGTCGATGAACGGCTTGATTTTCTGCTGGAACGCCGTGTCGCTGCGAACATCAAAGCTCTCCGGCCATGTATTGTCCTTGGTCATATCGCCGAATTTTCCCTTGAGGGAGCAGGGTTTGTCATGCTGCATCGGACTTTGCCCCCTTCGTAAAATCGCGCACATCGCTCAGCTTTCCGGCAATCGCCGCCGCGGCGGCCATGGCGGGGCTCAGCAGGTGCGTGCGCCCGCCGCGGCCCTGACGGCCCTCGAAGTTGCGGTTGGAGGTGGAGGCGCAGCGCTGCCCCGGCTTCAGCTGGTCCTCGTTCATGCCAAGGCACATCGAGCATCCCGGTTCGCGCCATTCAAACCCTGCGGCGATCAGCGTCGTGGCAATGCCTTCGGCTTCGGCCTGTTCCTTGACGAGGCCGGAACCCGGCACGACCATCGCCCGCACATTGGCGGCGACTTTCTTGCCCTCCGCGACGCGGGCGACTTCGCGCAGGTCTTCGATCCGCGCATTGGTGCACGATCCGATGAAGACGACATCGACCGGAATATCGGTCATCTTCGTCCCCGGCGTCAGGCCCATATACTCAAGCGCCCGTTCCATCGCCGCGCGCTTGTTCGCGTCTGCGGCGTCTTTGGGGTCCGGAACGATTCCTGTGATCGGTACGACGTCCTCGGGGCTCGTTCCCCATGTGACGGTGGGGGCGATGTCGGCGGCGTTGAGGACGACGTCCTTGTCGTAGGCTGCGCCCGCATCGCTTTGCAGCGTCTTCCAGTACGCAACCGCCTTGTCCCAGTCGGCGCCTTTGGGCGCGAAGGGGCGGCCTTTCAGATAGGCGAAGGTGGTTTCATCCGGCGCGATCAGCCCGGCGCGCGCCCCGGCCTCGATCGACATGTTGCACATGGTCATGCGTCCGGCCATGGACAGGCCGCGCACCGCGTCGCCCGCGTATTCGATGACATAGCCCGTACCGCCCGCCGTGCCGATCTTGCCGATGATGGCAAGGATCATGTCCTTGGCGGTGACGCCGTCCTGCAGCGCGCCGTTGACGGTGATGCGCATGGTTTTGGCGGGCTTCATGATCAGAGTCTGCGTCGCCAGAACATGCTCGACCTCCGACGTGCCGATGCCGAAGGCGAGGGCGCCGAACGCGCCGTGCGTCGATGTATGGGAATCGCCGCAGACAATCGTCATCCCCGGCTGGGTGAAGCCTTGCTCCGGGCCGATGATGTGAACGATGCCCTGACGCTTGTCGTCCATGCCGTAGAGGGTGACGCAGAATTCCTTGCAGTTCTCGCTCAAGGTCTGCACCTGCAGGCGGCTTTCCGGATCGGCGATGCCGTGGGCGCGGTTGGCGGTCGGGACGTTGTGATCGGCGGTGGCAAGGGTGCGCTCCGGGCTGCGGACCTTGCGTCCGGCCATGCGCAGCCCTTCAAAGGCTTGCGGGCTTGTGACCTCATGCACCAGATGGCGGTCGATATAGATGAGGCAGGTGCCGTCCTCCGCCCGGTGAACAATGTGGTCGTCCCAGATTTTTTCGTACAGCGTGCGGGGCTTGGCCATGTCGATTCCCTGATTTAAGTGACACTATAAAGGGGTTGCGGGTCTGCCTGTATGCTATTCTATATAAGCAAAAAGCACAAAACCGTTGATTTTCCCCTCATTATAGGTTATGACAATTGCCATCAAAAGCAAACATTAGGGTGTTCTCATGAAACTGAAGGGTCTTTTATGCGGTGCCGCAGCAGCGGCGGGTTTTGCCATGTTGACGGGGTGCAGCGAGCCGCAGGACAGCATCACCGTTTTCAGCGCCGACGTTCCGGTCGACAAGGCCGTGTGCGCCGCCAATCAGAACGATGGCGTGGTATTCGTCAATCGCGCGGAGAAGGATGTTCTGGCCTATAGCCGCTATCCGGGCCCGAATGAATCGTCCCGCATGATCGATGCCAAAACGCGCGTGCCGAACGGTCTGGTCGTCGCGCTGAGTGCTGACGACAAGGCTTGCGAAGTGTATCACCCGTTTAAGGAGGGGCCGGTTTTGCGTTACCCCCGTGTGTCCGCGGCAGCGCCCCTCTGACGTTTACCCTGCGATAATAACAAGGAATATCAAAGACTTGCCGGTTTAACCAATCGGCAAGTTTTGTTTTCTATAATACTAATATAAGGGGACATTGTGCGGCGCAAAAGAACGCTGTACAAGCATAAAGGAGCGGAAAATGGCGGTACTTGATCCGGCTGCGGACGCAGCCTTCC
Source organism: Micavibrio aeruginosavorus (assembly GCA_016184045.1). Taxonomy (GTDB): domain Bacteria; phylum Pseudomonadota; class Alphaproteobacteria; order Micavibrionales; family Micavibrionaceae; genus Micavibrio; species Micavibrio aeruginosavorus_C. The sequence goes on along the minus strand of JACPDM010000136.1, from coordinate 3,478 downwards.
TGCGAAACCATGCGGGGGAGGTCTGTATCGCGTTCTCTGACCCCGTCTTTGTACAGTCCGACACCATTGTCGTTGATCGCTCGACGCTCTGCGTCTTTGCCGTGCTGCACGAATCCGCGCATTTTCTCGGCGCGGTTTCGGAGAGCATGGCTGACGCCTTTGCGCGGACCGATCACGTGCTGCTGTCGGCGATGCGCGCGGACGGAACGATGTTTGAACTGACGGCGCCCGTTTCCGCGAGGGGAGCATGCGGGTGCTGCTGCGATCAAGGCAACAAGGGAACATCAAGACAATGACCGTGCGTCACTCTGCGATAAAGGATTTCATCGGCAAAGGCATCGACGAGGCCGAGGGCGATTCCGCGCTTCTTGAAAAAATCACCAGCAACCAGAATGAAAAGAAAACCGCGCCGCAATGGGGCGCGACCGCCAATGGCTGGGCGCAGACCGCGATTATCCGCAAAGGATAAAGAGGTCCGGAAAGCACAACAAAAAAGGCGCAGCCATCGCTGCGCCTTTTTGTATTGTCATGAAGCCGGGAATTATTCCTTGGCGGCTTTTTCCTTCTTGGCCTTGGGCGCTTTCGGTTCTTTGGCGCGAACGACTTTGGCTGCTGCTTTTTCTTTCTTCGCGGCCTTGTTCGCTTCTTTGATCTCCGCTGCGGCCTGCTTGTCGGCCTCAAGGCCGTGACCGGTGGTGCGCTCGACGATACGCGCCGATTTGCCCTGACGATCGCGCAGGAAATAGAGTTTTGCACGGCGGACGGAACCGCGGCGGACCAGCTCGATGCTTTCAATGCGCGGGCTGTGCAGCGGGAAAACGCGCTCGACGCCTTCGCCATAGCTGATCTTGCGGACGGTGAAGCTCTCGCTCATGCCTTTGCCGCCGCGCGCGATGCACACGCCTTCATAAGCCTGAACGCGCTCGCGCTCGCCTTCGACAATCTTGAGGTTCACCACCACGGTATCGCCGGGGGAGAACATGGGAATCTTTTTGCCTTCGGTGGCCTGGGCCAGCACTTTGGCTTCAAATTTTTGCAGTACGTTCATGGTCGTTACTTTCTTCTTTCTCTCACCCTTATGAGAACCCGGAATCACCCACCACGGGCGGCGGTTCAATTATCGTTTTTATGGGCTAAGTTACGCTTAAAAGCAGGGGTTTTGTACAGGATAGGCTCAGCAAAAACAAGCAAAAAAGCCGAATTCCCGCATACTGGGGCCAGTACGCGCTGCTAGGGGAAATCCGCCCTTAAAATCCTTGATTTTAATATGAAAATTTGCTTATGTGCAGGCGCTATTCATGAAAGAAGCCCGGAGAGGATGGGATGACATATAAACTGGCTTACAAACTTGCAGCCGAAGCCGTTATCGTCGGGGCGGTCGCAGCTGCAAGTGCTTTCGGTTTTGCCAGCTACAGGAAGTACCATCTGTACAGCGCGGATCACGTCGTTCTCTTAAGCCAGGACGCCCGGACTGGGAAAGCCAGCATCGTTCGCCTGAAGGGGCAGATCGTGTCTTCGCCCCCGACCGGTTCGCGCACGAAGTGGATGGCTGCGCGGGATGATGTTGCCTTGGCCGACCTCGCGCTACTGCCGTCTAGAAAATTGACGACGCCTGAAACGCTGGCCGCGCAATATAGCGTAGCTCTTCGCAACGGAGCGGACGTTCTCAATAAAGTCAATGCGCTGCAGAACGATCCATCCCAGCCGAAAGACGTCTGCCTCGGATATTACATGCCGCAAATCAACACCGCCAATCCGGGTATCGTCGATACAGCGTCGCTGCAGAAGGCACTTTCCTGTGGCGAGACGTACCTTGCCTTTCGTTACATACCCTTATCCGGGGAGGGTATGGCTAAGGCGCAGACGCTTCTGCGGGAAGTACAGGGTGTGACAAAAACGCTCGGGGACAGCGCCGCCATTCATCGCTTGGTTCAGAAGCCGGAAGTCTGAAAAATTCTCTTTATCCTAAAAGATCAGGGCGGCGTTTGCGGGTTATCTCCCGGGATTGATGGTGACGCCATTCCGCGATCTTGCCGTGATCGCCGGAGCGGAGAACCTCCGGGACGGCGAAGGGCCGCCCGTCCACTGCGATCCATTCCGCCGGACGGGTGTAATGCGGGTATTCTAGCAGGCCGTTGGAAAAACTTTCCTCGCCCGCCGTCTCCACGTTGCCCATGACGCCGGGCAGCAGGCGGATGCAGGCATCCATCACGATCATCGCCGCAGGCTCCCCGCCGGAGAGAACGTAATCGCCGATGCTGACCTCTTCGAAATCATGGGCATCGAGGACGCGCTGGTCCACGCCCTCATAGCGTCCGCATAAAATGGTCAGCGCCGGCTCCGCTGCCAGCTCATGCACCAGTTTTTGATCCAGCACTTTGCCGCGCGGGCTCATATAGATTTTGCGTCCGGGCGCGGGCAGGGAGAGCAGGGCGGCCTCGATCACGTCCGGGCGCATCACCATGCCCGCACCGCCGCCAAAGGGCGTGTCATCGACAGTCTTGTGCTTGTCGGCGGCGAAGTCGCGGATATTGACGGCTGTGTAGGCCCAGCGTTTATCCTCCAGCGCCCGCCCGGCCAGAGAGTGGCCGAGCATCCCCGGAAACATCTCCGGAAAAAGGGTGAGGAGGTTGACCTGAAACATGCTCTAGCGCAGCCCTTCCGGAATATCGACCGCGACGGTGCGCGCCGCCAGATCGACATCGCCGACATACTCGTCGATAAAGGGCAGGTAAAACGCCTTGCCCGACTCCGGCTTGATCTCCAGCAGGTCCGAAGCGCCGAAATTCTGCACCGAAATCACCGTGCCGATCGCGGCGCCGTCCGGCCCGCGCGCCTCAAGCCCGATCAGGTCGGCGTGATAATAGCCGTCTTCAAGATCGGGCAGGGCGCCGCGATCGACCCATAGCTTCGTGCCGCGCATTTTCTCGGCTTCGTTGCGGTCGGCAATGCCTTCAATCTCCGCGACCAGCGCGCCTCCGGCCATGTGCTTCAGGTCCAGATGCACGATCCCCGCGCCGTCTTCCGATGTGTAAAGATCGTACTTGACCAGCGTTTCCGGATCGTCGCCGAAACAGCGCACCTTCACAAACCCGCGCACGCCATGCGCGGAGGTGATTTCACCGACGCAGATTCTTTTGTTTGCAGCAGTCATCACTTTTTTCTGCCCTTCTAAAAACGTCATCCCGGCGAAGGCCGGGATCCATAACAGGTTTTACGCTGTATCGCATGGACCCCGGCTTGCGCCGGGGTGACGATTGCGATGTTACTCGGCCTTTGCTTCTTCCGCCGGAGCTTCGGCGGCAGGAGCTTCAGGAGCCGGAGCGGCGGCAGCGGCTTTCGCTTCTTCAGCGGCAGCGCGGGCTTTTTCGGCTTTCTCGGCCTTTTCACGGACGCGTTCCTGCGCTTTTGCTTTCGGCGCGGATTTCTTCGGCGTCTCGCCGTATTTCGGCATGTCGATCAGCCCGGCGCGGCCCAG
>JACPDM010000017.1 GCA_016184045.1 Micavibrio aeruginosavorus | reverse complement strand
ATGTCCTGCGTGCCGCAGATAAAGCGCACCGAGGCCATGCCGTAGCCGTGTTCATCGAGCGCCTTTTTCCCCGCCGCGATCAGGTCCGGGTTGTCGGCAAGGCCGAGATAATTGTTGGCGCAGAAATTCAGCACATGCGCGCCCGACTGGACGGTGATGTCCGCCGACTGCATGGAGGTGATGATGCGTTCCTGCTTGAACAGCCCGCCTTTGCGGACGGCTTCAAGTTCGGATTCCAGATGGTTCAAAAGAGCTGTTTTCATGATGGGGGCGATATTATCGCCAAAGAGGCCGGGCGTCACTCCGGAAAGAGGCGGGCAGGGGTGGAAAAACCCCCGAACCCCCCGGTTTTTTGCTGCACCGCAAGTTGACAGGGGGTATGAAATTCCGTAATTCCAGAACTGAATTCAGGGAGGAGGATTCCTCACCTGTCCCCGCAAGGGGCTGGTGAGGGGTTCTGGGACAGTAAAAAAGCGGGCAACGACCCGTCTGCCCGAACGGGCAGACCCACTAAAAACTTGCAGAAACCGGGAATTTCCGATAACAGATGCAAGACGTTAATATCCTTTTGGCAGTGCTGCGGCACTGATGTAGTCAAGCAACAATGAATTTTGAAGATCTGGGCCTTGGCCCCGAGATTGTTCAGGCCGTCACCGAGCGCGGCTATGTGACCCCGACCCCGATTCAGGAACAGGCCATTCCGCATATCCTGATGATGCGCGACGTTTTGGGGTTGGCCCAGACCGGGACGGGCAAAACGGCGGGCTTTACCCTGCCGATGATCGAAATTCTTTCGGGCGGACGGGCGCGGGCGCGGATGCCGCGATCCCTGATTTTATCGCCGACGCGCGAACTGGCGGCGCAGATCGCCGAAAACTTCGACGTGTACGGCAAATACCACAAACTCAGCAAGGCGCTGCTGGTCGGCGGCGAGAGCATGGGCGACCAGATCAAGTTGCTGGAGCGTGGCGTGGACGTCCTGATCGCGACGCCGGGGCGGCTGCTGGATCTGTTCGACCGCGGCAATATCCTGCTCTCCGACATTAAAATTCTGGTCATCGACGAAGCCGACCGGATGCTCGACATGGGATTCATTCCCGATATCGAAAAGATCGTGTCCAAGGTTCCGCCGCAGCGTCAGACGCTGCTGTTCTCCGCCACCATGCCGCCGGAGATCAAGCGCCTTGCCGACAAGTTTTTGTCGAACCCGCGCACGGTTTCCGTCGCGGCGGCGGCCTCCCCGGCGGAGACGGTGACGCAATCGCTGGTCTGGGTGCGGGAGCGTGAAAAGCGCGAAGCGCTGGATGCCCTGATTCAGGCCGAGGACGTCAAGAACGCCTTTATTTTCTGCAACCGCAAGACGGAAGTCGATGCGCTGGCCAAGTGGCTGTCGAACCGCAATTATGCCGCTGCGCCGATGCATGGCGACATGGTGCAGACCCTGCGCACCAAGACATTGCTCGATTTCAAGGAGGGGGAAGTCACCCTTCTGGTCTGCAGCGACGTCGCGGCGCGGGGCCTCGATGTGTCCAAGGTATCGCATGTGTTCAATTACGACGTGCCGATGCACCCGGACGATTACGTTCACCGCATCGGCCGCACGGGCCGCGCCGGGCAATCGGGCCGCTCGTGGATGCTGGCGACGCCGGACGACGATAAATACGTCAACGCGATTGAAAGCCTGATTAAAAAGGCCATTCAGGTCGAAAAGATTGAAGGCTTCGAAGCGCCGCCCCCCGGCGAGAAAAGCACAGAAGGCCGCGGCGAACGCGGTGGACGCCGTGAGAGCGGCGGCGGCAGAGGCCGCGGCGACCGGGATCGCGGCGGGCGCAACCGCGGCGGCGAGGGCCATCGCGGCAATGACCGCCCGCGCGGCGGTGAATCGCGCGGCAACGAGCGCAGGCCGGAGCGTCATGATGATCGCCCCCGTCGCGATCCGCAGCAACAACCGCAACCCGTCATCGACCGGGCTGAGCGTCCCGAGCGCACGGAGCGTCCTCCGCAGCGCAGCGACCGGAACGAACGTTTCACGCCGCGCCGCGACAGCCAGTCGCGCCCGGAACAGCGTCAATCCCGGCCCCGTCCGCGTGAGGATGACGATTCCGGCCCGTCCGGTTTTGGGGATGATTTGCCCGGTTTCCTCAAGCGGTAGTTGACTTCAACTCCCTGATATTCCAAGAATTCATCTGAATTTCCCATGGGTTCAGGTGGATGTCCTTGCGTTCTTTTTTCCTCTCCGGTCTGGCTGCGGCGGCGTTGCTTTCTGCAGGGGCGGGGGCTATGGCGGCGGAGGAGGGCAAGAACGCCCCGGTCGATTTCACCGCAGACAGCCTCCAGCATGACGACAAGACCAACACCGTGACGGCGACCGGCCATGTCGAGCTGGAGCAGGCGGGGCGCATCCTGCGCGCCGACAAGATCGTCTACAACACCGTGACCGACAGCGTGAAGGCCGTGGGCAATGTCGCCCTGCTGGAAACCAACGGCGACGTGCATTTCGCGGACGAGATCGACGTCACCGGCCAGATGCGCGACGGCTATATCAAAAACCTGAAAAGCACCCTGCATGACGGCAGCCGTTTCTGGGCGGAGGAAGGCGAGCGCAAGGGCGGGACGACCACGACCATGCACGATGCGGGCTATACGCCGTGCGAGCCTTGCGTCAAAAATCCGGAAGCAACGCCGCCCTGGCAGATCCTCGCCAGCGAGGTCGAGCACCGGAAAGAAGACCAGAGTATCGTTTACCGCGACGCGCGGATGGAGATGTGGGGTGTGCCTGTTCTCTATACGCCGTATTTCTCCCACCCCGACGGCACCGTGAAGCAAAAGAGCGGCTTTTTGACGCCCAGCATCGGGTTTGACAGCGATCTCGGCTTCATGCTGACCAATCGTTACTATATGGCGCTCTCGCCGCATTACGACGCGACGCTCGGCATAAGCCTGATGACGGATCAGGCGCCGCTGATGTCCGGGGAGTACCGCCAGCGCTTTGAGAACGCGGAACTGAAAATGAGCGGCAGCTTTACCTCCTCCAGCCGCACCGACGACGAGGCCGGGCAGGATGTGCGGCAGGATGAAGAACTGCGCGGGCATCTCTTCGCCGAAGGGCTTTGGGACATGAACGAGAAATGGCGCTCGGGGATCGATCTCGAGATGGCCTCCGACGACCAGTACATGACCCAGTACGATTTCAGCAACAAGGACGTGTTGGAAAACGAAATCTTCGTCGAGCGTTTCGACGACCGCGATTACGCCGTAGGCCGCATCCTCGCGTTTCAGGATTTGCGGATCGAGGAAGAGCGGACGGACCAGCCCGACGTCTTCCCGGAAATCAATGTGGGCTTCCTCGGCGATCCGGGGCAGGTTCTGGGTGGGCGGTGGAGTCTTGATTTCTCGGCGCTGCACCTGCGCCGCGACGCGGGCGGGCAGGACATGAGCCGCATCGTCACGCAGGCCGGGTGGGAGCGCCGCCTTGTGTCCGATATCGGTCTTCTGACGACGGTGGATTTGAGCGCGCGGGCGGATGCCTATTATTCAAGCGACCGCGATATCGCCCCGGCGGGGTCGGGGCGCAGCGGCGAGGGGCAGGAAGCGCGCGGTTTCGCGCAGGCACATGTGGTCACGTCCTATCCGCTGGTGAAGCCGCTGGAAAAGGCGGATGTGGTGATCGAGCCGATTGCGGCCCTGACCGTCGCGCCCTCGGTCGATCCGAATTCCAGCAATATCCCCAACGAAGACAGTCAGGACGTGCAGATCGACGCCAGCAACCTGTTCGAGGCCAATCGCTTCCCCGGCTATGACCGGGTGGAGGACCGCAGCCGCGCGACCTACGGCGTGCGCAGCGGCGTTTACGGCCATGAGGGCAGCAAGGGCGAGGTTTTCCTCGGCCAGTCTTACCGTTTCCAGCACGGGGAGGAGCACAACCCGTTCCCCGACGGATCGGGCCTTGAGGATGAGCGCTCCGACCTCGTCGGGCAGATCACGGCCGGGTATAAAAACCGTTTCAGCCTCGATTACCGTTTCCAGCTCGACAGCGAGGATAACTCCTCCCGCCGCCATGAAGTGACGGCTGCCGCCAACCTCGGCAAGGTTTCGCTCTCAAGCCGCTATCTCTATGCGCGCGCGCTGGAGGGGACCGATTTGAGCGAAGACCGCGAGCAGATTCAGGCTGCGGCGGCGTATCAGGTGGCGGAGGACTGGCGCGTGCGCTCCTCGATCACGCAGGATCTGGGCGACGACCCCGGCATGCGCGAGGCCGATTTCGGCGTCGATTATATCGGCCAGTGCCTCACCCTGTCCGGCACATTGCAACGCAACCTCTCCCGCGAGGCTTCGGGGCAAAGCAACACCGAAGTCATGTTCCGCATGGGCTTTCGCAATATCGGCGAATTCACCACCTCCGGCATCTCCCTCAGCAGCTCCGGCGGGGGCGATGACGAGACCGAAGACGACAGCAAGGACAACCTTCCGGTGAAGCCGTAACGGGCGGATTAGGGCTATTGAAGGGTATCCCGCCAATTATGTGACAATTAAATTCCCGCTCGTGACCAGCGCCGCCTCGTCTGTCAGGCCGGTGACGCCAGAAATCGTGGCGATCTGGCTAAAGCCGTAGGTAGAGGCAAGGCCGTCGCGGTCCACGAAAACGGATGAATTCGATCCGCTGGTCGTGATCTGGACAAAATCGGTGATGGCGTCACTGACCGGGTTGTATAGTTCCAGCAGATCGGAGAGGTTGATCGCATCGCCCTGTCCCGTGCTGAAATCCTGAATGACATCAACATTGTTATAGGCCGAAGCTGCCTCGAATACGAATAGATCAGCCCCTGCATCGCCGTAAAGCGTGTCCAATCCATCACCGCCGTATAGCGAATCTACGCCGTCACCGCCGTGAAGCGTATCATTTCCAAGGCTGCCATCGATCATGTTAGCGTTTTCTTTACCAGAGATCGTATCATTAAAAGCAGAGCCGACTGCGTTCTCAATATTGGATATGTAATCAATTCCTGCTCCCACAGTATTCTGGGAAAATGGATTCGAGAGGTCCAAAGTGATTCCCGAAGTTGCCGAGGCATAAGACACGGTGTCAATACCAGCCTCACCGTTAATGGTGTCGTCGCCTATACGTGTTGCCATTCATCGTGAACGTCGATTGCTGGCTGATCTGGTTCCCGGCGATCTGATAGTTTACGGCGCTGTACGCCGTTCCGATCGACGTGATTCCAAGGCTTGAAAGCGTGTATAGCTCCGCCGCCTGACTGCGCCCATCTGCATTAGCGTCAATCCAGACAAGCAAATTTGTGAATCCGGTATCTGCGGATGTGATTGTATTGCTGCCGTTGGTGTCGTACAAAGCGCTGAGTTTCAGGTAGCCATTCGCGTAGTTTGCATCATTTCCGAAGAGTTCACTCTGCGCTATGACACCATCGCTATTGGCATCGACACAGAGCAATCCATCACCGCCAGTGATCCAGCCGCTGTCTTCGGCGTACCCGTCGCTGTCAATGTCCCAATAGACCGAACCACTCCCACTCTTTGCCGCAAGCTCGATAGTGCCTGACATATCAACATCAAGAACGATTGGCGAAGTCGTTTCCGCCTGTTCGAAGGGTGTAACAACATCGGGCACGATCCAACCGGGAAGAGCAAAGTCCGCCGGGCAAAGTTGGGGCATATCACCAACTGGATTGAGGAAGCCATCGAAAAGATTGCCAAGGTGGCCAATACCCGTGTCAAGGATATTCTCTGCAGCTGCTCCCGTGGCCGCCCATCCATCATTGATGGTATTCTTGATTGCATCGTATCCTTTTATAAATTCAGTAATTGCGTGGGAGGGGATTTTTCTTGAGCAGGTCTTGCTCAAATTCAGGGAAGAAGCGGAGAACTTTTTCAAGCACAAGAACATAGGATATACAAAACACGGCACAGGCAGCAGAGCCGGAAACAACAAAGAAGGCCGTTGAAATAATCACAAACAAGAAGTTATCTTGCTGATGGAAGTGAAGAACAAACCTGACGGTTATGGTATCCGCGACCCAGAAAACAGGAAGAGAGAGTGCAATTAGATATGTGCATCGCCAAAGCCACCGCCTTTGTGAATATCCTATTAAAAGCGCTCTATGCATCATGACAGGAATCTCATCGTCTCTCATCTTTAGAGGAAGGCGGATTCTTAGATAAAAAACTGCTGTAATTATGAGATTGAGCGGGCTTAAGAGGTTTAACAATACATCAGGAAATAAAAGTTTGTTTTCATCAAGCCGAACATCATCAATGAAAAGGCCAGTCCTTAATAACGCATCGATTAAGAGGGCAATAAAAAGGTAAAATCCTAGCATTAGCATAGTATTAAATTGCATATACAAAAGGTACTCAGTATCCCGATCAAGACTAAACCCTTTATGGAACCACTGAGGAGGAATAAGCATGTTCCTTCTCTCCTCCGGCGGCGGCAACTTCCAGATCTTTTCAATAGAGTTTTTTATCAAGACGAAACATGCCCCATTTTTACATTCAATAAATTTGAATTCCTCATTTTCTTTCCGACAAAGAGTCCAAGTCCTGCTAACAAACATGATTCAGGGCGGGCGTAAATCGTAACGCCCCCACGAATCAAATCATGCCCAACATTCCACCGCACAACCAAGAGATTGTCAATCGGCAATTGTGCTCTCGATTTTCATAGACAACCCAAGGTTATTGATGCGGTTCCGCCTTGTTCTCATCAGCCTGTTACGTTCTCGCCTAGCATACAGGCGTACTCCCAAACTTTAGCAAAACCCGTAGCGCAGCGTGGGTTTATCGGTTCGGCACGGATTCCGGGTGCGGGGTGTTGAAGTGGAGGGTCACGAGGGTTGTTTTTGCGTCTTTCTCCGCATCCGGTTTTCCGGTGATGGCGATGTCGCCGGAGAAGGCGCTTTGCGTGTCGCCGCTTAAGGAGAGTTCGATTTTCTCGTAGAGGAAGGATTTGAAAATTCTGGCCGTGTCCTCCCGCGTGGACTGGATGGCGGCGGGCAGGTTGCCGTCCAGCGCGATCGTTCCTGATTCGGCGCTGCGCAGCAGGCCCTGATCGACGGCGAGGTGCTGCCTGTCGTTTTTGACGAGCGGCAGGATGCCGGTCAGGGTTCCGTCAATGCGCAGGCCGGTGAGGCCAAGCGCGTCCGCCAAAGGCTGGAGTTTGACGTCGCGGATATCGATATCGACGCCCTTGCCCTGCGTGGCGGGCTGAAGAACCCCGCGCAGCCAGACATTCCCGGCGAGATCGGCCAGATTGATGTTCCCGGTTTTCAGCATCTCGGCGACGCGCGGGGCGCGGGTGTCATAGACCAGAACCCCGCCGGGGCGGCCCGCGCCGAATTGCTCGGAGCGCAGGGTGAGGGAAAGGCTGTCCTCTCCCGCGCGGCGCAGTTGCGCGTCGATGGAAAGCGGCGACTGGCTGGCGGCGGCGTCCGATCCGCCGGCCTGAACGGTAACGCCCGCGTCCTGCGTCGTTCCTTGCGCGCTGATGACGAGGTTGCTTAAGGGCAGGCCGTAGAGGCTGGCGGCCCCGGCCATGATCTGGCCGCTGATGTTCCACGGCGCGCCGAGCGTGTCGCGGTTGAGGATGATCCATCCGCCCATGCGGCTGGCGGTCAGGGCGGCCATGTCCATTTTGCCTTCGGTCACTTCAACGTCGAGCGAAGCGACGCCGTTCACGGCGAATTCGCCGTTGACGGAAAGCTGCGCCTTCATTTTCTGCTGCACGCTCCAGAGCAGGCCTTGCAGCCGCGCCGCGCCGTCGGGCAGGAGCGTCACCTGTCCCTTGGCTTCAAGGCGGATGAGGCTGGCGAGCGGTACGTTCACGTCAAGCTGTCCGCCGCCGAGGGTAATGACGTCGATCCCGCTTTTCTTCAGCCCGGCCAGAAGGGGGAGGAGCCGCGCCTGCGCCGACCATCCGGCGATATCCGGGGCCGCGAGGTTTTGCCAGTCGCCGGTCAGGACCAGCTTGTCCACGGTCATGTGCCGGCCATTCTGCCCTGGTTCAAGGGTGATGTGCTCGATGGTGCTGAATTTGTTGTTATCAAGGCTGATGCCGGTGAAACTGAAGCCGCCGGGAATGCGCGCGGTCGCGTCGATGCGGGCCTGTTTGAATCCGGCATCGCGCAGGAGCGAAGTCATCTGCATCTGCGCCGCCAGCGGGCGGGTGAGATAGAACACGGCGCAGCCAGCGGCGAAGATGGCAGCGGCGATCAGGATCAGGCGAAGTTTCTTGCGGAGTTTCATGGGGGCAGATTAGAGGAAAACAATGGCCTTGTCACCGGAATCGAAAAACGCCGGGGAGGGTGTCGCCCGGCGTTTTTCTTTGTTAAATCCTGAGGCTTAACGCGGGCGGTAGTTCGATCCGCCGCCCTGTCCTCCCTGCATATGCTGGTAATGCTGCGGGGCGTTGAAATTGCCCGGGGCGTTCTTGCCGCTATAGGCGCATTCCGTGTTCATTCTTTCAGAGCCGCGCCATGCGCCGGTGTTGTTGCCGTTGACCGAGCGGGTTTGCGTGCCGGAGATTTTGGTTGTGCAATCCGGCTCAAGCATGCCGCCGACGACACCGCCGCCGATCGCGCCGATGCCCGTCATTGCGCCGCGCGGCAGGGTGCCGCAGCCCGCGGTGACAGCCGTTGCGAGGGCCAGCGTGATTGCGCCAGCGGTTCTCTTGAAGTCTTTCAGGATGCTCATCGTCATGATGCCATACTCCGTATGAAAAGTTTTACGATTAACGCCCGAAGCCTTTGAGGACGTTGCCGAGGTTTTTGATTGCGTTGACGGTGCCTGCGGCCTCGTTTGCCTGACGCCCGATATTGCGGACCGGGTCGTTCATTCTGGCTTCACGTTCGGCCTGCATTTCAGCACGGCGGTCTGCGTTTTGCTGCATGCGGGCGGCGTTCTGCATTTCGCGACTGTACATTTGTTCCTGACCGCGGGCGGCGAAATCATAGGTTTGCGCCAGCGCGTGTTTGCCGTCACCGTCGATGATGAATTTGCAGCCGGTCGAACCGCTGCGGGTAAAGGCCGTACCGACGGCCGGAAATTCGCTTACGCCCTGTGCGCGGGCGATGCTGTCGCAGGATTCACCTGCGTTTGCGGCTCCTGTAAAACCTGCCGCTGCGGCGGCCAGAACCAGAGCACTTGCGGATTTTTTGAATACTTTACTCATTTTGACACCCTCTTCGTTAACGCTTGTTAAGCTGGAATTTCCAAGACTATAGCGTGCGTCATGGTTTTTTGTCAATTAAATTTTACATAACCATTTCGAGGGGGTGCAGGAACCCGAAGGGGCTCTGGACCGGGGCGGTTGCCGCCTAAATATCGATGTCCTGAACGAACTCGGCGTTTTCCTGGATGAATTTGAAGCGTTCTTCGGCGTTGCGGCCCATCAGGCGCTCGACCAGATCGTCCACGCTGGAGGAGGCCGCGACGACATGGCCGCCATATTCATCCACTTGCGCGGGCAGGACGACGCGCAGCAGGGTGCGGCTGGCGGGGTTCATGGTGGTGTCCTTGAGCTGCGCCGCGGGCATTTCGCCAAGGCCCTTGAAACGGCTGATATCGACTTTCTTGCCCTTGAATTCCTTGGCAATCAGCTCGTCCTTGTGCGCGTCGTCGCGGGCATAAATGGTCTTGCCCCCGGCGGACAGGCGGTAGAGCGGCGGCTGGGCAAGGAAGAGGTGGCCTTTTTCGATCAGCGGGCGCATCTGCGTATAAAAGAATGTGACGAGGAGGGAGGCGATATGCGCCCCGTCCACGTCGGCGTCGGTCATGATGATGATGCGGTCGTAGCGCAGATTGTCGAGCTTGAAATCCTTGCCCGCGCCCGCGCCGATGGCGAGGATCAGGTCCTGGATCTCCTGGTTCTGGCGCATTTTGTCGTTGGTGGCGCTGACGACGTTCAGGATCTTGCCGCGCAGGGGCAGGATCGCCTGCGTTTCGCGGTTGCGGCCCTGCTTGGCGGAACCGCCGGCGGAGTCGCCTTCGACGATGAAAAGCTCTGTGTCGTGCGCGGTGCTGCTGCTGCAATCCGCCAGCTTGCCGGGCAGGCGCAGCTTGCGGGTGGCCGTCTTGCGGAGCATTTCCTTGTCTTCGCGGCGGCGCAGGCGCTCGTCGGCGCGCTCGACGATGGTTTCGAGCAAGGCCTTGGCGGCGTTGGTGTCGCCGGACAGCCAGTGGTCGAAGTGATCCTTGACGACGGTTTCGACCCATTT